>JAGHUC010000068.1 GCA_018065035.1 Candidatus Egerieousia equi | reverse complement strand
TCACAAAAGATGAGAAAATCAGTCTGCTCCCCGCTTTACGGAAGAAAACCTTTGCTTCCCCCAAGCAGCTGGCCCGCATCCTAAGTATGAAACGTGAAGAGGTAATTGCTCTCCTTGGGCTTGTTATTTCAGATACCAACTGAGCGCAAACCTCGTTTGTGCGAGGGGTTTGAGATCACTTGCCAGAAAAGCACTATTGATTATCAGACGGTTACAAAATCCACTGAGCGCAAACCCCTTAAAGTGGTGGGGTTTGAGCACACTTACCAGAAAAACAATATTGATTATCAGATAGTTGCAAAATCCACTGAGCGCAAACCCTACCAGTATCAGGGGTTTGCGCTCACCAAAGGGCAACAGAGGATGCCGGAAGGCACCAGCTCACCAGAAATCAACAGAGGACGCCAGAAGACACCAAAGACACAAACTCGCCAAACGGTTCCAGAGGGAATAATAGCAACCGGCCACCGCTATCAGTTGCCATAGTTTGACTTGAAGTAGTCGAATACGCCTATCTTATATTTTTCAGGCGGGCGTCTGCGGTCCTGCATCCTCATTGTCTGGCATACAGGCAGTTCCTTGAGCGGTGCGCAGCGGCATTCGTTGAGGAACAGCATAATCTGCGGCAGGTTCTCATACATAGGCTTCTCCGCCAATGAGTGATCCACTCCCTCATAGCTGTAGAATGTATATGATGCGTATTCCAGTCCCGCTTTCTCATATTCGCGGATGAGAGATTCGATTTCTTCACCGCCGGCATTGTGTGCTGCAGTTGCTCCGGTTCCGGACTTTACAGACAAGCCCGCAGAAGAAGAACCTTTTGAATTTTCAGATAAGTTCATATTGAGTTTCTTCAGGACCTTGCGGGCACGCTTGTCAACGGATTTGTTGAAATCATCGAGGCTGGCCACAATTCTTGAAGAGCCGTTGAGGGAGCACCACGGAGTGGAAACCTTGCCGAAAGGCACATTTGAATCGCCATCGCCGTGGAAGAAGAAGACAGGGCAAGGCCTCCTGCCCCAGTCGAGCTTGCCTTTCCTGAGAACTATCGCTCCTGAGAATGCTATTGCACCGCGATAGTCAAAGTCTTCCGGAAGGACCTTGCAGCGGCCTGCACAAAGCTCATATTCCGCCTGAAGCACAGTGATGGCTCCTGCGCTGGACCCGGAGATGAAAATCTGTGAAGGGTCTATCCCCCACTCTGCGCTTTTGCTCAACACGTACTTGGTGGCATTGTACAGATCCTCAACCGCCATGTCAACGCTTGAGACGAATCTGTTCACGGCATATTTTGCGAACGCAATCTTATTTGATTTCTTCTCGAAAGGAGCCTGCAGTCCAAGCCGGTAGTCAATAGAGACAACATTATATCCCTGTGAAGCCAGATAATTGAAATAGTCAAGATACTTCTCCCTGTCACGGGCGCCATGGCTGAAACCGCCGCCGAACACGAATATCATACAAGGCCGCAAGTTCATGGCACTGGAATCTTCAGCAGTTAGTGCAGGAATATAATAGCGGTCAAGGAACAGGCTGTCAATCTTCAAGTTGCTGCCTGAGCCGGAATTAATGCAGGAATACAGATATGTTTCCTTAAGAACGTTAGTAGAATCTATTTCCATATTCATCAGATATGCAGGGCTGTTGCCGTCTTCGTATGCTCTATGACCTATTTTTTCGGATTTATCATTGTTGCTGCAGGAGCATAGCATCAGTGCAAGGACAGCCAGCTCAAGAAGAACAGTTTTCAAATGCATTGATAATGATTTCATAATTAAAATAACATAAAAAAAGACTCAGTCCTGCTGCACAAAAATTGTGCCAAGTTCAGCCATTATTTCACTGTATCCGTACCCGCGGCCTATGGCATAACGGACCACCTTGGCATATATTTTCTGCTTATGTTCATATTTCAGGGAATGCAGATTCTCATTCCTGAGCAATGAACGCAATTTACCTTCAATAAGCAGGTGCAGATTATCCTTCTGACCTGATTCATCGGCTGTGGAGAGTGCTTCATCAATCAACTTGCTGTCTATTCCAAAATGAACGAGACAGTTGCGCACCTTGATGCCACCCCATCTTGAAAGATGCATCTTGTCCTTTGCATACGCCAGAGCAAAGCGGCGGTCATCAACAAAGCCTTCCTCTTCAAGACGTTTCAGCACCAGTTCAATTTCCTCCGGTTCCAAGCGTCGGATACCTGCTGTACCGCTTGAGCAACTTGCTTGCGCAGGGTCTTCGCACTCGGTGTGTTCACACCTGCATCTGCCTTTCTGAGACGTAAACGAAAGTCTCTGAAGATACTGACGTATCTGCGAACTGCACTTTTCGCTTCGCGAACATAGCTTCATAGCCCTCACCAGCGACTTTTCCAAAACGCCGTCATCCGGACTATGCCTGTCCTTGCAGTTATCTTCAAATGATCCGCTCATTTCCCGCTTCTGATACTTGCATGCTGTTACATAGCAAGGTTCCTCGGCAATATTATCAACGCCTTGCCCCTAATCAAGGACGCACTAGAAATAATATCCCAGAGAGAGATACAAACTGGTATTTCTGCTGAAAGTGGAATATTGTGCAGTCAAACCTATAGGACCCAGCGGCGTGCTGTACTGGTACTGCAATCCGTATCCTCCATAGCCCCGCCCGTCCGTATTGAACATTGACTCGAAAATATCTGAAGTACGCAGCCATGCTGCAAGTGCGGATACGTAGTGCTTCCTCCACAGCCTGCATCTCAGAGAAGCAGAACCTACCAGGACATAGTCCTCAACCAGCTCAATATTGTTGATTCCAACAAAACCTATCTGATGATCAATGTATCTTCCGTGCTCGGCACCTCCCACATAGTTGTTGTAAGGAATCCACATTGATCCATTCTCACCCACCATTCTGTAGGAAATCTCTGGTGTTAAGGTTAATCTGTCGGTAAAACTGATAGTAGTATTCGCCCTGATGCGGAATGTGGAGAACCAGTGATCGTTCGAACCAACATCGCCGAAAACAAGTTCATACATACCATCCACATAACCTCCGCCTGTAGGGAAATACTTGGAATCACGGTCATCAAACTGGAACTTGCCGAAAGCGCTTACGAAGTTCAGGTCGGTGCCGGCAAATTCATATTCATGATGAAGGAAGTCATCTGTATGATAGTTCTGGTATCTCACGCCCACCCCCATGTTGAAATCCCTCAGGTACAGGTTGGACAGATAGAACGAAACTCTCTGTGCATTGAAACGCAGATGCGAGGTTATCTTTCCGCTGTCATAAATGCTTACATCCTCATATTTGAACAGATATTCCAGGTTGACTTTTGAGAAATGCTGGAAAGTGTATGCTCCATTGACCTTTATATAAGGATTGTAACTCAATCTGCAAGTCAGTCCGAGCGACGGACCGAACAAAGCTTTTGTATGTATTCCCATATGCAGAAGGACTGCGGCAGCCTCTTCAGTGTCATAGCGGACTCCCAGCCCCAGTTCATTTGCAGGTCCCGGTGTGAGATTGATCACAAGGGTATCAGGGTATTGCGGATCATTACCTTTCATTGAATATGTCACCGAATTGAATGCACCGGTACCATAGAATCTTGATATGGCCTTGTCTATATCCTCGCCTGTGAGAACTTGCTTGTACGGCACGCTGTTGGTCTTGTGCTTGTTCGCCCCCTTGAGCAGAGCTCCTCTTTTCAGAATCCAGCGTACATGTTCAGGTTTCACTCCATTGACTTCTATATCGGATATATAGAACATATCCTTTGAAATCGGGACCGCATTATACGTTCTGACATTGTTTCTCATAGGAGGCTCCTCCTTGTATTCCTTCAATTGTCTTGCCAGCGATGCCAGTTCCTTATATTTGTACTGGGCGGCAGCCTCTCCCCTTCCTATGAGCGAATCAATTGCCTGCCTGTTGAAGGAGAAGGTGCTGTAACCAGCCATATCAGGCTTTATGTAAATATTCGTCTGTTCTATGTTCTGCTTGTAGGTATCGTTGCCCAGCAGGCTGATCAATTGCTGGACCACATTCGTAAGAGACTTAAGTTCATCATTGGTGTACAGTTCATCCGAGATATCAACTCCTATAACTATATCCGCCCCTAAGCTCTTGGCAACGTCAACCGGGTAATTGTCAACCACTCCTCCATCAACCAATACCCTGCCGTCCAGTTCCACCGCCTCAAAGAATCCAGGTATTGCCATTGTGGCGCGCATTGCCTTTGGAAGCGAGCCCTCCCTGAGCACTACCCTGGCTCCGGAAGAAAGGTCAGTTGCAACACAGGCGAATTCCTTTGGCAGCTGATCGAACCTGAGGGAGTCCCTGTATCCTCCTGCATATCCGTTCAGCACATTGAACACATTCTGACCGTTGACCATTCCACTGTTCAGCATTGATTCCCTTTCCTGAAGGAACCCGTAGAAAGGAACCTTCAACACATATATCTGGTCATCCTCCTTTGCCCTGAAAGAAGCATCCCTTCGCACAGCCACATTGCTCAGCAGGAATTTCCAGTCCATTGTCTTGAACATTTCCTGAATATCATCGGCCTTGTAACCTATTGCATACATTCCGCCAACAAGTCCTCCGATACTTGTTCCAACAACCATGTCAACAGGGATTCCTATTTCTTCAATGATTTTGAGCACGCCAACATGAGCGGCGCCCTTTGCTCCTCCACCGCAAAGCACCACAGCCACTTTCGGTCTGGTTTTCTGTGCACGAAGATGCTCAGGCATTACAAAGACCGTATCCTTGGTCATTTTGATATTCAGTTTTGCCCTGTCGGCCCAGGTATTGGACGTGGAATCATTATGATGTTTCATTTGATAGGCTTCCACCTGCCCGTCCGCCAGATCGGCCAGGGTATTGGGTTCCAATCCCGCCTGAACCGCAACCTGGGTTGAAGCATTGGGTGCCAGCACCACCTGTGCCCTGACACCGGACGATATGCTTATGGATACAAGCACTGCAAGAAATATCCTGATATATCTGTATTTCACCATATATGATTTATTTTTACAAGTCATTACTGCCATTTCTATGTTCTCCGCTCAGAAGGCCGCATGCGGCGAATATGTCCTCTCCGCGTGAAGCACGTATGGTTGCCGTTATTCCCCCTGCGGACACTCTGTCACGGAACATTTCCATTGCACTGAGCGGAGCCGTTTTCAGGGGAGAGTCCGGAATTGCGTGGAATCGTATCAGATTCACCCTGCACTCCAGTCCCCTGAGCAGCCTTATCAGGGCATCGGCGTGGACCTTTGAATCATTCAATCCACTGAAGATGGTATATTCGAAACTCACCCTGCGCTGTCCTGTGAAATCGTACTGCCTGAGCAGTGCCAGCACTTTTTCAATCGGCCAGGCCTTCTCCATTGGCATGAGTTCCATACGCTGCGATGGGAATGGATTGTGGAGTGATATTGCTATATGAACCTTTGTCTGGTCCAGAAGAACCTTCAGATTTGGAATTACGCCTATGCTGCTCACCGTTATCCTTTTCGGAGACCAGGCGAAGCCCCAGGGAGCAGTAAGTATTTCCAGAGCACCCAGCACAGCCTCAAGGTTGTCCATTGGCTCGCCCATTCCCATGAATACGGTATTGGTCAGCCGGTCATGCTCCTCTACTCCAAGGAACTGGCCTATTATCTGCGCAGTGCTCAGATTGCCGTGAAAGCCCTGCCTGCCTGTCATGCAGAAACGGCATCCCATCCTGCATCCCGCCTGCGAGGATACGCAGAGAGTGGCGCGCTCGCCATCAGGTATCATAACCGCCTCTACGGCCATATCCGTGTGGGTTCCAAAGAGATATTTCTTTGTACCATCGGCACTGGTATGCACCATGAGAGGAGCAGGGACACCCACTTCATATTTCTGGCTCAGGCGCTCGCGGGCAGCCTTGGAAAGGTTGCTCATCTGGTCAATGGAGCGGCAGTGCTTCACATAAATCCACTGGGCTATCTGCCTGGCGGTGAATTTCGGCAAGCCTTCCTCGAGAACAATTTCCTGGAGTCTGTCCAGATTCATGCCTATCAACGGTGTCTTCTCCTGCATTTTACATTATTCAATAATACCCTAATTTGCAAAGTTAGGAAGCAAAGCCATATTTTGCAACCAAAAAAGTGCCGGGAATCATTTCAGTATTAAAGATTGATTATCTTTGCAAAAGAATGATTGACCAGCAGACCATAGAGCGGATTCTTGAAGCAACCCGGATTGAGGAGGTTGTGGGCGATTTTGTGAGCCTCAAGAGAAGGGGCGCAAACCTGATTGCCTGCTGCCCTTTCCACAACGAGAAGACTCCGAGCTTCAGTGTGTCGCCTACCAAGGGCATATTCAAATGCTTCGGTTGCGGCAAGGCCGGCAGCGCCGTGTCGTTCCTGATGGAGCACGAACATATCAGCTACGTTGAGGCCCTCAGATATCTCGGGCGCAAATACGGCATTGAAATCCGCGAGAGCAATGAGAATCCGGAAGATGTCCAGCGCAGGCTGCTTACCGAATCACTGCTGATTGTCAACAATTTTGCCAAGGATTTCTTTGCTTCAAAGCTGCACGATCCAAAGGACGGCTACATTGGAATGAGCTATTTCCAGGAACGCGGTTTCACCGAACAGACAATGCGCAAGTTCGGCCTGGGATATTCGCCTGACGCCGCACGCGCATTCACAACCCAGGCGCAGCTCAAGGGATACAAGACAGAGCATCTGATAAAGACAGGACTTGTTTGCCAGAGCGAGGAGCGCGGCGATTTGTTCGACCGTTTCCGCGGGCGTGTGATGTTCCCATGGCACTCAATAAGCGGAAAGGTGATTGCTTTTGGAGGACGAATCCTTACTTCAGACAAGACCAAGGCCAAATATGTGAACTCACCTGAGAGCGAGATCTTTGTAAAGAACAAATCGTTGTACGGAATCTTTGAGGCCAAGAGTGCGATTGCAAAGAAGGACAACTGCTATCTGGTTGAAGGCTACACCGATGTAATCCAGTTCCACCAGAGCGGAGTGGAGAATGTTGTTGCCAGCGGCGGCACTTCCCTTACATCGGGCCAGATTGCACTCATCAAGCGCTTCACCAACAATATTACAGTACTTTACGATGGTGACTGGGCGGGCATCAAGGCTTCCATCAGAGGAATAGACATGTTCCTCAAGGAAGGCATGAATGTAAAGGCAGCCCTTTTCCCGGATGGTGAGGACCCTGATTCATATGCAAGGAAGCACAGCCAGACAGAGCTGGAGCAATTCCTTGAATCGGCCGCGGAGGACTTCATAGACTTCAAATACAGAATCCTGGCCGCTGATGAGAACCTGGAAAGAGACCCTATACGCCGTTCTCGCGTCATAGCGGAGCTTGTGAACTCAATAGCTTTGATTCCTGACCCTATTCTCAGGACTTTGTACACCGACAGTACAGCAAAGAAACTGTCTCTTGACGCAGGCCTGCTCTCTTCAGAAATAGGCAAGGCGCACCAGCGCGTGGTTGAAAACAAGATAAAGGAGGATGCGCGCGAGCATTCAGAGGCCCTGCGCCGCGAAAGGCTGGCCGCCATGGATGCCCGTCAAAGCAATGACGGTGATGATTTCCCGGCAGAGGGCGGCTATGACACCGGTAACGCCGCTGCTGCTGTCCCGGCATATGGATATGGCAAAAACGCTGATGCCGGGAGATTCGTAAAGGAACCTTGGGCATTCTGCAAGGAAAGTGAGGAGGAAATCATCTATTACCTGCTCAAGTTCGGAAAAAGCGAGTTCTATCCGGGTGAAGCCGTATATGGGCAGGAAGTTCCGGAAGCTGAGATAGTTGAACAGTATATAAAGAGTTATCTTGAATGTGACAACATTCAGATGCAGTGTCCTATGCTCAGGACTGTATACGAGGAGTATTTCTCAATGAACGGCCAGAGCCAGAACAGGATAATCAACCATTTTCTGAACCACCCTCAGGCGGAAATTGCCGCATTCACAGCGAATCTGCTCGTTCAGCCGTACGAAATAACAATCAAGGAGTTCAACAAGTCAATCGTTCCTGAAAACGTGATGCTTGGCAAGGTCATTCCAAAATGCATCTGCATTTACAAGGCAAAACTTGTTTCACAAAAATGCCAGGAAGTTCAGAAAGAAATCGAGAAGGTACAGAACAACGGAGACTCCAAGCTTCTTCTCAAACTGATGAAGACTCTTGCAAGATTCAACAACGTCAAGAAGCAACTGCTTGAAGCCTCTGGTAGATATTCTATCTGATCAGCGGTTAGCCCACGCAGGCACCGTTCTCAATGAGTTTCTCCGGAGTGACGAATTTCATTTCGCCCTTCTCATTCTTGGCCATGAGTATCATGCCCTTGCTCTCAATACCACGTATTTTCCTTGGCTGCAGGTTGGCAAGAATACATATCTGCTTGCCGAGCATGTCCTCAGGGGAATAATATTCAGCAATACCTGAAACTATCGTACGTGTATCAATGCCTGTGTCTATTGTGAGTTTGAGAAGTTTGTCTGTCTTAGGAACACGGACAGCTTCAAGAACTGTGGCTGTACGGATATCCATTTTGCCGAACTCGTCAAAAGTGCATTCCTCTTTCTGAGGAGCAGGTTTCACAGGTGCGGCAGCTGCCTCCGCCTCCGCTGCGGCCTGGTTGGCTGCGTCGGTATCGGCCAGTTTCTTCAGCTGCGCATCAATAACCTCGTCCTCAATCTTTGCGAACATGAGTTCCGCCTTGTTGAGCTGCGAACCTGCCGCAAGGATTTCAGATGAACCGAAACTGTTCCATTCAAGCTTCTCCATATTGAGCATGGCTCTTAGTTTTGCAGAAGAGAATGGCAGGAAAGGCTCGAATGCTATCGCCAGGTTGGCACATATCTGAAGCGATACGTTCAGGATGGTGGCTACGCGCTCCATATCTGTCTTGGCCAGTTTCCAAGGTTCTGTGTCGGTGAGGTACTTGTTGCCAAGGCGGGCAATGTCCATTGCGGTCTTGAGGGCTTCGCGGAATCTGTATGTGCTGATGCTCTTTTCTAGTTCTGTTCTGAACTGAGGAAGCTGTGCAAGCACTTCCTTATCTATGTCCTGCAGAGTAGTGATTGCCGGAACCTTGCCGGCGAAATATTTGTGTGTGAGGACAATGGCCCTGTTCACAAAGTTTCCGTATATGGCCACGAGCTCGCTGTTGTTCCTGGTCTGGAAATCCTTCCAGGTGAAATCGTTGTCCTTGGTCTCCGGTGCGTTGGCACAGAGAACATATCTCAGAACGTCCTGCTGACCAGGGAAATCCTTGAGGTATTCGTCCAGCCAGATTGCCCAGTTGCGGGATGTGGAAATCTTTCTGCCCTCGAGGTTAAGGAACTCGTTTGCCGGAACGTTTTCAGGAAGGATGTATCCGCCGTGAGCCTTGAGCATGCTTGGGAAAACTATGCAGTGGAACACAATATTGTCCTTGCCAATGAAATGAACGAGCTTTGTGTCCTCGCTCTTCCACCATTTCTCCCAATCGTTGCCGAGAAGTTCTATGGTGTTGGAAATGTAACCTATAGGTGCATCGAACCATACGTAAAGAACCTTGCCTTCAGCTCCCTCAACAGGAACAGGAACGCCCCATTCAAGGTCACGGCTCACGGCTCTTGGCTGGAGGCCGCCGTCCAGCCAGCTCTTGCACTGACCGTAAACGTTGGTCTTCCACTCCTTGTGACCATCGAGAATCCACTCGCGCAACCACTGCTCGTACTTGTCAAGCGGCAGATACCAGTGTTTGGTTTTCTTCTTGATTGGTTCGCTGCCGCTGATTGCGGATTTAGGATTGATAAGTTCATCAGGGCTGAGAGTCGATCCGCATTTCTCACACTGGTCACCGTATGCGCCTTCAGCACCGCACTTTGGGCAGGTACCTGTGATATAACGGTCTGCCAGGAAGGTATTGGCCTCAACGTCAAAGAATTGTTCGGACTCTTTCTCAATGAACTTGCCATCATCGTAAAGCTTGCGGAAGAAATCACTGGCGGTCTTGCTGTGAATATCGCTTGATGTCCTTGAATATATGTCAAAACTTATTCCGAGACCTTCAAAAGACTCTTTGATAATCTTGTGATACTTGTCCACAACGTCCTGTGGAGTGCATCCGAGCTTCTTTGCCTTTATGGTGATAGGAACACCGTGCTCGTCGCTTCCACAGATGAACTTCACATCCTCGCCCTTGAGCCTGAGGTAGCGCGCATAAATGTCAGCAGGTACGTAAACACCTGCAAGATGTCCTATATGAACGCCACCGTTTGCGTATGGCAGCGCAGCTGTAATCAAATGTCTTTTGTAATTCTTTTCCATATTCTTTTACCTCGATGGTTATAAGTTTCTTATTAATCCGCAAAATTAAGGCTTACCTCGCACAAATCCTAATAAACTGAGGGTTACTCCGGTAGCTTTGGCAAAACGAGCAGGTTGGGGGGCCAAACCTGCTCGAATCCCAAGTTTTCAGGCAAAACGAGCAGGTTGAGGGGCCAAACCTGCTCGAATCCCAAGTTTTCAGGCAAAACGAGCAGGTTGAGGGGTCAAACCTGCTCGAATCCCAAGTTTTCCGGCAAAACGAGCAGGTTGGGTGGCCAAACCTGCTCGAAAATATGAAACCGTGTGAAATATCAATAATCAAGGATGCCCTTGATGCAAGTCTGGGCGCAAACGCAGCCGAACACCGCCGGAAGATACGATATCGTGCCCACCTGTGACTTCTTGTTGCGTTCCTCTGCCTGTACTATTGCGTTACGGTCAGGCAATTCCTCCGAAAACACCGCCTTGAACCCCTTGGACACACCAAGCTTGCGCAATTTCTTCCTGAGTATATATGCCAGTGGACAATTATACGATTTGGAGATGTCGGTCACACGCACCGCCGTTGCATCCATCTTTGCTCCGCTGCCCATTGAACTGACAAGCGGAAGTGCGTTGTCCATGCAGTACTTGATGAGAGCAATCTTAGGAGAAAGCGTATCTATGGCATCAACCACGTAATCAAGGGAAGCTTTATAAGGATCCAGAATCTGTGCAACTGTTTTACCATCCTGGCCAGACTGTGAAGAATCATAGATTTCACCCAGGATGTAGTCATCAACAAGAATCAGTTCAACTTGAGGATTTATATCATGCGCACGGGCGGCCATGACATCACATTTCCTGAGACCAACAGTTGAATCCAGCGCCAGCAACTGCCTGTTCTTGTTCGAAACACTCACTCTGTCCGAATCGAGCAGAAGCAGACGTCCCACACCCGCACGCACGAGCATTTCGGCGGCGTATGCACCAACACCGCCAAGGCCTATCACAGCCACGAACGCACCGCGCAACCTTTCAAGCCCGGAACTGCCGAGCAGTATTTCACTGCGCTCCTGCCAGCCGGCAAATCCTCCTTCTTCCTTCATGTTATTCTTCAAAACCAGGAATCAAGTTCCTGCCAGATTCAACAATGCCATAGCACTGCTGAAATATTATTTTCTGCACGAACACTTCATGGCGGCAACAGCATCCCTGAGCTGATCAAGGGCCTGGGTAAGAACGCTGCGAGGACAGGCAATGTTCAGACGGACAAAACCTGCTCCTTCAGGACCGAACATTGTACCATCGTTCATGAAAAGATGTGCTTTCTTTACAAGGAAATTAACCAGTTTCTCCTGACAGAGTCCGAGTCCGCTGCAATCGAGCCAGATCAGGAACGATGCCTGCGGCAGCATAGCCTTCACACACGGAATGTTGCGTCTGAGGTATTTGTCAACGTATGCAATATTGGATTCAACGTACCTGAGCATCTGCCTTCTCCAGTCAGCGCCATGCTTGTAAGCCGCCATGGTAACCACAGCAGAGAAGATGGAAGGATTGTCCAGCTCGTTCGCCTCCATAAATGTGAAGAAGCGTTTTCTCAATTCCGGATTAGGAACGATTGCGTATGAAGAAACAACACCTGCTATGTTGAAAGTCTTTGAAGGTGACATGAATGTGATGCTGTTCTGTGCGGCTTCCTCGCTCACGCTTGCAAAAGGAATATGTTTGAAGCCCTTATGAGCCATTTCCGCATGAATCTCATCGGAAATTACGAGCACGCCGTGCTTTGCGCTGAGTGATGCAACTCTCTCAAGAGTCTCCCTGCTCCAGCAGATACCTGCAGGATTGTGAGGATTTGAAAGGATGAGCAGTTTTCCTCCGTTCTCCATGCACTTTTCCAATGACTCGAAATCCATCTCATAGCCAACCAGACGTTTTCCGGCGCCTTTTCCACAACCGGCGGCGCACTCCTCCTCATATACAGGAATCAGAGGATTGTACAGCAGTTCCATCTCGTTCTTCTGTGAAACCAGACGGAAAGGATGATACACAGGCGGCTGGATGATAACCTTAGCTCCTCTTGGAATCAAGCTCCATTCAACCAGACCTATACCCTTAACGATACCCGGCACAAAGCACATCCACTCAGGCTTCACGTTCCACCCGTGCAGTTTCCTCACCCACCCGGCGATAGTCTTGAAATAGTCCTTTGGCATCTGAGGATATCCCAGCACAGGGCAGCTCAAACGTTTTTGAATAGCCTCCATTACGAAATCCGGTGTAGCAAAGTCCATATCCGCTATCCACAACGGAATCACATCTTTTGGCGTTCTGTCATACTTCAAGCAATCAGTTCCTCTGCGCTCGATAATCTGGTCAAAATTATATTTCATATCTATCTTTTATTAAATATTTTACTGCGATGGTTATAATACAAAGTTACGCAATATCTCCCAATTATTCACACTCTTTCGCCCGAAGAGTTACATTTACGAATATATCCGGGAAGCTGTTTTAGCAAACTGACTTTGGGAATGGGAAACGGGCACATTTTCACAAAAAAAACGTGACCAAATTCAGCGGCAGGTCACTGGAATCTAAAAAATTCCGCCCCGGAAAGGCGGAATTTTTCAGATGAAGTGACTGCCGCAATCAAGCGGAAGAAGGTATGTCTGCCGCAACAAGCGGAAGAATGTACTATCGCAGTAGAAGATTATTTTGCCTCTGCAGGAGCAGCCTCAGGAGCTGCCTCAGGACTCATGATAATCTTTGCGAAGTTACCCTGTGAAAGGATAGCGTTTGCAAGAGCCTTGATATTGTCTGAAGTAACAACTTCCTTGATGGTATCAAGTTTCTCTGTATCAACATCGTGACCCTCGGTAACGTAGCTGTCTATCACGCCGAGCCAGTAGCCGTTGGTAATCTGCTGCTCAGGAACGCTCTTGAGCATTGTCTCACGTGTCTTGTCAATGTAATCCTGGCAAACACCGTTTGCAGCAATGTCCTCAATGCCCTCGATTGTCTTTGCGCAGAGTTTGTCGGCCTTTGCAGGATCCGTATCGAACTGCATGATGACAATAGCGCGTGACTCAGGATATACTGAAAGCTGTGAGCCTACGCCTACACCGTATGTACCGCCCTCTTCCTCACGGATGGTCTTTGTGTAAGTGAGGTCAAGGATATTCTTCAAGGCTGAAATGGCAACGGCATTCTTGAGAGTCCACTCAATGTTTCCATTGTAAACCAGACCTACTGTTGTCTTAGGAGCTGTCATCTGTGCTTTGAACACATTCTCAACCTTGCCCTTTACAGGCATTGCAACGTTGTCTGTCTTCTTGACAGCCTTCTTGCCCATTGGGAGGGAACCTATGTATTTCTCGAGCATTGGCTGGATTTCTGAAAGCTCAACATTACCTACAATGAACATCTTTGCATTCTTTGCATTGCTGAACAGCTGTCTGTAAGACTGCTCGAATTTCTCAACAGTTGCCTTGTCCATGAAGTTCTCGTCCAGCTGAGGTCTTCTTGGGCTGTTGCCGAACAATGTCTTCTGGAATTCTATTCCAAAGATTGTGTTAGGGTCCTTGAGAATGTTAGGAAGCATCTGCTTGACCATGTTCACGCCAACGTTGATTTCATCGGCATTGAATCTTGGATCAACGAAATACAGGTATGCAAGCTGCATCATAGTCTCGAAGTCCTTTGGTGAACCGGAGCCTGAAATGCCGTTTGAGAGATTGCTTACGAATGGTGATACGTGAGCGGCCTTACCGGCAAGAGCCTTTTCAAGAGCAGGCTGCGGGAACTTTGAAAGTCCGGCGTATGCAATGAAGATGCTGCCGTTGCCAAGGTCATCGGACCAAACTGGAAGCATATCGTCTGAAAGAACGGATTTTCCACCCTCGACATAAATCTTGAACATCACCTCGTCCTTCTTGAAATCTGTCTTCTTGAGGTATATTTCAACACCGTTGGCAAGTACGACCTTCTGTGTGCCGAACTTGTCCTCGGACACTTTCTTTACCTTGGAGCCCTTGAGAGCAGCTGCATCAACGAGAGGCTCGTTTGCGTTCTCCTCAACAGGTGCTGTAAGTTCTGCAGCCTGTGCTGTGGCAACAGTAGCAACGAGTTCATCCTCGCCCGGAAGTTTGATGCCCTCTTTCTCAGGAGCTGCTGCAAGAATAACCACATCCTTGTAGTCGATTGCCTGAGCCATAAGCTGGTTAATTGCAGGAAGTGTTACTGCGCCAACCTCGAAATAGCCCTTCACAATCTCATACTCCTTGCTTGGAGATGGGTATGCATAACCTTTTGTAAAGGCGTTGATATAGTCGTAAACAATTGTACCGTTCTCACGGCCTGCCTCATTCTCTGCGGCGCGCTCATAACGTTTGAGAACATTGCTCTTGGCTCTCTCGAACTCAGCGTTTGTGAAGCCGAAACGCTTTGCTCTCTCGAGTTCGTTCAAAGCTGCCTGGAAGCCTGAAACCATGGCATCTTCCTTGGTCTGCACGCTGAGCGAAAGCATATCAAGTGTTACGAACATTGAATTGAAGCCTGCTCCGGCATTGAGGAAAGGCGCATCAGGTTTAGAGGCAATGTCGTTGAATCTTTCGTTGAGGATTGTGCTGGCCACATCCTTGTAAAGATCCACAAGAACAACCATTCCAAGATTCCTGTACTCAACAGGTATAGGGTCCTGTTTGAAAAACATTGTCACCTGGGTCTGAGGGAACTCCTTGTCTGTGAACACGCCAGTAATCGGTTGCTCGTTTCCAGGGATTTTAACAAACTCCTTTGGTTTAGGGTTCTCCCTTTTAGGGAGTACGTTGAAAGTCTTCTTTATCTGGTTCTCAACATAGTTCACGTCAACGTCTCCTACAACTATTATGGCCTGAAGGTCCGGACGATACCAGGTATGATAGTAATCGACGAGTGTCTGTGGCTTGAAAGTTTTCAGCTGCTCCTCGCTGCCAATGAGTTCATCGAGAGCAAGAGCATATTTGCTTCCCTTGGCAAGATGGTTCAGCATGAAGGTCTGGTATCTCCAGCTTGCTGTATTCCTTGTCCTCTTCTCCTCAATGATAACTCCGCGCTCATCGTCAATGGCCTTAGGGTCACAGGTTACGAATGCACCATAGTTCTGAAGAATGAGCAGGCAGGAATCAACTATGCCTGTTCTTGTAACAGGAATGTTGTTGAGCATGTAAGATGTTGTCTCTATGCCTGTTCCTGCATTTATGTTGGCACCGAACTTTGCACCTATGCCCTCGAGGTATGTGAACAGTTCCTTGTCAGGGAAATCCTTGAGGCCGTTGAAGCACATGTGCTCAAGGAAGTGGGCAAGACCGCCCTGTGTGCTGTCCTGCTGGATTGAACCAACATTTGATACGATATAGAAATCAGCTCTCTGAGCCGGTTTCTCATTGTGTTTGATGTAATAGGTAAGTCCGTTGTCCAACTTGCCGCTTACGACTGTGGTGTCGTTAGGAACCGGCTGCTGTGGATTGAGGAACTGTGCAGATGCGCTGGCTACCATGCCGAGCACAAAAGCAAGAACACAAAATAACTTTTTCATAATCAAAAGTCTGAAATTATTTATTGGTTGTAAATTGATAAATCTGTTTTTCTCGCACAAAGATATATAATTTATACTACCTTGCAATACATAGAACTATATTTTTTCAATCAAGTTTCCTCAGGCCGCCATTCGAAGATGTCCGATGGCTGGCAATCCAGGGCCTTGCATATAGCATCCATTGTTGAAAAGCGTATTGCCTTTGCCTTTCCGGTCTTCAGGATGGAAAGGTTTGCGGGAGTTATGCCTATCTTTTGTGCAAGCTCCCCGCAGGACATCTTCCTGCGGGCGAGCATTACATCAATGTTTACTATTACCATACTCTGGTGATATTCTATAACTCAAGTTTCGCACTTTCCTGGTGTTTTACCCTCTCCCTATATCCCTCTCCAAAAGAGAGGGACTTTTTCATCGGCATAAATGCCTCAAAAGGGTGTTTCGCTTTGCGAAACTTGAGTTCTATAAATTTTGAATTACTGTCGCCGGTGGAAAATCATTCTGCTGATTCAGTGTTTTCTACGACTTCAGCGTTTTCAGTGTCCTTGCCCTTGAGATATGAAGGGAGGTTCATTCCGGCCATCTTGAAAAGGTCCTCCAATGGTGGAACTGACTGCATGAGACCTGAAACGAAGTTTGCGGTTGCGGTCTTTCCATCCTTGCCTGAGCCATTGTCCCAGACTGTGACCTTGTCTATGTTGATGCCCTTAACTGCCTCCACCTGAGTCTTCACAAGCTCCGGCAAGCGGTCCGCTATCATCATGAGCACTGCCTGCTGAGGATCGTTTGCAGCGGCCTGAACCATTCTGTTGAAACCGTCGGCCTGTTTTGAGAGAATCTCGAGAGTACCGCGGGCCTGAGCCTCCATCTTTGCGTAAATGGCGTCAGCTTCACCCTGAGCCTTCCTTCTGAACTGCTCTGCAAGAGCCTCGGCCTCAATGATTGCCTTCTCCTTCTCAATCTGTGCTGCAACCACAATGTTTGCCATCTGTGTGGCTTTCTCCCTCTCGGCACGTGCAAGTTCGGCGTCACGCTCTGATTTGTAAGCCTCCTCAAGCGCCTTTGCGGCCTGAACCTTCTCAGCGGCTACCGCCTGACGCTCGGCCTCCGCCTGTCTTTCACGGCGCAGTGCGTCTGACTGGGCGATTGCTATCTTTGAATTGTTCTCACCTTCAACGGCCTTTGCATTGGCATCGGCGGTCTTGATACGTGTATCCCTTGATGTTTCGGCAATTCTGATATCCTTGTCCCTGTCGGCCTCGGCCTTACCAATCTCACCGTAGCGGTTCTGCTCGGCAACGCTCTTCTTGGCGTCATTGATAGCCTTTGCCGCAGCCTCCTTTCCAAGAGCCTCGAGGTAACCGGACTCATCACGTATATCGGTAACGTTCACGTTGATAAGCTTCAGACCGATTTTTCTGAGCTCGGCCTCAACGTTAGTGCTTACGTTTGCAAGGAACTTGTCACGGTCTGAGTTGATTTCCTCAATGTCCATTGTTGCAATCACAAGACGGAGCTGACCGAAGAGAATATCCGTTGCAATATTGCGTATATCCTCGGTTGAGAGCCCCAGAAGGCGCTCTGCGGCATTGGTCATGTTGTCCGGCTCGGTTGAAATTGCAACGGTGAAGCGGCAAGGAACGTCAACTCGGATATTCTGTTTTGAAAGCGCATTCGTAAGGTTGCACTCTATAGAGATAGGTGTGAGGTCCATGAACGCATAGCTCTGGAACACAGGCCAGATGAATGAAGCGCCTCCATGCACGCACTTTGCAGATGAAATGCCACCCTGTTTGTTTCTTCCTGTTTTTCCGTAGATTACAAGAATCTTGTCTGAAGGGCATCTCTTGTACCTTGCCATGATGGCTGAAAGGCTCACGAAAAGAACCACTACAATGATAACAATAAGATAGATGTACATGATACTATAATTTATAAGGTTAATATTCTTCTACAGCGATGGTTCATCAAATTATCATGGCGCCGGCCTCCTCAACAAGGACCGTGCTGTTGTTCACAACCTCAACCACCTTTATGCAGGCTCCGGTAGGTATTGCAGGCCCGTCGGTGACAGCGTCATACTCCCTCACACAACCGTTGATGGTAATCTGAACCTTTCCCTCGCCTTTGCGCTCTGCGGGAATTCTGAGATACACGCTGCCCTCGCAGCCGCTTGCACACTGATAGAGATCGATGTTACCTGACTGCTGCATGGAGTTCATCCACTTGAAAAGGTAAATCACTGCCGCAACCAGACCAACGCCAATGGCAACCGCCACAATCATAAGGACAGCCACTGACTCTATTGACTGCTGTAGCAGGATTGCGGACCAGCCGAAACCCATGCAGAAATTCACAAGGTTCCTGAATGTTAGCAGGTTGGAACCGCTGTCAGAATCGGAATCCACACCATCGGCCCCGCTGAGATCACTATCGCCTGTGGAAAAATCCGAAGAATCGGCATCGGCTCCGATAAAGGTCATAATGCTCTGAATTACAAAGATTAAAGAAGCTACCAAAGTCACTCCCCAGAGTATCTGCATAGGGAGGCTCAATGAATTCCACCATTCCATATCCAAATGTTTTGATAAATAATTACTGCAAATATACAAAATTTTATTGTTTTACAATAAATATTTAAAAAATTACTTCTTAGTACGAAAAAAAACGGCAGGTCACTGGAATATGAAAAATTCCGCCACGGAAAGGCGGAATTTTTCAGATGAAGTGACTGCCGCAATCAGGCAGCTATTTGGTATCGATTTCAAATCTGCAAGTAACGCTGATGCTCACTGAAACCTTGTCTACATCAAGCTCGGTTCCCTGTACCGCATTCGCACCCTCTGCGGAATCCATCATAGCCATTGACTTGAGCATGTATCTTGGCTGATAACCGCCCTGGGCAATGTTGTAATATGACTGAATATAAATAGGTTTTCCTGTCTTTGCGTCAAGAGCTCCGGTGAGGACATCCGCATTCTCCTTTGCCTGACGTGCAGCAGCTGCAAGCAGCTCATCCTTTGTCTGCTTCTCAAGTTCGGTGGAAACCTTCATCTGACCGAGATTCATGTCGTAAATGCCCATCCGGCCGAAACTGTCCATACAGATGGCCAGCTGATTGGCATTGGAAAGCTTCAAGGTGTATGACCTTCTCTCCTGCACCTCATCCTTCTTGAGGAACTTCCTGCGCAGGGCGGCGCCCATATCGTCTATTGTCATGACCTCCTTGGGATTCAAGCCCAGATCGGTCACCACCTTGATCATTCCTTTTTCAACGCTCTCCAGAGTCTGAGGTTTCTTCAAATCCTTCTCATAAACGGTGACATTCAGCATCAGTTCATCAGGAACCACCTGCTTGTCAACTTTGGCGGTAACCTCAACATATTTCATATTATCCTGAGCCACAGCCCTGTTGCCGGCCATCAGGAAAGACATAGCAGCAACTGCCGCTACAATCATAAAACTCTTTCTCATAATCTTCTGTCTTTTTAAATTCATACTCATTCACCTGCGATAGTCTTTCAAACCTTGCGCAGGCCTCCTCCTCTCCTGCAAATATCGTTCCAAAAATCATTATCTCTGACTAAGGAAGCGTTTCCCTGAACGCCAAGTGAGCGCAAACCCCTCAACCGTCCGGGGTTTGAGCACACTCCATTGCCCGAAATTGGCGGCAGGTCACTGGAATCTGAAAATAAGCGCCCCGGAAAGGCGCTTATTTTCAGATGAAGTGACTGCCGCAAGCAGCGGATATTGGAAGCCGCTGACGCGTCAAGCGTATATTAAAGTTCGGTATACTCTATCTCCATGTCGGATGACCAGAAAGGATAGAACAGGTTGCCACCTCTCCACTCAACCTCACCACGCTGGAAGTCAACTGTTTCACTTCTAGGATACTGTTTCTCAGGTGAAAGTGCGCGACCATAGTCCGAGTTCACAATCATGCGATACTTGGTGTAACCGCCAAGGAAATAATATTTCATATCCTCATCATCCTTGGCATAACTTCTTACAGAAGCGGACTGGTCAACAGGAACCCAGCCAATGCCCTCGAAGTAAACCTCGCACCAATCGTGGAGATCCCAGCCATCAGGGTCTGTGGTCAGACCGCTCTGCCAATGGCAAGGAATACCTTTGATACGGAGAAGGTTCATGAGAAGAAGGGTTACCTGACCGCAGTCGCCGTGACCATAGTCAAGCACGTATTCAGGAATATTCTCGATTGTAGAATACTCGCGCGCACCTGCCCAAGGATACACCTTTCTGATCCAAGTGAAGATAGCCTTTGTCTGCTCGTATGGATTCTCTATGCCGGCTGTGAGTGAATCTGCGAATTTGCGCATACGCTCTGAGAAGATGATATGTTTCTCACGCTCCGCAGTATTCTCCTTATAGAGAGCTGTTGTTGTATCGTAAGGTTTCACCATATCCGGAGTGATCTTGTTCCACTCAGGGCATGAAGTGAATTCGAAGTCAACGCTGAAAACGGTTGGCTCGCCTGCAACTGCAGCCTTCTCCATATATATTGTGCTGTGAGGGCATGCAGGATCCGAGAACTGATAGTCCTCCTGACTTGCGCCGAGGAACTTGACGTCTTTCTGACGTGGAACGTCTGTTCTTGGATAAGGCAGCCAGCAACGTATGATCTCGCCTGCAGGAACTGCATCCGGATCAACGGTAAGTGTGTATTTTGCTTTCATCCTGACGCCGGTGGCAATAGGATTGCCTGTTTCCTTAACCTCGGCAATGGTCTTTGCCAACGCCTCTTTCTCGGCAGCCAGATCCATATCAATCAGATAATTGCTCATGTATTCGGTGCTTGTCACACCAGGATAATTCACGGCATTCATTGCAGCGGCGCACGCAGAATCAATATGGAAGAGAACGGAAGCTCCTCTTCTGAAATACTTGCGTTCACCGTTGATCATCATGGACTCAAGCTTGCCGCTCTCTGTCCAGGCATCAATCTGCTCGTCAGTCACATCAGGAATATACTTCTGGATGTACTCTTTGACCTGATCACGGTTCCAGGAGAAATCAACGCTCAGACGATAGGCCAGATCCTCGTCCCAGCTGTAAGGTTTAGGCTGCTCCTTGCATGAAATGAGTGCAAGAACCGCCAGCGAAATAAGAAGAAGTTTTTTCATAGGTATTTTTAGTATAAATGTTCTTCAAATGATTACAAAAATAGCAATATTTCAGGTAACTGGTCCCATCGCCAGTGGAAAATACAAGTAATTATTCAAGATTCGAAAGCGCCCAGGCGTAGATAAGGAAATTGCGCTCGGAGTTCCAGGCCTCCTTGTAAAGGCGCTTCACAGTATCGAGCCAGGCCACGCTGCGTTTTCCATCGTCACTGAAGCCGACCTCGTCCTTGCCGCCAGCCTTGTAGTACATCTCCCTGTTGGTGCTGCAGATACGCGCATAACGGCCGGTATAATCCTTGAGATCAGAGTTCTGCATTCTCAGATAGAACTCCAGCTGCTCGTCGGTAGGATGTGCGGTCTCCGATTTCCACTTTGCTTCATCGGCAACATAAACGGTAACGCCGTCCTTGAACAGATATGGATAATAGTCACCCGCAACGTACATATCTTCATAAACCACTCCGCTTACCGGGAACTGCGTGCCGCTCTGCCAGGTGATGAACTTGCGCACCTTCTCAATGTCCTCGTAACGCACCTCCCCTCTCACATCATAAACTGCGTTGATAATCCATTTCGCCATTTTCACAGCATCCGGATTAAGCATATAAACCAGACCTCTCTTCTTCACACCCTCCTTGATATCAACACCTGTATAATACTCCCAAAGTTCCACAGGATAACCCTCCCATCCAGGAACCTTCTCATTGACACCCAGCAGCTTGCCGGCCATATAGGCAGCCTTCTTGGACTCGGCGCACCTTGCAGCCACCACCTCCAGTGAATCCCTCATATACTTTTCCAGATCCTTCTCCCCAACGCTCTCCTGATTTTCTACAGCGATGGTTCCTTCACCATCTTCCGCAATTCCTTTCTGCTGAGCGGATGCTGCCTGCTCCTGCGCATAAAATTTGTTGTTGATGCCGGCCGCAGAAACTGAAACGCCCGCTGCAAATGTGCAGAACAGCACAATAATAAGTTTGACTGAACTTTTCATACTATCATAAATCTATTACACACCCGATTAAATGAACAAGATCCAACTGATGTCAAATTTCACGAACTTGCGAAACTTAAATTATCATACATATGCATTTTGCCATATTATGTGATATTTGAGCCAGTATCAATTTTTCATTTTCTTCCGTTACGTTTCGTGTGATACTTGTGCACAACAAACAAAGTGAAGTTTAAAAGAACCAAGATACCGATTGCCCAAGCGCACCATTCCAAGTCAAGAAACAGATACATCATTACCGCCAGCAACATACAAATGGAAATTATCAGTTTGGCTATATCCATGATGCCTGCTTTTGCAATGTCATTTTTAGTACTGGAAGTTTCTTTATCATTCAAATATGAATATACTGCCTGACGAAGATCCGTGCGGGCAACATACAACAAAGTCTGGAGCCCATGCTCCTTGGCGGCGGAAATGTTTACCGGTGAGTCATCTATGAACAGAATTTCTTCGGCGGAAAGACCTGTTGCCGCTATGGTGCGCTGGAAAATTTCGGGAGAAGGTTTCTGAAGTTTCATATCACAGCTGAAAAAACAACCGTCAAAATCCTTCTCAAAACTCATTGACTGCTCAGCCAGCCACTTTGACACACCTTCCTTGACAATGGGATTTGTGTTGCTGAGAATGTACACCTTGTACTTCTTGTGCAACTCCTTTATCAGTTCCATCTTGTACACGGGAAAGCGTGTGCAGAAAGCCATAAGCGCAGTTTTCACCTGTTCCCTTGTGGTTCCAGGATTACAATCCGGGATTATTGCGTCGCAGAATTGCTCAGCCGTAATGTCACCATGCTCCATTATCGATACCAGACCGGTAGGATGGCAAGCATCCATCTGCTCCTCCATCTTGTAATACCCAAGTTTGTGGAACGCTTCCAGGCAAGGCTCCCTCTCCAGATCCAGGAGCACTCCGCCCATATCAAAAACAATGGCTTTTATCATAACACAAAGATAACCACGCCCCCCAATAAATGCAAGATGCCGAACTCATTGACCGATATCTTTTAACCTCCTTGCTTATGAACCTCCGCTCCGGGTGCAGAAAGGGCACTTTCGCACCCCAAACACTCGTGAAACTCCATTTATTGTGACACTATCGGGGTGCAAAAAGGCCGGTTTCGCTCCCCCCGATAGGGCTTATTCTTGATTATTTCGGGACGGATCAGTTGAGTACGGCCGAAATATCGGCGATTTTTCGGCGAAACGGTGATTTTTTTGCCATTTGGCCGAAAATATGACCATTTCTCGGCCATAATGTCTTTTGCGTCCGGAAAATGATTGATATTTCGGCCGCTTGGAGAAAAATGATTGAATTAATCTGAGTAGAACTGGCGGAACCAGCTATTTCAGACAGAAAACGGGTGCAGTCTGTATAGAACGAGCAGGTTTAGGGGTCAAACCTGCTCAAATCAGCAAGATTTCCGCTAAACGAGCAGGTTTAGGGGTCAAACCTGCTCGTCACAAGCAAGAACAGATGTTTCGTACAGGAAAAGGGCGAATCCTGTACCGTTCAGCGGCCTAGCGGAGGGCGCGAACTTGCTGGAGGCTTGAGAAACTTCTTTCTACTGCACTTTACTGATGTCTTACCCTAATTCCCGGAAGACTTTTTCCTGCGATTGCAAATTATGAGATTACATACTCCGGACACAATACTGCAAGCCGCAAAGAATATCCAAGACCAATCCTTCAATAACAAAGACTTGAAAATAATCAGCAACCCGCCTGCAATCAGCAATACAGCCAAAACAGACAGGAATGTGCGTCCGGCCTTCGTGTCAAAAAAAATATCCCGTTTTGAAGCACCCATAAGTTTACTATGAACAAGTAATACCGCAAAATTAACAAAAGAGACGATATTTTGTATAAGTGATTATTATAACTACTTTTGAATTGAAGTAATTTTTCATTTGCAGTTTCTTATGAGGAAGATAGTTTTTCCAGTGCTGCTCATTATTTATGCAGTTACATTGACCGCCGGATGCAATAAGATGGAACGTGAAGATGACACAGGGGATTACGACCCGAAGATATGTCCCTTCTGCTGCAAAGAATTGAGTTCGGAGGAGGAGTGTCTTGAACATAGGTTGAGTTGCGATCCATATTTGCAGGATGAAAGCGGTCCGTTCATGATTCCAATAAGCTTTGAAAGCGATGAAGAAGTTGACGCTGCTCATTGGATGTCCCGGCTGCCAGGAGACACCAGACTGGTGAACCTTACAATTCCGGGGCTTCACGATGCCGCCACATACAGCTATACTGCTAAAATGACACCGACTTACATAAAGGACCAGAACATTGACTATCACGATGCATGGAACAAAGGAGCCAGAGCTTTTGATCTGAGACTTGGTTATGACGACCGCAATCTCCTGAAAAAAAGATCGTTTGAGGACCGGTGCATGTTTTTCCACGGCGACAATTTCTTTGGAATAATGTTCGGACTCTGTATGATGCAGAATTTCAGGACCGATATTACCAAACATTTCCCCACACCGGAACAGCTGAAGGGGGAGACAATGATTTTGATTACGAAAAATGAGTTTCACCCGGCATCAGTTTCCCGATCGAAGCTTAACACATTTGAGTATTTCATGCGTCTGATGATTGAACGTTATGGCAAAGACGTTTTCATTGAGTATTCTCCCGAGCTGACTCTCAAGCAATGCGAGGGCAGGATCATAATTTTCACAAGAGAAAAGACGTACACTGAGGATTATTCGCGTATCGGCGGTGTACCCAGCGTCCCTGTGAGCTATATCAGTTCATTTCCGGATGATGGAGGAACCACTATTGAAGTCTATAGGAACGGACAATGTCTTCACAATTACTCCGCATATGTGCAGGACCATTATAACGTAGGCAAAAGCGGTACGGGCAATGATAAATACACGATATTCAGGGATGCTCTCAATCATCGCAAGGCCAAAGCCCCCGATGCCATATTCTTCAACGGAATGAATGCCGTGCAGGACAAACCGAGCTGGGACATCTGTGAATTCATGAATGACAAGATAGGCAGTGACCTTGCCAAGGCAAAGTGGGAATCGCAATATGAACAAGGCATGGGCGTGGTCCTGACTGATTTCTACGGTGTTGACAATTACAAACACGGATTCTTATGGACAACCCGTAATTTCAAAGGGAACAACCTTGCAGTTCAACTTGTATCGCACAATTTTAAAAGGCTGAGGCGGTTGAAATAATTTACTACATTTGTACAAATAATAGGAATATGAGAAAATACTTTTTGATGCTGCTGGCCACCGGCTGTCTTCTGACATCCTGTGAAAAAAACGAGAAGCATGAAGACCCGCAAATCATTGGGGAGAATCCTCCAGAATTTGACACATCGGATTCCAACATACATCAATGTATCAACAATACAGTCTATATTTCGAGCTCCATTTCCGGATCCCTTCTGGACAAATCCTTATCGGCCAGATGCAGTCAGATAACTTCCACGCTTTCCGATGCAGATGTCATCATCTTCTCCGATGATATAGCTCTTGGCAATGACACAAAAAGCATCGCAGAGATTGCCAGGGCCCTTCATTCCGGAAAAATTGTTGGCTATGCCAATCCTTCAGGTCAGGCGTTCAAACAATTCGCGGAAAATATACGCACGGCCAGCGAAAACCTTTTGAAAGACAATGACTTCCATACCATTGTAGATTGTTATTTCTTCCAGCATTTGGATGATGCCATGGGTAGCAATCTCCCGAATGACACCCCAAACGCTTTTGCCAGACTCGTAGCTATCTGCTCCGAAGGCATCTTTGTAATGGGAAGTCCGGAAGACGCCACAGTTCACGCCACTTACACCGAGATTGACCCTGATACTTCAGACGAGACCACTCACGATATTGAGTGTTCAGATGACATATACACGGACACCCCACGCGGTATAGGAGAAATGATGGAGATCTTTGCAAAGTGGGTGAACGGGAAAATGGATGACAATACTGATGCCAGCAATGGACTTGAACCGATAAGACGTGATTTGACGTATGTGAACACCATTTATTTCAACGCAGAGAATATTACCGACTGCGCGCTTACCCGCAGCCTGCCTTTTGAAATATATTATGAGTTCTGGCCCGTATGCGACCACGCAGACAATACTATCAAAGATGTCTATGCTGTAAGGCGGACAATCAAAGTTGACGGAGACAATCTGGACACGGGTCCCAAGGACAAGAATAGCTGGTGGTACAACTCAAAGAAGGATCCAAAATATTACGGCCCATATCTGCGCAGAGTTATGGACAAGACCAGCTGCAGCGCAGCCACAGCAATGCGCGAGCTCAAGCCTCTGAATGCAATGAGCAGCACCTCTTATTCAGAAAGTACGAATATGGGAATAAACGCAGGAATAGGCATAGGCGCAAATCCATCATTGAATCTGACTTTCTCATATTCAAAGAATTATTCCACCAGCACCTCGGTGCCTGACATTGCTACCAGTGTCAAGGCAGCTGACAGCCACAGACTGCCGGAATATACTTTCTTGTCGGTAAAGCGGCCGGATTCACATTTGGAAAAAGTCATATATGTCACACACGACATTGTTCCCAATAACTACAACGAATACATTGAGCTTCAAACCAGTTGGATATGGGACATGAGCTATCCGGAGGATGAAGCTCATGCCTGCACGGACAATGTGGAGATTGATATTGAAATGATGGATGTATCTTATGGATTTTTCAAGACACATGCAGGATATTACGATAAAACATTCAAATTCAACAATGTGGGTTACAATCTCCCTGCTTTGCCTCATTACAATCAGATTTGGGGCGTTGAAGTGAATCAGGAGGGAATGTCCAGAGAGGAAAAGATGAAGTTCATTGAATGGCTTGAGAAGAGATACAAGGATTACTTTTCAATCAACCTGTTCAATGTACCGGCATATTCAACAAGTGACAGGACCGGCGTGGAAAAATTCAGGAACGACTTCATTGATGTCCTGAAACGTGACACTCAGTTCTGGAAGGACTTCGATTATACCGGAACATTCCATTTCACCTGGCGCAACAATCAGAAACCGGATGAAACCTACACTTACGATTTCATTGTAAACAATTAGAATCCCTGCAAAACAGCAGTGATAAAACAGCAGGAGCTGGCTCTGAAAAGTCAGCTCCATATTTTTTTACTCTTCCACAGCGATGGATAAGAACTTCAAGAACCTTATTATGCTGAACTATCGCCGGTGGAAAAAAGCAGTGGGCTGAAAAGAGAAAGTTTGGAGAAAAAATGTTATATTTGTAAGTTTAGTGTATTGTGCTGCGCAAATAGCTCCCTCCTTCATAAGGAGCTGCAGCCACCAAAAAGAAGAAGAGTATGAAAAGAGACATCAAGTACCTGAGATTGCTTTCAAAGAGCTTCCCAACCGTTCAGGCAGCCTGCACGGAGATAATCAATCTGGAGGCTATAATGAATCTTCCTAAGGGAACCGAGCATTTCATCACTGACCTCCACGGAGAGAACGAGGCGGTGGAGCATGTGCTCAGGAATGCATCGGGAGTTATCAAGCAGAAGGTGGAGGATCTTTTCGGGGACAACCTGATGGAATCTGCCAGGAAGGAGCTTTGCACGCTCATATATTACCCCGAGGCCATGCTCAAGATAATGAAACAGAGGGAGAAGGACCTCAAGGGCTGGTACAAGGTGGTTCTGATGAGGCTTGTAAGGGTGCTGGCCGAATCTTCTTCAAAATACACCAGATCAAAGGTGAGGAAGGCTCTGCCTGCTGAATATTCCTACATCATAGAGGAACTTCTGCACGAGTCCAAGAGCGTTGATGCCAACAAGCACAACTATATAATGGCCATTGTGGAGACTATCATCTCCACAGGAAGAGCGGACCATTTCATCACTGCAATATGCAATGTGATTCAGAGGCTCGTGATTGACTGTCTGCACGTGATAGGTGACATTTATGACCGCGGACCCGGGGCGCACCTTATCATGGACCGCCTGTGCGAGTATCACAATGCAGACATACAGTGGGGCAACCACGACGTTGTATGGATGGGAGCTGCTGCCGGAAGCAAGGCCTGCGTGGCCAACGTTCTGAGAATGTGCTTCCGCTATGCCAATCTCACCACACTTGAGGATGGTTACGGAATAAACATACTTCCTCTTGCAACATTCGCAATGAATGTTTACGGCAATGACCCTTGCACGGTTTTCAGACCTAAGATCAATGAATACGAGGTCATTGACGAATCACAGGCAAGACTCATATCGCAGATGCACAAGGCTATTTCGGTGATTCAGTGGAAGCTGGAGGCAAGGGTTGTTGACAGACGCAAGGAGTTCGGGATGGAAGGAAGAAAGCTTCTGCATCTGATTGATTTCGAGAAGGGAACGGTAAAGATAGACGGTGTTGATTACAAGCTCAAGGACAGCAACTTCCCTACCATCAACCCCAAGGCACCGTACGAACTCACGGCCGGAGAAAAGGATGTGATTACCAAGCTCACTCACAGTTTCACGGTATCGCCTCGTCTGGAGAAGCACGTGAACTGCCTGCTTTCACGTGGTTCACTGTACCTGGTTATGAATGACAATCTCCTTTTCCATGGTTCTATACCTCTGAACGAAGACGGTTCCTTCAAGGAAATGGAAATAATGGGCAGGATGTACAGCGGCAAGGCTCTCTGTGACAAGATAGACCAGATTGTACGTACAGCCTTCTACTCTCACGACAAGCCGAGTTTGCAGAAATACGGTCAGGACTTCCTCTGGTATCTGTGGTGCGGTCCGGTTTCACCACCTTTTGACAAAGGCAAGATGGCAACCTTCGAGCGCTACCTGCTTTCAGACAAGGAGCCGCAGAAAGAGCCTAAAGGCTGGTACTACACGCTCAAGAACAGAAAGGATATCTGCGAGAAGATACTCAAGGAATTCGGTGTTGAGAATTATGAGCACGGCCATATAATCAACGGTCATATACCTGTGAAAGCCGGTCAGGGAGAAAATCCTATCAAGGCCGAAGGAAAGCTGCTGGTAATTGACGGCGGCTTCTCAAAGGCATACCAGAAAGAGACAGGCATAGGGGGATACACCCTCACTTTCAACAGCTACGGTCTGAAACTGGTTCAGCACGAACCTTTCGTTTCAAAACAGACCGCAATAGAAAAAGGCGTTGACATCAGGTCCATGACCAAGGTTGTGGAAAACGCCGAACAGAGAATTTATGTAAGGGACACCGACAAGGGCAAGGAACTGGCAATGAGAATAGATGATCTGCACCAGCTTGTTCAGGCCTACAGGAACGGTTCCATCAGGTTCTAGAATATGACAATTTTCAAAGCTTGGAAACATAACGGCAAGGAGCTTGAAGGCAGTAAGGATGCAACTGAAAGGATTCCGCATCCGCTTGTCTCTCTCATACCTTTTGTTGTGCTCGCAGTTACACTTACCTTCATAGTAAGATGTTTCGGGGCGGATTCGCTGGCGGGAGCTTCACAGGTAGCGCTCCTTTTCTCGGCGAGTCTGGCCGCTACCATTGCCATGGTGTTCTACAGGACGCCTTTCTCCAAACTTGAGAACGCCATAAGCGCGAACATAAAGACAATAGGTTCCGCAATAATCATACTTCTGCTCATTGGCGCCATTGCAGGAAGCTGGATGATAAGCGGCATTGTCCCCACCATGATCTACTATGGTCTGCAGGTCATTTCACCGGCGATATTCCTGTTTGCAGTATGTCTTATATGCGCATTGGTGGCAATTATGACAGGCAGTTCCTGGAGCACTATCGCAACCATTGGCGTTGCTCTGATAGGTATTGGAATGGCATTGGGGTATTCAACCGGATGGACAGCGGGAGCCATCATTTCCGGAGCATACTTCGGTGACAAGATATCACCGCTTTCCGACACCACTGTCCTGGCTTCTTCCACAAACGAAGTGCCTCTGTTCGAACATATAAGATACATGCTCATCACAACCGTGCCTTCAATGAGCATTGCATGCATCGTCTTTCTTATAGCAAGCCTGACGCATGACAATAACAGCATAGCCACCAGCGAGGAATTCTCAACGGCCCTGCAGAGTTCGTTCAACATTTCACTCTGGCTGCTGCTCGTTCCCGCACTGACACTTGTTCTTATAATCAGGAGGGCTCCGGCATTGCTGATACTATTCATTTCAGCGCTGGCAGCCGGCATTGCCGCACTTATTGCCCAGCCGGAGACAGTTGCAGGCATAGGCGGAGCGGAAGGCCCTGCCTGCTCTGCAGATTATTTCAAAGGAATTCTCATTACTTTCTACGGCGATACTTCAGTCAATACCGGCAGTGAAGTCCTTGACTCTCTTGTGCAGACCCACGGCATGAACGGTATGCTCAGCACAATCTTCCTCATAGTCTGCGCCGCAAGCTTCGGAGGAGTGATGGCAGGAAGCGGCATGATTGCCAGCATAACCAACGCACTCACAAGAAAGATATCGGGACGCACGGCAACTGTTGGAGCCACAGTATCAACAGGTATCTTCTCCAACATGATTACCGGAGACCAGTTCCTCTCCATCATCCTGAGCAGCAGCCTGTTCAAGAAACTCTACAAGGACAAGGGCTTTGAAGCCAGACTTCTTAGCCGTTCCGTTGAAGATTCGGCTACCATCACCTCAGTCCTCATTCCATGGAACTCCTGCGGCATGACCCAGTCAACGGTGCTCAAGGTACCCACACTGGATTACCTGCCTTACTGCATATTCAATTTACTGTCGCCTGTGGTATCTGTGATAGTGGCAGCCACAGGTTACAGGATTTTCAAGCTGAGAACCAATACTGAAAAAAACAATAGCAATATATGAATGATATAATCCTTTCGGGCCTGATCAACCTCTTTGCCCTGTTCAGTTCTAGGAACAAAACGAATCAGGAAGTTTCCGGCAAACTGCTGGAGAACTACCTTTCCAGGCATTTCGGAGTACGAGACAAGGAATCCTATCTCCAGTTGTATGAAGACTTGAGGAACTTTTATGATGAGTCGGAAACACTTGACAAGGAGGCCATTGTTGAAAACACCTGTTCCAACCTCAAGGGCAGCATAAGCCAGCAGGAGCAGGCACTGATGCTTCTGCGTTTCATGGAGTTCAGCCAGTACGCACAGGCTTCCGATTCAGCGGCATTCAATTCAAAGGACCCTATCTTCTCAAAGGTTGCCAAGGCCTTTGACGTCAACAGCTCCCTTTTCGCGGACTTTGAGGATTTCGTGAACGAAAAGGAAGGCGGCAAGGTCAAGAAATTCAGTTACGAGAACGTTGACGGATACATCAAGACCCTGTACATAAGTGAATTCAACAAAATGATCTTCACTTATTCAGGAAATGAGATTGTTCTATACAACGATGTTCCGGTTCTCAGCGGCATTTTCCAGATATGGCAGCAGAGCGGCGTGGTTAAACTGCCTAAGGGCCGTCCTGTATATTACACCACAATTTCCGCAGCCTATCAGCAGTGGCAGGCTGAAAAGGACGTTCAGATGTGCGGACGTGACATAAACTTCCGTTTCACTCCTGGCGGCAGCAACGGTCTGCACAATTTCTCTTTCAACCTGAAATCAGGACAGCTTGTTGCCATAATGGGAGGCAGCGGCACAGGAAAATCAACCCTTCTTTCACTGCTCAACGGCAGCAACACACCTCAGGAGGGAAGCATAACAATCAACGGACATTCCATAAGCGAGCCTGAAGCAAAGGCCCTTATAGGATTCGTTCCTCAGGATGACCTTCTCATTGAGGAACTTACCGTTTACCAGAATCTCTACTATACAGCAAAACTCTGCTTTGACAAGATGCCTGAGGAGCAGATAAACCAGAAGGTTCTCTCAATCCTCACACAGCTCGGACTTGCAGCCGCCAAGGACCTCAAGGTTGGTTCGGCAATCAACAAATACATTTCCGGCGGACAGAGGAAGCGCCTGAACATTGCGCTGGAACTCATACGTGAACCTGCAATCCTTTTCCTTGACGAGCCTACATCCGGCCTGTCATCAACAGATACTGAAAACGTTGTGAACCTGCTCAAGGAGCAGACCTGCAAGGGCAAGCTGGTTGTCATGAACATTCACCAGCCATCTTCGGACGTTTACAAATTCTTTGACCGTCTGTGGCTGCTCGACAAGGGAGGATACCCTGTTTTCGACGGCAACCCTATAGACGCCATCTCATATTTCAAGGAAGCGGCCCATTATGCAGATGCCGATGTTGCCACCTGCCCTACCTGCGGCAATGTTAACCCTGAAGTTGTGCTCAACATCATTGATGAGAAAGCCCTCGACGGTTCCGGAGCCACCATTGAGAAGAGGAAGGTTGCTCCTGAAGAATGGCACGAAATGTACCTCAACTCACGCGAGAAATTCAGCGAACCTGCCGTTGACAGCGTACCGGTGACCGACCAGAAGAAGCCGAACGTATTCAAGCAGCTTGGAATCTTCTTCCGCAGGAACATAGTCTCAAAGATCACCAACGCACAGTATATGGCAATAACCCTGCTGGAGGCCCCTCTCCTCGCACTCATAGTTGCCCTGCTCACGCACTTCACCCCCGACAGCGGAACCTACTCCGTAATGGAGAACAAGAACCTGGTTTCCTATATGTTCATGGCGGTGATAGTGGCCATCTTCATAGGAATGAGCGGCAGCGCCGAGGAAATCTTCAAGGACAGAGCCCTCTTGAAGAGAGAGAAGTTCCTCCGACTGAGCTACAGCAGCTACATCTGGTCCAAGATACTCTACATGGCGATGGTTTGTTTCATCCAGACAGGACTTTTCATCGTTGTAGGAAACCTTATCATGGGAATCCACTCACTCTTCTTCGTATGGTGGATGATTCTCTTTGCATCGGCGTTCCTGGCAGGCCTCACGGGACTTCTGCTATCGCAGTGCCTTAACTCCATAGTAGCCATATACATCACCATTCCTATGCTGCTCATACCTCAGATTCTCCTCTGCGGTCTGGTTGTCAAGTTCGAGGACCTCAACCCTAACAGCAACACAGGCAATGTACCGTTGATAGGTGAAGTAATTCCTTCAAGATGGTCTTACGAGGCACTCGCAACCGCATCGTTCTCACTCAACGATTATGAGAGGAACATATTCGACCAGGACTGCGAGCGCTACACCGCCACATACTACAACAAGGCCTTCCTCTACGAATTGCGCTCAAGGCTTGAGAAACTCGAGGACAGCAGGCTGAACAACAAGGAATACAATGACATTGACTTCCTTACCCTGAACAACGAACTGCCTCACCTGGCTAAGATATGCAAAATGCCTCTGTACAGCGGCATGGACCAGCTTGCCCGGGGCAAATACACGGAAAAGACCTACCCGGAACTGGAAGCCTGGCTGGATGAAGCCGAGAAATATCTCCAGAACTGGGGCAACAAGACAACCCTCAGGCTTGACAAGCAGGTAACCCAGTTCATGAAGGAAGTGGGTGCCGATGTATACAAGCAGAGAAAGGTTGACGAATACAACATAACACTGGAGGACATGGTGCTGAACAGGGACACCGACAAGACACACAAAGTTGTTGACGGATACATAATTCCAAAGGCCGGTTACATTTTCCTCGAGCCGAGGAGCCATAACGGAAGGGCTCCGTTCTACAGCGGAGTGAAGATCCTGGGCAACACAAGAATCCCTACCCTATGGTTCAACATGTGCGTGATACTCATTATGTGTGTGATATGCGCAACCGCTCTTCTGCACGATTTTCCTGGCAGATATCTGAGAAAAGAGAGAAATTGAAAACAAGATATTGCAGTTTTAATATAAAAGAGTTACCTTTGACCGATTAATTGAATAATTATTAAAATAAAATATCAATATGAAGAAATTTGCTTTATTGCTTCTTGCAGCTGCCATGGTAGTTATGACATCCTGCAAAAATGCTCAGAACTCCGAAGAGAACTCACAGGAAGTTTCACTTCAGGAGCAGTATCTTACAGAGGACCTCAAGATTCAGGTACAGGGACTTGCAGAGTCTCTTCAGAACCTCAAACATTTCCCTGGAATCAATATTTTCCGCGAGGACAGCGTAACAAAGTTCGAGCTCACTCCAAAGCAGAAAATGCTCAAGCCTGATTTCCTTCTTGCTCCTAACGTAGCTGACAACCTTGTTAACCTTACACAGAAATACCGCGCAGTTGGTATGCTTTCAGTTGACTACACAACAGCTCAGCTCTATGACATGCCAGTTGACGAGTACAAGGCAGCCCTCACAAAGCTTGATACAGACATCAACGATCCTGCATTCAAGGCTCTTGGAGAAGATACTTTCAACAGCATTGACATTATGGCATTCTACGATGCAGAGGTAGAGGCAGGCAGAACAAACTTCTTCTGGGAGATCATTGCAGCCAGCGCAGTTGAGCAGGTTTACATCATGACACAGAAGATGGATCTTTTCCTCCCTGCATTTGATGACAAGACAGCAAGTGACGTTACATACCGTTTCATCCTCGTACAGGAAGGTATCAAGGCTTTGATTCCTTACCATCCGGAAATGGAGAGCTTGAACGAGGTTCTCGAGCCACTTTACGTTCTCAACGCTATCAATGTTGAGCAGCTCATGAACCAGCTCGTTGAGCTCAAGGGTGAGATTGAGGTTGCAAGACAGAAACTTCTCGAGTAATCATACAATCACAGATAACAGAAAAGCGGCTGCAAGGCCGCTTTTTTTATTATCAGCAATTCAACTCCGATAATTATTAGTCTTCCTCGTCATAATCATCATCGTCAAAGTCCGGGTAAAGGCCGGGCATTGACAGGCCGTCCATGAGGGAATCTATCTCGCGGCGTTCGCGTTTTGTGGGACGGCCGGCACCGCGTTCACGGCTCATGAATATGGTTTCACGTGGAGCAACAAGCTTGTCCAGCTCACTCTGAGGAGTTACATCAAGCACGAAGTTCGCAACAAGAGGAGCACCCACCCTGCGGTCCGTAAGCCCGGTCACCTGATATTTGAAACGGACAGCGCCCTTGCGCACCTCAATGGTATCTCCGATTTTAATATCCTTGGAGGACTTTACCTGAGTGCCGTTCACATACACCTTTCCGCTCTTGCAGGCCTCACCGGCATCGCCTCTGGTCTTGAATACTCTCACAGACCATAAGAATTTATCTATGCGTACCTGTTCCATGGCTATTCGTTATCATCACACTCCAGATCAATTGGTGGAATGTATATTTCCAGAACCGAAGCATTCTCTTCACCCGACTGTTTTGCCGTGGCAAGAGTGTAATCGTCTATGACTTCAGGCACAAGCAGCAACTGATTCTCTGAAATGGCATAATCAACTCCGTTGCAATTCAGATTTGCGCTTCCGCTTATACCGAAATATGCAATGAAACTGCCGGCAATAGCAGGAAGCACCTTTATCTCCTGGTCCAGGACCGCATATTTGGCAACAAGATGCAATGGCCAGCTGAACATCTTCATCTTCTCCCTTGAAACGGAGGCATAGTTCTCCACCAGAGAAGACGGCTTGTAATCGATTATGTCAATTGCATCGAAAAGTTCCATGTCGTATACATACGATTCTTCTGCAATGGCAGCTTTCTTCTTATCCGCATCAAGTTCATACAGATGGTAACTGCACTTATGAGCGTCACTTATTTCAACATAATCAATGTCTCCGCCTATTGCATGCACTGTTCCCGGTGGAATGAGAATGAAATCTCCCGCCTG
>JAGHUC010000060.1 GCA_018065035.1 Candidatus Egerieousia equi | reverse complement strand
TACGAGGCAAAGGGCAACAACGCAAAGGCTTGCAGCTATTACAAACTCATTGTAACCGACAAGAACTTCGGCCAGTACGCAGACGCCAAGGTAAAGGCTCTCTGCAAATAATCTGCAGGAAGTTCTCTGAATGAATTCATATTGCACCCTGCCTGCAAACAAAGCAGGCGGGGTGTTTTTCAAGAAACATTTTCAAAAGACAAAGTTCCTCAGATGTTTTCAGCAGAAAGGCCCGGACAAAGATATCTTGAACTTCTTGCCCCCGCAAAGGACAAGGAAACCGGCATTGCGGCAATAAACTGCGGCGCCGATGCCGTTTACATTGCAGGTCCTTCCTTTGGTGCACGTGCTGGGGCCGGCAACAGCATTGAGGATATAGCTGAGCTTTGCTCATACGCCCACAGGTTCGGTGTAAGGATTTATCTCACGCTCAACACCATAATATATGAAAACGAACTGGAGGAGGCCCGTTGTCTTGTTGAACAGGCTGCGGATGCAGGTGTAGATGCAATCATTGTCCAGGATCTCTCCCTGCTGAAAATGGACATTCCACCAATACCTCTGCACGCTTCAACGCAAACCAGAATCAGGAACGTTGAGGATGCCCTTCTTATGCAGAAGCTTGGATTTGAGAGAATCATTTTTGAACGCAACCTCAGTCTTGAGCAAATAAAGGATATCTGCAATGCCGTTGACATTGAAGTCGAAGCCTTTGTGCACGGAGCAATCTGCGTAAGTTACAGCGGCAACTGTTATCTCAGCTGTGCACTCACAGGCCGCAGCGCCAACCGTGGCGAATGCATCCAGGCCTGCCGCAACTACTACAATCTCGTTGACGACAAAGGCAATGTACTGATTAAAAACAAACCACTGCTCTCACTCAAGGACTACAGGCTCGACTCTCTTGTACCGCAGATGGCCCGCTCGGGAATCTGCTCTTTCAAGATTGAAGGCCGCCTCAAGAACATTTCATACGTAAAGAACACCGTAAGTCATTACAATGAAGTTCTGAACGGATTCATTGCTGAAAACCCAGGATATTGCAGAGCTTCCGCCCTGTCATTGATTCCTCGCAACAATTCAAAATCCAGTACAGATGCTCTGACGGCCACCTTCAACAGAGGCTTCACGGAACTTTTCATCAACGGCAGGCGCGGCAGCTGGCTCAGCGGCAACTCAGCGAAATTCATAGGCCAGCACATTGGTTACGCCACAGGAGCCCTTGCCACGGACAGATTCCTTTTCAGCCCCCTCACCCCTGATATCAGCATTTTCAACGGCGATGGCCTGTATATGGAATTCCCTGACGGAAGCGGCGTTGGTATGCGCGCCAACAGCGTGAACGGCAATACGATAAGCTGCCGTTTTGCAGAAGGGAGCACACAGATGAACCTGCTCGGCAAGCTGAATAAACCATCGCTGTACAGGAAGAATAAGGAAGAAAGGGTAAAGCTTTTCAGGAACTACAACATTTCCCTTGAAAGGGAACTGGAGAACAGCGGGAAGAAGAGGGAGATTCCTGTTGAACTGAAGGTGAATGGAAGCATCATAAGTGTGATTTACAGCGGTGACAAGCAGCTTGAACATACGATTGACTTCCCTTTCACAAAAGCGGAGAATCCGCAGAGGGCAACGGATGCGCTGGCGGCCGGTCTTGGAAAGAGTGCGGGCGACTTCTCGTTCAGAGTCAGTTCTATTGAGGGGGAGATATCGTTCTACCCGCAATCCGTCATAAACCAGGCCAGGAGGGACATTGCTCAGAAACTTGCCTCGTATTTCAAGGAGAGGTACGAACTTGCAAGGAAAGAATCGTTCGAGAATTTCAGGGAAAGAAGAGCACTGCTCAAAGCGGAAACTGCCGGCAACGTAATTTGTGACTATAGAGCCAACATTGCCAACCATCTGGCAAGGGAGGTTTATCAGGACCTTGGATGCAAGGATGTCGGGGATGCATTCGAACTTTCCTGTATGAACGGAAACGCATTGAACGATGCCGAACTCATGCGCTGTAAATATTGCCTGAGATACGAGCTCGGCGCTTGTCTCAAAGAACACAATTCCCCTGCCTCCATTAAGCCACAGACAAAACTTTACCTGGAAAATGAAGGACGCATGTTCGCCCTGGACTTTGACTGCAGGAATTGTGAAATGGTAATCAGAAAACATACTGGAAAACAATCATAATCTATGAAACGAATTTTAACCGTAATCCTGCTGGCCCTGAGCTGCTCCGCCTGCGGAGTAATGGG
>JAGHUC010000120.1 GCA_018065035.1 Candidatus Egerieousia equi | reverse complement strand
CTGTACGGGCTGTGAGGCTGATACTTCAAGTCCTCCGTGAAGAACTTCTCCCCGTATGCTATCCCATAATTTTCTTCCACCGGCGATAGTTCCTCAACTTTTCCTCCATTGGCCTTGCGATGTGCTGAAGCCTTGGTGGTGAAAGGTGCCGCTATGCCATCGGGGTGTGTGATCTCCAGAGCTCCGTAAACCTCATCTGTGCTGATATGATAGAACCTGCACTCCACGCTTTCGTCACCATCGCTGTGCAAAGTCATTCTGTATGGGGTTGGCAGGCTCTCCCAGTAGAGCTTGGCCGCCTGCAGGAGTGTAAGGGTTCCCATTACGTTCGTGCGTGCGAAGGTGAAAGGGTCCTTGATGCTTCTGTCAACGTGGCTCTCAGCCGCAAGGTGGATGATGCCGCTCACCTGCTCTTCCTGCACCAGTCTGTACATTGCATCAAAATCACAGATGTCGGCCTTCACAAACCTGTAGTTCGGCTTTCCTTCTATGTCTTTCAGATTCGCCAGATTGCCGGCGTAGGTAAGCTTGTCAACATTTATGATCCTGTACTGAGGATACTTGTTAACGAACAATCTGACAACGTGCGAGCCAATGAACCCCGCTCCACCTGTAATAATTATCGACCTCATGAACTTAATCCAGATTATCTAATATTTTAACAATACTTGGTTTCAATTCGGGAATATCATTCTCGACAGTATCCCATAACTGCTCTTTTGATAGACGTTCCTTGTCTCTAATTGCTTCTCTCATAGATCAAAGTTTTATCTCTATCAATACTTTCTGTAGCAAAAGGAAGAGCGCGTCCTTCTTCCACCAAATCAACTTTTGTTCCTAAAATACGACTAAGGCCTGTCATTATCTTGGATATTTTATACAAAGAAATGACTTGCCCTGATGTATACCGGACGAGAATGTCCAGATCACTTTCCGGAGTATTCTCTCCTCTGGCACAAGAGCCGAAAAGCCATGCCTTATCAATGGGCTGATCTTTAAAATATTGGCATATTATTGGGAACAAAGCCTTTATCTCTTTTGTTATCATAGACTGGTTAATCGCGTTTGAAAATATCTCTGGTATAAACTTTGTCCTTTACATCGTCGAGGCAGCTGTCGTAGCGGTTGGCTATTATGGCGTTGCTGCGCTGCTTGAACTCCTGAAGATCATTCACAACCTCACTGCCAAAGAAGGTGCTTCCGTTCTCCAGCGTAGGCTCGTAGATTATCATATTGGCGCCCTTGGCCTTCACGCGCTTCATCACCCCCTGAATGGAACTCTGACGGAAGTTGTCCGAGTTGCTTTTCATTGTAAGTCTGTACACCCCAATGGTTACTTCTCTTTCCCTCTCGCTGTTGTACTGGCTCGAGCCCACATAGTAGTCCGCCATTCTCAGCACCTGATCCGCAATGAAATCCTTCCTGGTCCTGTTGCTCTCCACTATTGCACTCATCATGTTCTGAGGTACATCCTGATAGTTGGCCAGCAGCTGCTTTGTATCTTTTGGCAGGCAGTAGCCTCCATATCCGAACGACGGATTGTTGTAATGTGTTCCAATTCTCGGGTCAAGTCCTACTCCGGAAATGATAGCCTGTGTGTCAAGACCCTTGACCTCGGCGTAGGTATCGAGTTCGTTGAAGTAGCTCACTCTCAGAGCCAGATATGTGTTTGCGAACAGCTTCACTGCTTCAGCCTCCTTCATTCCCATGAACAGGCAAGGAATGCCTTTGTTTTCTGATTGTGTACTGTTCCCCGGGGCATCTTGCATTCTGCTGAAATCCGGCTCATGATGATTTTTTTCACCGCTTTGTGCACTGGCTATTGCTCCCTCCACAAGAAGTCGCGCGAATATATGTGCGAATTCCTCAGCCTTTGGGTTGCCAATTGCAGCAATTGCTGCATTCTCCTCCTCCCAGCTCCTTTCATTTGCGCCAGTGCTTGAGCTTATCTGCTTAGGATAACCCACAATGATCCTCGATGGATACAGGTTGTCGTAAAGAGCCTTGCTCTCGCGCAGGAACTCCGGTGCAAAAAGCAGATTGAATTTCTTACCCATCAGCAGTGGATCAGTAAGAAACCTCAAGGCATATTTCACATATAAACTTCTTGTATATCCTACAGGAATAGTACTTTTAATGACCATAACCGCATCGGGGTTAAGCCTGAGAACCTGCTCAATCACCTCCTCAATGTGTGAGGTGTCAAAGAAGTTCTTAATCGGGTCGTAGTTGGTTGGTGTGGCTATTATCACAAAATCAGCATCCTTGTATGCTTCCTCTCCGTTGACCGTAGCCACCAATGAGCCTCCATTTCCGGATGAAGTCTGCTCGGCCCCAACCTGCGGTATAAGTTCCCTGCTCGCAAGATATTTTTCTATATATTCATCCTGGAGCGGAGAAATGCGTCTGTTTATTTTCTCAACTTTCTCAGGAATCACATCCACAGCCACAACTTTGTGATGCTGTGACAATAGCGTTGCCATGGACAGGCCTACATAGCCCGTTCCCGCAACCGCTATCTGTAAATCCTCGAAGTTTCTCATTTTATTTCCCCAATTAATAACTCAAGTTTCGCAAGCATTTAATTTGTTCCTTTCAAGAACTTAGTAATCTTCAAAAAATAACTTACGGAAGGCTTGCGAAACTTCTTCCCTCCGCACTTTCCTTGTGTTTAATCCTATCCTTGGACTTTAATTCCCGCTGCCCAAGGCAGCTGCACCCAAGGGCATTGCGCTTCCGCTACGTTCCTAATCGTTGATCTTCTGTAGCATTGATTGTGGAATGTATGCCGTGGCCACTGCCGCCACACCACTCACGCTCACCACAAAACGTCTGTTTCCCTTGATTCTCACAATGTAACCTTCCGCACCCTTGAGTACGCCTTCCGTAACTCTGACCCTGTCGTTCTTCCTGAGTTCGCCTTCATATATGTCAAGCTGCTCCAAACCTCTTGTGAGCACATAAATGAAGGTATCCATCTCTGTATCAGGAATCTGCGCTATCTCTTTGGTTACTGTATTCCTGTATATGCCTGCCAGACTTCTCAGGTTTGTGGCAAGGTTCTCAATATACGCCTGCCCGGCCCTCACAAAAACCAGGTTCTGGAAAAGCACTTCCTTCTTTATCTCCTCCTTGTAATTCAGGTCAATTGTTCTGGTAATTCTGGTGGGTATGAAGTATCTCTTGCCATCGTTGCAGATGGTATCCATAAAGAACTTCTTTCCGTTCCTGAATATTCTGAATGCATACCAATGTTCTTCCTGCTCTGACATAATCTGTTGTCTGTGGTTATTTCTGCTGCGGAAGGTTTCATCATTTTGCATACACCTTCCGCACTTCAATTTTATAAGGCTCTAATTATCAATACTTTTTGTTTTTACACTGCGGAAGGATTATGCTGTTTTGTGAAACCTTCCGCACCGGCAGCGGATCATGAAGCAAAAGGTTATTGTTTCAAATAGGCACATAACTCTCCCCAAAACGCCTCAGCTCGTCAAAAAACCGTGGCGATTCAGAAAAAGAGTTGGCGGAATAAGTTTTTCAATCTTCCCGCTCTTCAGAAGCCCGCGAATCCACAGACCCTACTGATAACTCCAGCAAATTCCCGTATGCAATACACCTAAATTGCTAATTTGCAAAAATACTAAAAATTTTTGGATATATCCAATCTTTTGACACATTCCCGAATCACTTCGGCAGACCAAAAAAAGGACCATATTCCGAACAGGACAAGCACGACCCGTACCATATGGAGCGGTCTGGTACTGGGATACAAAAAAAATCAAAAACACATTCTGAGGCTCACGACTGCTGGCAGACCCACCTGAATGGCGGGGTGGTTCTCATCCATGCTTATTAGAACGTATTCTTACGGGGTTGCGTAAAAACAACCCGTGTCAAAAGCATCATGGCACCGCCGCTGGCCTTATACCCAAGCCAGCGGTTACAGCAGGAAGCGCTGCACGGAGCTTTCAAGGACTCCATTTGCGCTTACGCTGTTGCCAGCCCCTTTCGTTCGCTGGTATTTTTGAAAAAAAACGCAACCAAACCGATGTTCTCAACAGCGGCCGAAAAACAGGCACTTTTCTGGACGTTTTCTGCCAAGCGGCCGAAATATCTGCGATTTTTCGGCGAAACGGCAGAATTTTTGTTATTTGGCCGAAAAATTGCCCAATTCTCGGCCAAACTGTTTATGGCTGCCGAAAAATGATTGATTTCTCGGCCGTTTGGAAATAAACGACTAAATGATTCTCAATGAAACAGATTTTCAAAGCAACAAACGGGCGCATTTTTGAGAAAAACGTGCCCAAAATGACAAACGGCCACGAAAATGGTTAAAATGAGGCCAAACGCTATTGAAGAGAGAACAAAGTGAACGCAAACCCTCATAACATAAGGGGTTTGAGTTCAGCTGCAAGATATGTATAGCTGATTATCAATTAGTTACAAAGTCCAGTGATCTCAACCCCCCGCAGAATGATAGAACGGCTCGCCGACCGGCCACAAATCAAGGCCATTTGTGGACAAGCCATGACTCATGGCAACAATAATGTGCGCATTGTGTCGCCCAGAATGAAAGTGATGGAGATACCGGGCATAAAACAATTTCGCCGGAACTTTGATGCGTTCCGGCGAAATGTAAATCATAACGGCATCCAATCCGCATTAGTCCTGACTAGGACAATGTTTGACGCCATTGTCTTCTACATAACAAGCGTCGGCATTTTTATCAATATTGGACAATTTTCCACCGGTTACTGCTGCCAACTGATCTTCAGTAAGTTCTTTGAATTCTTTTTTCTGTTTCATGGCATGTACAATTTATCAATTACTCGTTTTATTTCAAATTGAATAAGGCATTAGTCCTTTTCGCACTGGTGACCTCCTACGTGATGATACCCGATGTCGCAGATGCATTTGAGTTCAAATTGATGCTGGTGTGGGCCTGAACAATCGCCACCGATGTCAAAAGGAGCATCAGCTCCGCCAATTACTTTTCCAAGATCCTCCTCTGAGAGTTCTTTGAATTGTTTTTTCTTTTCCATAATATTTCTAATAATTCAAGTTTTGCAAGTATTCAATTCAGTGCTAAAAAAAACAACGGAAGGCTTGCAACATTCCTTCACCATAGTAAGTCAAGATATTCAGTCTCAACAACAAAGATTTGAATAAAACTCTGTCATAGTGGAATATGCAAAGACCGTGCCAAAAGCAACTATAGCAAATTATTGTTTTGGCAAAGCCATGTTGATGGATGCGCCGGAGCCGGTGACTTTGAGTTGCACCCGGGCACCTTCAACAAGGGGCATATTAAGCTGCCCGTGGCCGCCGTGGAAGCCGAAACAAACAGGAATGCCCAAATCTTTCAAGCGTTTGTGAAGCATGCCGTAAATCCCGCCCTCGAATCCGATTTCGTGGTAGCAGTTGGTGAAATCCCCTATTATTACACCTTTCAATCTTTTACCGTGATGGAGAAGAATCGCGCTCAGATACCGGTCTGCACTGTACATTGCCTCCCTCACCTCTTCAAGGAAAAGGATGCAGTCGCGGTCTTTGAAACAGTCGTATTCAGTACCAAGGATAGGTGCGATATTGCTCAAGTTTCCGCCAACGAGCATTCCGCTGGCCTCACCGGGAATATTCAAGGAATCCGCCGGCAGCTCGTATTGCGGGAAATTACCTTTCAAGGCCTCCAACACGGCAATATTGCCTTCGTCCTCCATTCCTTTCAGCGCAAAGTCCGAGCACATGTTGCCGTGCATGCTCATGACACCCGACCTGACCGACGCCAGATGAAGGGTTGTTATATCGCTGTACCCCACAAGCCATTTCGGATGTTTGCGGAATGCTTCCACCAGCTCTTTGGAAAGAAGGTGGATTGAACCGTAACCGCCTCTGATGCAGATGATTCCTTTTATCTGCTCATCATTCAGAGCCCACAGAAGATCTTCCTTGCGCTCTTCCGTGATTCCGGCATAATTATAAAGACTGTCAACGCCCGGATAGCGTTTGAGGGCATTCTTTCCCAGAACCGGTTCAAACCCATATTCCTTGAGCCGCTGACAACCAAGCATTACAAGCGAATCATCCAGGTGGAAGCCAGGGGCTATGACCGCCACCTTGTCTCCTTTCTGCAGTGGAGCCGGCATCACCGGATTTGAGATTTTTCCTTTACACCCCGATAGTATAAGCAGCATTACAGCTGAGACGATGCAGATTGAAAGCTTTCTCATATATTTTCAATTATGTTTACGTTTGGATATTTCGCGAAGTTGCATTGTGTTGTACACATTGTGCCAGATGGAGTAGAAGCCGCCGGCAAGGGAGGTGACCGGGTTCAGGAAGGTATAGCCCATCCAGATACCGAATACAGTATTCTTCTGCCCGAGCGCCTGGCCTGCAGTAATTTTATTATTGCCTGGAGCGGCGGTTTTTCTATCGTAGTAAGCGCCGATGAGTTTGCCGGAACCGAACTGAATCACACTGCTGAGCAGCGATGCCACCGCTATTTCCAGAAGGTCCCAGACACTGCCATCGTGGTGGAAAATTGCTCTTGTGCTCATAAGGATGGCAAGCAGGAGGGCAACTGCCCATACATAGAAGGAAAGGTTGGTATAATGCGAGAGCTTGCTGTGCAGTTCCGGAAGCAGGTAGCGTATCAGCCATGCCGAAAGTGCGGGCAGGATAAGCAGCGGGAAAACCTTTGCCAGAATTCTGTTGAAGGCCGTGAAGAAGTTCATTCCTTCGGTATGCTGGATAAGTGGCACGAACAGCGGAACCAGGATGGCCGTGAGCAGGTTTATGAGTATGGTATAGGTGAGTACGCCGGACATGCTGCCTCCAAGTTTGCTGGTGACAACGGCGCAGGCTGTGGCGGTGGGGCATATCATGCACAGCATGAAACTCTCCCAGCCTATTCGGAGAGGAAGAGCGGGAAACAGGACTATCAGCAGTGAAACAAGGACAAAACTGCCTCCCTGAATGAGCAGAAGCCACAACTGCCACCTGTGGGGCCTTAGTTCATGAGGCTCGATGCGGCAGAATGTGAGGAACAGCATTGCAAAGATAAGCACAGGCTGTATGTTCCTGCAAAGTCCCAGAAGGAACGGGCCTGCCGGATGGAGCAGAGTCACATAGTGGAATATGATGTAGAGGGATGCTCCGCACACTATTCCGATTACCAGCATCCACTCCTTGAGAAACTTGATGAGATTTGCCATACCGTATAAATTCTGCGGCTGCAAAGGTATTAAAAATTAAGATTTCTTAATTTTGCACCCAAGTAATGTTTGAATAAGCCATGAGCAGGAAAATTACAGGTATAGGAGAAACAATCCTGGATATTGTTTTCAAGGACAACAAGCCGGTGGCTGCGGTTCCGGGCGGCTCAACATTCAATGCCATAATTTCACTCGGAAGGACCGCCGGACGTGATTTCAAGGATGTGGAGGTAAGTATGGTCACAGATATAGGTGATGATCATGTTGCTGACATTGTGACATCCTTCATGGAGGCCAACGGAGTTGACACTCAAAATGTTACACGCTACAAGAATGCAAGGACCAACATTTCCCTGGCCTTTCTCGACAGCAACAGCAACGCACACTATCAGTTTTACAAGGACCACTTCGATTCTTCGCAGCGTGAGGAAAAACTGGCGAGCATCACATTTGAAAAGGATGACCTGGTGCTCTTCGGATCATACTTTGTAATAAACCCGGAACTGCGCAGCTTTGTTGCCCCGCTCCTGCAAAGGGCCCATGAAGCAGGTGCAATCCTGTGTTATGATGTGAACATACGCAAAAACCACCTGGACCAGATGCCCCGGATATACGGCAATATTGTTGAGAACTGCCGTGTAAGCGATATTGTCCGCGGCTCAAGCGAAGATTTTGAAATGCTCCTGGGCATAAAGGACCCGGAGGAAATCTATCGGAAGTACATAAAAGCGCTCTGCCCGATTTTCATCTGCACCTGCGGCCCTGATCCCATACACATTTTCACTCCCGACAGACACATTACCATTCCTGTACCTCGGATCGTACCCGTTTCCACAATAGGCGCCGGTGACAATTTCAATGCCGGCCTGCTCTATTCATTGCTTGCAAAAGACCTGCGCAAGGCCGATCTGGCAACTCTTTCTTCAGAACAACTGACAGACATAGCCGCCATAGCCGACAGCTTCTCCATTGAGGTCTGCTGCAGCATGGACAACTATGTAGGAAAGAATTTCAGAGCTATTCCTGACTGCCACCGCCACCAAGAGCCTGATACAGACTGCTGACAGTCTGAAGCAGACCTGCCTTGTTGGCAATCTGGTTCACCTGAGCGGCCAGCAATGTATTCTGTGCGGTGAGCACCTCGAGATAGGTGGTTGTACCATATTTCATGAGATATTCGGTACTCTCACGCGCACGTGAAAGTGACTCAACCTCCTTCTCGAAACTCTTGATATTCTCAAGCTGTGTCTGGAAATCAATGATCAGGGAATTCACTTCACTGCCTGCGTTGAGCATTGTCTGCTCGAGCATGAGTCTGGCCTGAGTCTGCTTGCTTGATGCAATCTCGTTGGCAGCTCTCTGCTTTCCGGCATCGAACAGGCTGGCAACAAGTGCTCCTGCCGCTGCTGTAATGAACTTTGATGGAGAATCAAAGACTCCATCCTTCTCGTTTTTCCAGCCGGCTGTTCCGCCAAGGATTATGTTAGGGAAGAAATCGCTCCTTGAAGCATGCAGATTATAGTACGCAGCCTCAAGACCACGTTCTGCAGCCTTTACATCAGGTCTTGAAAGCAAGGTGCTTGCAGGAAGACCAACGCTGAAAGTTTCAGGGAAAGTCTGTTCATAAAGCTTTCCACGGGAAATTTCCCCAGGTGCCTGGCCAATGAGAACGCAGAGCTGGTTGCGGACCTTGTTCTGCTCAGCCTCGAGATTCTTGACCTGGGTGCAGATATCAAAGTAGTTGGCCTCAAGCTGTGCCGCACCGGCCTCGGTTGTAATGCCGGCCTCCTTGAGATAATAAACAACCTCAACGGTCTTTGACCAGTTTTCCTTTGACTGGTTCACAACCTCCAGCTGTGCATCCAGCATGAGAAGTGCGTAGTAGCAGTTAGCCACCTGTGCTATGAGCGAAGCCCTGCAGGCCTGCTCCATGTCCTCCATCTGCTGTTTGGTTGCCTTTGCCGCCCACTTGCGGTTGGAAATCTGTCCGAAAAAATCCAACTGCCAGGTAGCGTACAGGTTTGTGTTGTAGTCCCATTTTCCGCCTGCAGTCCAGGTTACCGAAGGTGTGCTTGCCGAGCCGAGCACAAGGCTTGGCAGATACGCAAGTCTGGCGCTCTTGAGCGCAGCTTCCGACTGCACTACATTCTCGTGCGCAACAAGCAGGTCCTTGTTGTTTGCCAGCGCAGTTTCAATGAGTGCCTGGAGTTTGGCATCGGTGAAGACATATCTCCAGGAAATGGCTCCCATTGAAACGTTCATGGAATCAGCCTTGTTGCTGCCGTCCATATACTGTGCGGCTTCCTGACCGAAGGCGTTTTCCGGAACCTTGGTTTCTGAATTGTACTTGCCCCATATTCCGCAGGATGCAAGCATAAGTGCCATTACGGCTGTATATATCAGTTTTTTCATTTTGTTTCCTCCAATATTTTATTTTCATCACCATCGCCGGTGGAAGAAGATGCTCTGCGAGCGGAGAACTTGTCCTGAAGGTTCTGGAAGAAGATGTAAAGCACAGGCACGAAGAGGAGAAGGCCCACCACTCCGAATGTCATACCTACAACGGAACCCAGTCCGAGGGCGCGGCTTCCGTTTGCTCCTACGCCCGTTGCAACAACCAGCGGGAGAAGACCGAACACCATTGTTCCGGCCGTCATGAGGATAGGACGCAGACGGGCTGCAGCGGCTGCGATTGCGGAGTCAACTATGCTCATTCCGGCTTCGTGTTTCTGAACTGCGAACTCCGTGATGAGGATACCTGTCTTTGAAATAAGTCCTATAAGCATGATCACACCTGTCTGCAGATAAATGTTGTTCTCAAGTCCCAGCAGATATGACGCCAGATATGAAGCCATGAGTCCTACAGGAACCGTGAGCAATATTGAGAACGGTATTATGAAGCTTTCATACAGTGCTGCAAGAAGCAGATAAATGATGAACACGCAAAGTCCGAGAATCATAAGAAGCTGATCCTTTCCGCTCTGTTCACGTGCCATACCGGCAAAGTCAATACCGTACTGGCTAGGGAGGGATTCGTCGGCAACCTTCTTGATTGCGTTTATGGCCTCGCCTGAGCTTCTTCCCGGTGCAGGTGTGACACTCACATTTATGGCATTGAACAGATTGAATCGTCTCATGGCCTCGCATCCGTAGATTCTGGTGAGATTAACGAAGTTTGAAAGCGGTGCCATCTTGCCTTCAGGCAGTCTCACGTACATATTGGAAAGGGAATTTTCGTCAGCCCTTTCGTTAGGATTGGCCTGCACCATAACCTTGAAGATCTTGTTGTACAGGTTGATATCAGATATGTACGCACCTCCGAAATATGTTGAAAGCACACTGAGCACCTCTGCCGGTGTGATCCCGGCGCTCATGCAGGCCGGAACATCAACAGTTACCTGCCACTGAGGGAAGTTAAGGTTGTATGCTGTCATTGCACCGCCGGCAATTTCAGGGCATTCGTTAAGCTTTGCCACGAATTCGTTCATTGCCTCGAAATGTTCGGTAAGGTCACCGCCCATCTTGTCCTGAAGCTGAAGGTCAATGGCGTTGCTTGTACCATAACCAGGAATCATAGGAAGTGAGAACGGCATTACCATAACGGCATCGTCTATATGCTGCGTTGCAAGATAAATCTTGTACATCACCATCTGGTAGCCCTGTTTCCAGCTTGTCCTTTCCTCCCATGGTTTGAGTTTGATTACGGCAATACCTGCCGAAGAGGTTGCTCCTGCAACAAAGCCGAAACCTGCGGTTGAAGATATGTGCGATATCTCAGGAATGGAATCGATGGCGGACACCACTTTATCAAGCACAGCGCCGGTTGTTGCCAGGGAAGAACCAGGTGCTGTGGATATTTCAACCAGCACAAGTCCCTGGTCCTCTTCAGGAACAAGGCCCTTCTTCATGTTCACCATAAGATATCCAAGAACCACGCTTGAGGCTATGATAATGACCCAGGTGGCCACAGGCAGCTTGAGGAACTTCCTGATTCCCTTTTCGTACCTGCCCTCCATTTTCTCGAACTTGGCATCGAACCATCTTATGTAGCGGGCTTTAAGTGAATTGCCTGTGCTGTCCTTGCGTTTGAGCATCATGGCGCAGAGTGCAGGTATGGTTGTGAGCGCATTGAAAGCGGAAATACCTACGGCAACAGCCATCGTAAGACCGAATTCCCTGTAGAACTCACCGCTGGTTCCGCTCATGAATGATACAGGAATGAACACAGCCATGAAAACGAGTGAAGAGGTTATTACGGCTGTTGTGATTTCCTTCATTGCATCCTGGGTGGCCTTGAGTGAGGAAGTGTAGCCGGCATCGAATTTGGCGTGAACCGCCTCAACCACCACAATGGAGTCATCCACCACAGTTCCGATTACAAGTACCAGTGCAAAGAGCGTGATGAGGTTGAGTGAGAAACCTGCAATGAGCATGAATGCGAAAGTACCTATGAGGGACACCATGATTCCCACAAAAGGAATGAAGGTGCTCCTGATGTCCTGAAGGAAGATGAGCACTATGAGGATTACAAGGAATATGGCCTCGAACAAGGTCTTGTACACTTCGTGTATTGAGGCGTTAAGGAACTCGTTGGTATTGTAGAGGCTTGTGATCTCAACTCCGGAAGGGAGATCCGTTTTTTCCAGATCCTTGAACAGGGATTCAATCTGTTCGTTCACCATTCGTGCATTGGAACCAGGTGCCTGGTACACGATTGTCATCACGCTCGGGTGACCGTCCTGCTTTCCGTTGAATGTATAGCTTTCTATACCGAGTTCAACCGTTGCAACGTCCTTGAGTTTGAGAAGTCCGAACTCCTTGCTGGCACGGATGATGATTTCCTCGAACTCCTCTATTGATGCAAGACGGCCGGTATAGGTCATTGTGTACTGGAATGCTTCGGCAGAACCCTCGCCAATGGTACCTGTTCCTGATTCAAGGTTCTGGGAATTTATGGCTGCTATCACATCCTGAGGGACGAGACCATACTGTTTCATTTTCATAGGATCCATCCATACTCTCATTGAATAGACGGTTCCGAGCATCTCAACCTTTCCAACACCGGCAATTCTCAGGATCTGAGGCTTGATGTTAATGTTCACGAAGTTTCCGAGCCACTCCTGGTCGAACTTGTCGTCCATTGAAGTGATTCCGAACATGTGAAGCATGGAGTTCTGCTGCTTTGCAGTTGTAACTCCGAATGTCTTTACTTCGTTAGGCAGCTGCGCAAGAGCAGTTGCAACGCGGTTCTGTACAAGGACGGCCGCCATATCAGGGTCCGTTCCCTGCTTGAACACTACATTAATTGAAACCTGACCGTTGTTGAACGCTGATGACTGCATGTAAAGCATGTTCTCAACTCCGTTGATGGCCTCTTCCAGAGGTGAGACAACGGCTTTGATAAGCGTCTGGGCGTTCGCACCGTAATAGTTGGTGGAAACATTCACGGTTGGAGGAGCAATATCGGGATACTGCTCAACAGGCAGTGTGAAGTATCCGAGCACTCCGGCTATCACAACAAGGATGCTGAGCACTATGGAGAGCACCGGTTTCTTTATGAATGAACTGATATCCATAATCTTTCTCTATTTTTTAACACACTATTCAGCTTCAGGCTGTGCTGGAGCACTTGCGTTCTCTTTTGCGTCAGCAAAAACGGGAACCACCTCAACACCGTCGGCGGTCTTGGCAACGCCTTCTACAAGAATCACGTCACCTTCCTTGAGGCCTCCTGTTACCATATATTCCTTGCCGGACTTTGTACCGTTCAGTCTTACAACGTCAATTTCAGTCATTGCTGTCTTGCCGTCAACAACTTTGAATACGAAGTTCTTGTCCTGAAGTTCCTTGACGGCTGTTCTTGGAATAACAATGCTGCCTGGCTCAGAATATGAAATGAGCACCTTGCCTGTTCCACCTGAAACGAGCAGATGGTCAGGATTCTTGAACAATGCCTTTACATTGAGCGAACCTGTACCGGGATCAATGACTCCGCTGAGCGTCTGCAGTGTTCCATGATACTCGAAAATGCTGTTGTCCTTGAGTTTGAGCCTTAAATCCTGTGTGTCTTCGGAAGCGTCTCTTACCAGGTCCTGGCTATTGAGATGCTTTGAATACATAAGATAGAATGCCTCGCTGATTGAGAACACAGCCTCAATCTGTGAATTGTCCGATACGGTTGTGAGCGGCTCGCTTATCTGAGGTCCCACCAGTGCGCCTGCCTTGTATGGAAGCACACCCACTATTCCGTTCACAGGACTCTTGACTTCTGTGAACGAGAGGTCCTCCCTTGCCTTGAGCAATGCTGCCTCGGCCTGTGCCTTTGCAGCCTTTGCAGAAAGCATCTGGTTGTAATTGACCATCATCTGATACTTTGAAACAACGTTCTTTTCATAGAGGACCTTGTAGTTCTCGTATGTAAGTTCCGCTGTTGCAACGGCAGCCTTGGCTGCATCCAGATCCGCTTTTGCGGTTTCAAAAGCTGCGATGAAAGGCACCTGATTTATAACGAAGAGCACCTGCCCCTTTGTTATGAGCTGGCCTTCCTTCACATTTATACTGGTGATGGTTCCTGAAACCTGAGGATAAATTTCAACATCCTGGATACCTCTGAGCTGTGCAGGGTACTCGAACACCTCAGCCACTGTTCTGAGCTGGATTTTCATTGCCTTGATTTGAGCAGGGCCCTGTGGTTCCTCCGAGTTGAAGCCGCAGGATGCTGCCAGTGAAATAACGACGGCAAAGAGCAGTAAACTAGTAATCTTCTTCATATGATTAATTTATTAAACTTGTTTATTTCAAAAGTTCACAATTCTTCAAATTTGTAAAAGTATAATATTTTTACCGTAATTGCAAAGGCACACAGCTACGTTAAACGTTTATACACGGATATAAACGTTTATTTTACGGTGAGGGCCTGCGCAGGATCCACACTCGAAATAGCCTTTGAAGGTATGAGCATGATAAGAAGGATTGCAGCCACACAGGAAAGATTGGTGATAAGGACCATCGCCAGTGTAAGATGGACAGGCACATGGTCTATGAGGTAATTGGAAGGGTCAAGGCCTATGAAATGCGTTGAGGCCTGCAGGAGACAGAAGCTTATGGATATGATATTGCCCCAGAGCACTCCGCGGCCCACCATTCCCAGCGAGCGGTACATGAAGACCTTGAAAATGCAGCGGTCGCTCATTCCCAGCGCCTTGAAAAGTCCTATTGTGGAAATATGCTCGAAAATTATGATGAGCAGACCTGAAATAATGTTGAAGCCCGCAACCGCTATCATAAGCACGAGAATTATCACTACGTTGATATCCACAAGGTTGAGCCAGTCAAAGAATACCCAGTAGATATCTCTCAGCGGCACCGGCTGAAGCGAGAATTCATTATTGGTCTCGCTTGTGAAAAGTTTTTCCTCAATCCTTGAGATTATGCGGTCCATGCTGGAATTGCTGTAGTTCCCGCTCTTGAGGAAAACCTCATAGCCGGAACACTCCCCTGTCTCCCATCCGTTTATACTGGCGATGGTTTCAGAATCAGTTATCACCAGGGCCTTGTCGATCTTGTCAAGCTGGGCGTTGAACACACCATTAATATCGAATTTCCTGATTTTCACATTGCCGTCGGGCGAAACGAACCAGGCCATGAGGCTGCCTCCGGCCTCCAGATTGAGCGCATCGGCCAGGGTTCTGCTTACCAGCGCCTTTGGTTTTCCACTGGCGATAGTTTCAAAAGAGGAGTCTTCCGTGGACCCATCGCCGGTGGAAGATGATGGAACTGATTCATACACAGAGGCCGTTCCTGAGTCCAGACATTGTTCAAAGAATGACATATCGTATTCAGGATCAATGCCTTTGAACATAACGCCCTCCATACCGGAGTCGGTCTTGAGCACAGCCGGGGAGTATATTACGGGAGACACCGACCTGACGCCGGGAATCTTCTGCAGTTCGTTGAGACAAGGCAGCGGAGAAACCGGATAGGAACTGTGATTGTCAATGGGGACACCCATTGGAGAGAGAATGATGTCTCCGCTGAAGCCGGAAGCCTTCTGTCTGATTTCCTCGTTGAAACCTGCGCAGATGGCAACGGCCCCTATGATTATGGCAATGCTGGCGGCAATGCTCAGGGTGGCTATCCTGTTGCTGGAACTGCCTATGCCTTTGCCTATCCCTAATTTTTTTGCCAGAAACCACTCGAGATTCATTGTCGTGCGCCCTATTCTTTTCCTGTTGAATTATTATTTCGCAAATATGAGGAAAAAAATTTATATTTGCATTTGAAAACAACGCGGAAATGGCTCAGTTGGTAGAGCATTGGCTTCCCAAGCCGAGGGTCGCGGGTTCGAGTCCCGTTTTCCGCTCTCCCTGCGAAAGTGCCTCCTGAGGGCACTTTTTTATTCCGCGATGCACAGAGAGCTGTTTTTCCAGCAGGGAGGACCTGCAAAAAAACCGCACGCAACTGAACAGCCTTGCACTTATTTGAATAATAATTGCCACCTTTGCACTGAAAAAACTGCAAAAAAACCGCAAATCTTATGCCGACAAGACTATATCTTGACACAAGGAGCGTGAACGCACAGGGCGAGGCACCCGTTAAGGTCAGCATCAACATGGCCGGCAGGAGCGTCTATATCTCCACGGGAATAAAAGTCCTTCCAGCACAGTGGGACCGCAAGTCAGGAAAGGTTACAGGCAACAGACTCAAAGAAAGGCTCAATCTTGACCTTGCGGAGCGAAAGATGGCCGTTGACAGGATACTTGCGGACTTGAAGAGCGAGGGCCTGTTGCACGGCATATCCCTGAGTGATGTGCGGTGCATGGTCTTGGACCGGCTTGACCCGGAGAAAGCGAGGCGGAAGGCGGAGGAAAACCTTTTCATGGCCCGCTTCGATGCTTGGACCCGGAGCAAGAAGAAGAAGGGCACAAGAATCACCTATGAGCAAACAGCGAAGAAGATACGGGCCTTTGACCCCAATGCGGACAGCCTTGCGTTTGAGAGCATAACGAACAGGTGGCTGCACGATTTTGACGAGTTCATGGCAAAGACTGCGCCCAATGCCAATTCAAGGAGCATTCACATGAGAAATATCCGCACCGTGATAAACGAGGCGATAAAGGACGAGATAACGAACTGGTATCCCTTCAAGCGGTTCCGCATAGCTGGCGAGGTGACGAAGAACAGGAGCCTGAGCCGTGAGGAACTGCAAAGGCTGTTCAGCTTTCAGTGCGGAGAATACCAGCAGGAGGCACAGGACATGTTCAGGCTCATCTTCCTGCTCGCAGGTATCAACATCGGCGACCTTGCCGCGGTGAAGAGCCTTTCTTCCGGTTACATAGACTGGCACCGGGCCAAGACGGGCCAGCCCATATCGCTGAGCGTTCTGCCGGAGGCGGCACTTATAATAAAGAAGTATGCCGGCAAGGGGTATCTGCTCAACATCAGCGAGAGATACAGGGATTACCGCGACTACGCACACAGGATAAACGACAAGCTCAAACGCATAGGACAGGTGTATAACCCTCATACCAAGAAATGGGAAGGCGAGGCGCTGCTGCCAGATATCAGCATCTACTGGGCCAGATACTCTTGGGCTTCCATAGCTGCGGAACTTGACATACCGGAGAGGACCATTGATGCCGCACTCGCCCACTCAACCAAGAAAAGCGTAGCGAGCATATATATCCGCACCGACATGAGGCGCAAGATTGAAGAGGCGCAGAGAAAGGTTGCTGATTATATATTTAACCAAGAATAAAGGAGAACAGTTGCATCTTTGTTATCAATCTTATAATTTTAACCGATTAATTAACTTATTAACTAACCATATAACCAGCATCATGAAGAAATTACTATTTATCCTGACACTCCTGTTAGTGTTCACAACAGGTTATGCAAGAAACAGAGGTTATTACAAGGTAACTCTATCATCAGTAGAGGGCACTGGATTAGAGGGAGCAATTACTAACAGCCTTGATGTTCACACATTGCTTACAATGCCCGAGTACATTGACAGCAACATGATTATCCATTTTACATTTGAGCCTACGCATATTGATTTTGATATCTATAACTGCACAAAGGCAAATATGAAGATTATCTGGGATGAAATAGTGTATGTCGGAGGGGTGGAGCTGTCATCGGCAAGCGTGTTCCACAAAGGTATCAAGATAATAGACAGGGAAAAACCTCAAACTCCGACCACCATACTCAAAGAAACAAAATATACAGATATACTAATTCTTAAATCATCCGTTGAATGGGATAGTTTCTATGGCAGATGGATGTACTATACAATCCTGTTCGGGCGTGACAAGATGAAAGAAATCAAACTGCTGATGCCTATTATGGTAGGTGATACCAGATATGAATACCTGTTTAATTTCAAGGTAGAGTGGCAGGATATAAAGGTCAAGTCAAGGATATACGACGGCAAGGAATACTATATACAGATAAAGAAATAATATCACCCAGATATAAACATCAATCCCGCAGGTAGTGCCAGCTATCTACGGGATTTTTTCTTTCTCAGACAAAACAAAGATGTCAGTCCAGCAGCTTTTTCACGAAGTATGAGAATGCAGGTACAGCGAACAGAATAACAACGAGTTCACCGGCAAAAGGGAGCCACTGGTGCTGATAGCCCAGCCAGCCGAGCGAGCATACTGCGCCAACGAAGGCGATGACGAGCAGGAGGAAAATCCCGATTTTTTTTAGTGCTTCCATAGTTTTAATCTTTAAGTTTGATAATTAATATATTGAGCAGAACGCTGATTGCAAGGAAAAACAATATCAAGCCTCCGAAGTCCAACTTCACCTTCTCCCACCATGTGAGAGGCTTTTCTTCGGTGGTCTTTTTCGTTATCTTCTCCACTGTCCTGACCTCCAGATGAGGGATATAGACGGTATCCCTCAGTGGCACGGCTTTGTTGGCAAGATAATGATGTAATCTGCCCGTGCTGTCAACGTAGGCCTGTGACTCTGCAACAGATGTTTCAAGAAAGGAAGTGGTGTCAGATACCGCCATACGCACCTCCACCGGTACAAGTATCTCAACAGGCACTTTGCGGATACGTTCAATCGTATCGTGCTGGTACTCGGTTATTCTCTCCGTCTGCGTGATTATCCTCGGAGAGCAGCTTGCCAGCAGCAGACATACAACAGCAGTGAATAAAGTTCGCATATATTTTGATTGTTAAATAATTATGGTATCTTTGCGCTGTAATGTAATGTTTAGGAATCCCGCACTGATACCAGCCTGTAAGTCTCGCGGGATTTCTTCTTTTTATTCCAGCCTTGTTGCGTAGAGGGAGTATTCCGCATAACGCCGTTTGGTCAGTCCGAGAAGTCTTACCCCATGTGACTTGTCCCAACGCATGAACTGTTCCTCTATCTTCGCAAAATCATCAGGATTACTGTTAACAACCCTCAGCAGCGTGGAGTTATGGAAGTTGGTCGCTCCGAGATTGAACACAAAAGAGACAAGTGCATCAAACTGGTTCTGGTTTAGTTCAACCTTAACTTCCCTGTTCACGGCATCCTCTGCCCATCGAAGGTCCTCCCGCAACAGCTGTTCTGCTCTCGCCTTGGTTACTGCCATACCTACGCTCACCCCCTTGGTATGTCCGTAGCCGATAGTCCATACTCCGGCAGGGCACTTGTAAGCATACTGCCTGAATCCTTCAAAGGACTTGATAAGGTCAATTCCGTTCTGGCTTGTTTTCATCTTTCACTTCCTCCATGCAGTCCTCGAGCTCGGGATGCTTGATAAGCCGGAAAAACAGCTTGAAAGCGTTAAGCCTCTTCTTGATGCCCCTGACCTCGCAGTAGTTGTCCACTATGCTGCTCAATTCAATCAGGCAGACCCCCAGCATTACTATCGCCGGTATCAGCGGAAGCCCGAAGATATGGCCGAAGGAGCCGCCCAGAATCCACGCGATGCTTATCCAGCACAGATAATCAACCAGCTTGTTTATCGTGCGCCTCACAGCCCTGCTGCCCCTTATCTTGTCCCCTCGCTTGCGTGCGGCCTCAATGCCGAATTTAAGGTCCGCGAGGATAAGGACGACGGCCACTACGCACCATGCGAGAAGTTCCTGCCAACCGTTAACGAATGGTGCCAGCCCTGTGGCAACCACACCTGATACTACGTTTCTCTCTTGTACCATGCTGTTGATATTGTTATAGGTTTCTCATCTTTCAACGCACAAATATAACCAAAAATGCTTATATCATAATCATATTTGAGCCAAAACCCATGCTCCGTTAACAAGTTTGTAGATTCCTGTGTCCGTAACCTTGATTCCGTAGGAGCCGGCACGCATGATAAACTCCACACTGCTGGCCAGCGCACCGGATTTCCGGCAGCGGAAGAGATAATCTGAGCCAAACATAGCCTGAAAGCCGTTTCCGCCTATCTCTGTTATCTGAGTGGTGTAGTCAATGTTGATTGTACCGCCCCCGTTGGTAGTAGTGTATATGAGCTGCGAACCTCTCATTATTGCATCTCCGGACATAACGAGTGTGGTATAGACTCCTATGTTATGGCTGCCGACAGGCAGTGTCAGGGATACAGGACTGATAGTTACGCTACCCGTCTTAGTGCTTGAATCATCGCTCCACGACAAGGTGGTGCTGGCGCTCGGATATCTTACTCCATCAACCACAAAACCTGCGCTGAACTGGATATCCATATTGCCTATGAGAGTGGAAGGTGGTGTGATGCTGCACCCGGCAGAAAGGCTCGGCAGCTTGACGATATTGGAGGCGTTGGCAACAGTAACGACAGCCGCATTCCGCACTCCGTCATCGGACCAGCCATGTTCAGCGGATACCACGGCAGCGGAGCCCGAGAGGACTGTGCCTCCTGTAAGCGAGGCGGTGGTTGAGCTTGCGGTTTCGCTCAGTTCCTCTCCGCTGATAACCATTCTCTTGTTATCATTTGCATCAAACATTGAGGCGCTGTTGCCCTCTATCACTACACGTTTCCCACTGTCTGCGGTACGCAGCTTCCGCACCACGGCATTATCTATCGTAGCCTCTTCCGCAAAGAGAAAACCTGTCGCAACACTCTCGAATGATGCTCCGAAATAGCTCCAGTAGTCAGTATCCGTAGGGAGGTGTCCGCTGAACTCCCCGGCATCAGTCTTGGCTATGAAGTATCTGTTGTCATACTTGACTATATCCGTTCTATCGGCAGTACCGTAATAGGTTGCGCTGTCGCTGTATGCACCACGAAAGATGCACGCAGGGCTCTTGCCGTCCTGCCCGTCAATACCATCCTGAATCAAAGGAACAGTCTCCCTGTCAACAAGCGTTGTCCCTACATAGAACAGGAAAGTAAGGCTAACATTAAACATGCTCGGAGATATGGCGGAAGTGTAGTTATGTTCAGTTCCGTTATCGAGCCTGTATTTAAGTGTGCCGTCAGTGGTGGTCTCAAGTGCGCCGTTTCCAACACGCTTGTATCTGGTGCAAGACACCTCGTTTACAGAATATGCTCCTGCCTTGTTCTTTGTAACGGATGAGACGCTTGGAAGAATACTGTATATTACAGCATCCTCACCGTCTGTTCCATCCGCTCCTGCCTTTACGCCAGTGATTGTGAATGTAAGATTACGGGTATATGTCACCTGTCCGAATGTGCCTGATACAGTGATAGTGATAGGCACATTCGCGCCTACGGAAGCGCCGTTGGCTATGGTAAAAGTAACTCTGCCTGAGCTGAGAACATGGGACTCGGTTATTCCGGTAGTCAGGCCGGAAACAGATATGCTCGTCAGTGTGAGAGCTGTGGTACCGAAATACAGAGCTACATTGGTAACAAGCTGCACCTGTGATGTGGTCTGTCCCTGAGCATTGAGCGCAACCCCTTCCATTTCATTGTCGAGGTCTGCGAATACAGGACTCTCTCCGTCATCGCCTTTCTCTCCCTTTATCTTGCTCACTTCCCAGCTTTCCCATACTCCGTTCCGGCACTTGCGGACCGCCATCCATATATCGTAGGAAGTGGCCGCATTATGCCAGTTCGACGGGTCGCTTGCAGGTGTCCCCGGATTGAGCTCCACCGCTGAGAACTCAAAATCAATGTCCGCGGTATCAGTTACAGGGCGTGGAGTGGTCCACGAATCCTGCTGCGGACTCTTTCCGTTGGATGTGAACACTCTTGTACTCATCCACAATTGAGCTGTCCCGGCAGGAATGCCGTCTGACCAGCCGGAAGGAACAGGAGAATCGTATGTTCCCCCAATAGGAGCTTCCACTGAGGAAGCGTTTATCCTCTTGAATACCATGCTCTTGAAAGAAGCCTGTCCGTCTGCACCACTGCTGCCTTTTGCCGTCACCTCCCAATAGCCTGTTTCAGTTGGAAGATGTCCGCTTGAAGGAGTTGACTGAATATACCTGTATGTACCTGTCGCTCCGTTAACCTCGTAAAACACCTCATCCCCTTTGGCATAGGTTCTCGTGCTGCTCCATTCTCCGCACCATGCACCAATCTGGGTGGTGGCACCGCTGCCTGTCTGCACCAGCGAGCCGGAGAGGACAAGCTGTCCGTCCCCGTTCATGTTGTACTTGAACCTGTCTCCGAGTTTGAACGCACTGCCCGCAAGGTCCAGATAGCTCAGTCCGTCCGAGCTCACTATCCTGTCGGTTGTAACCCTGCCGCCGGTAATCTCCGTAAATCCGTACAGAGTGGTGAACGAGCGGGTACCTTCATACTCACTGTTGAGCACTCCGGCAAGGAAATGATAATAGCCTGTAACTGCCTCCATCTTGATTGCAGTCTGCGAGAGGACCATCTGGGCCTGCGTGCTGCCGGCAACGGCACATTTGAGATAGACATAATACTTAGCCTCCGGGTTGTCAAGGACCGCACTCTGCTGAGCTGCCACGCTCCACCAGAGATACTGTGCATCCGCACCCTTCGCAGACATAGGAACACCTATCGTAAGGTGTTGCAAGTAGTATCCTCCGTTAATGCTGAATACCTTTGTGCTGGCATCGTATGCGAAGTCCGGTGTTATGACAACAGGAGTATCGGAGGTGTGGCTGTTGACAAAGCGGAATTGAAGCGACTCATCTCCCACGAGAAGCTGCATTGTCTGGGCAGCGATAGGTGATATGCTGCCGGTGAAGCCTTCAATCAGCGACTGTTCCAGCATACGCATCGTCTCCTGTGCATCACGGAAACGGCGCTTGGTGAACTGTATTCCCTTGCTGTAACTGTCCTCCACAACTATCTCTTCCGATTGTACCCGCTTGAACTCGCTCGTAAAGCCGCCTGTTATCGTCTGGTTGGAGAGGGTGATTTCCGGGCTGTGTGGATTGTTGATATAGTCCTTTACCCCCGTAATCCTTACAAGCACCGGGGTTGTCTGGAAGCGTGCATCCACGAACTGAACATAGCCTCCGAGGACAATCTTGCCGCCTATGTTCTCCCAATCCTGCTTGGCCCATATACCATCCAGCTCACCGGTGAAGGTGAAGAGCTGTTCCTCGTGCTCGTAGAAATACTTGACAGCCGTGCGGAACATATCCCACTCAGCACCGCTCCTGCTCTCGTTATCACCAATATAAGGCTGAGGCAGTGCGCAGTGATATACCACAAACTCATCCCCCGCTGCCGGCTTGAAAGTGCTGTCCGGCATGGTGATACCGTCTATCTCCTGCGGCACTATCTCGAAGCGCCTGCCAAGTTTCTCTACACCTCTCTCCGTGCGGGCGTTGTGGTTATACTTGACCTCGAACTCCCTCCCGGCAAGCATTCCGCTCTGGAAGATAACGGTCATCGTCTCGCCGGCGATAAGGTACTCTTCGTAGTTAGGGCAAGGGTTGCTCTCAGGGTTGCTGTCCGTGAAATCGTAGAAATGATTGGTGGCATCAACCACTATCACTTGCCCTACCTTGCCTACACGCTTCGGATATATATCCGTACAATCAAGGCTGTCCTCTGCCTGTGATGACAGCTTTTTTTCATTACGCTGGATAGACAGGCCGTCCTCCGATACAACATACTCCCTTGCCTTGGTGCTGTCATACCCCGCTTCGTCGCTGAAATGAGTGCCGTCATATCCTATCGTCTGGCCGGAAGGAAGGTGCAAGAGAGTGGCACCGTAAGAGCTCGGGTCAATGTTCCTGTCCCCTCCCTGCACGAAAAGAATCTCAACCGGCATTTCGTCTCCGCTGTTCGTGCGTGCGATATCACGCCTGAATCCGTTACCTCTGCCGTAAGACAGGGCGAGGGGGTTGGATTTGTTGTACTCAACCTTATGTAATGATACTGCCTTGCCGGAGATTTCGAACTCCGTGTCAAACTCCCTTGCTATCTGTTGCAGCGCTTCAAGACAATAACAGTGGTCGTAGGTGATGAGGTGTTCCGCCGCATCAATACAGCTGCCGATAGTCCAGCCTGTATCCCTGCGGTTCATGTTGTCAACGAACATCTGCAAGTGTTCCCTTGGCTTGGCGGTCAGTGGAAACTGTAACCTGCCATCTACGGTGTTGCGGAACTTCCAGCGTTTGGAACAGGACTGATACGCCTCAAAGACAATGGTATAATCAAACAGCCTTGTATGTTTCATCTTCAAGGCTTCCGGGCGGTCAAGAGTGTATTGCACCCCCTGATACTCCACATAGCTGCCTACGGGTATCTCCACATGCTCAGCAAGACTGAAATACAAGGTCAGATTATGGTCGCCCATAATCTGCCTGTTCCTGTAACTGTTGTCGTTTACCTCCACTGAAAGAAGCAGCGTATCATCGTTTCTGTATATATTCATTGTATATCTCTTTTAATTGGTCATATCAAATCAAGCCACATCATGTCTCTATGCTTTTTAGGTGCCTTTCATAATTATACATAAGGACGAATTCTTGACGCATAAAATTTCCAACCCGATGCTGTTTGGTAAGCATTGAATGATGATTCTGGAACATAGATTGGAAAAGTAGTATTATCGAATGCTGCTGAACTTAATTGAGGAGGTGTAGAAATTGGGACTGTTAAACGCTGTATTCCTATACAATTAAAAAACGCTCGCCACTCTATGCTTGTAACTCCGTGTGGCAAAGACTGTATAGCGAGGGATTTACAATTCGAGAATGCTTCACCATCTATCAAAGTAAGACTTTGCGGTAAAGAGGTCAGAGCAAGAGCGTCACAAGCTCCGAATGCTGAATAGCCTATATATGTGATTCCATCTGGCAAAGAGGTTAGTGCGAGGCTCTTGCCAAACGCAAATGCGTTTTGGCCGATATAAGTTATACTATTAGGCAAAGAGGTTAGGGCGAGAAAAGGGCAATTCACGAATGCACTCTTGCCTATCGCAGTTACTCTGTCTGAAAAATACACATTGGTAATAGAAGTATAAGCAAGCCAATTCCCAACTTCGGTAATGATATGATTAAATTTCACTATACCTCGTCCATCCCTAAATGTATGAGATATCACATCTGTTTCAGAGTATAAGGTTACCTTACTTGGGGCGTCATACCATATCTGGTTTGATGGCACTCCTTCGCTCTTGATAACCTTAGTTCTTCTTCGTAATACCACCTGTAACATTGCTCCCAGTATTAGATTCAAACACAACTTTTTCAGGATAACCTGTTCTAAAATTATAGGTTTCAACTTGTCCTACATTCGTGAAAGAATTGATTTTTGCTCTATGTCTCGCAGTAACTGCGACACATTCCATAGCATATACGCAAATATCTTTGAGAGTTTTGATAGCCATTTCGGTAGAGATTAACCTACCTTCGTACTCTATCATATCAGCTCCTTTGTCTTTTGCCGCTTGAAGTGTCAAGAGATAATTTGCTCTTTCCTCTGGTGTAAACCATTTAGGAGTATCCCCTATGAGGAATGAATTGACCTCACTCGAATGGTCATAAACAGCGAGTTCAATCAACTTGTTTGCCTTCGCAATTTCAAGAGGATTTGGTTCAGGCTGTTCCTCTTTTGTCCAGCCATCAGCCAATATCAGTTCCTCTCTCCAAGTATAAGTTCTCTTACCTTCTTTCTGGATAAATCCTTTGTAGTAGGTTTT
>JAGHUC010000010.1 GCA_018065035.1 Candidatus Egerieousia equi | reverse complement strand
GCTTCATTGAGCAAGACTTTCCCTGCTCAGGCCGGCGAGCTGTTCGCTCTCACCGAGGAGTTTGCAAAGATCAGATACAATTCTTACAAACGCCTTGCTTCTGAGGTCAAATAATTGACAGACCAATTATTCAAATAACGGGAGGCTCCGGAGATTTTCCGGAGCCTCTTTTTTTCTACGCTTGACAGCGGGGCTGACGGCTGCAAAGATGATTTGAAAAATCGTTGCGAGTTGAGTATCTTCGCAAATTTTAAGGGAAATGGAGATTTATGGTAACTGTTGAGTATTTGAGAGAACTGATTGGCAGGAGAATACTTGTTCTTGACGGGGCAATGGGCAGCCTGCTTCAGAAGGAGCTCCGCAAGCGGACAAAAGCAGGAATTTCATTGAGGAGCGCACAGGGCGGATGCAATGGAATGAGACCTGACATGCATTCACTTGCGCTTGCAGCAGAGGACTACGGACTTTCGCAGGGCAATCTCGATGCTCTGAACATACTCAATCCCGATATCGTTGAGCAGGTGCATACCAGCTATCTGCGGGCCGGAGCGGACATCATTGAAACCAACACTTTCAACTCGAACTCAATTTCCCAGCAGAGCTATTTCCTTACCGGCTCATCCGGCTCTTTCAGCAGTATTGAAGACTATGTGTATGAACTGAATTTCAAAGGAGCCCAGGCCGCAGTAAAGGCAATAAGTCTTTTCCACAGCGATAGTTCATCAAACTTCAGACCTCTGGTGGCAGGCGCAGTGGGCCCTACTGGCAAAATGCTTTCATTGGGCCTTGACGCTGAAAACCCTCACAAACGCGAGATGTATTTCGATACACTGGCCAATGCATACAGAACACAGGTGAGGGGCCTGGTTGACGGAGGTGCTGATCTGATAGTGGTTGAGACAATTTTTGACCCAATAAACGCTAAATGTGCGCTTTATGCAATAAGGCAGGTGGAAAGGGAGAAAGGAATCAGGATTCCTGTGATTGTTTCCGCCACAGCAAATGACAAGGCCGGACATCTTCTTTCCGGACAGAGTCTCGAAGCCTTCTTCGTGAGCATACGCAATTACATAAGTTCCGGAAATGTTGTATCATTCGGCCTTAACTGTTCATTCGGGACAGAGGCAATGGGTTCGATTCTGGGCAATTTCGCAAATGGTGCATTGTCCGGTTCAAGTATTCCTGTGGCTCTCCATATCTATCCGAATGCAGGTCTGCCGGATGAACTGGGGAATTATGATGAAACACCTGAATTCACTGCATCAAGAATAGCCGGACTTGCTAGGAACGGACTGTTGAACATAGTTGGAGGCTGCTGCGGAACCACTCCCGAGCATATACGTGCAATAGCCGATGCCGTGAAGGATGCAAGACCACGTGAGGTTCACTGGCAGACCAGGGACAACATTGATGATCTGTGGCTCAGCGGTCTGTCTCCGCTCCTTGTGAACAGACAGAAGAACAATTTCATCAATATAGGCGAGCGCACGAACGTTTCTGGTTCTTCAAAGTTCGCAGGACTCATCAAGGAACGCAATTTCGAGGCTGCTGCGGCAATCGCCCGCAAGCAGATTGAGGACGGTGCAACAATAATTGACATAAACGTTGATGATCCTATGTCCGACAGCGTGCAGACAATGGGTGACTTCGTAAGATATATGTCCGCAGATCCGGCCATTGCCAAGGTTCCTTTCATGTTCGATTCAAGCCACTGGAATGTTCTGGTAGAGGGTCTGAAGAACTGCTGCGGACGCTGTGTGGTGAATTCCATCAGTCTGAAGGAAGGGGAGGAGGAATTCCTGAGGAAAGCACGCACGGCATTCGATCTGGGCGCTGCAGTCATAGTGATGGCCTTTGACGAGAAGGGACAGGCTGTAAGCTATGAACACAAGATAGAAATTTGCGGACGGGCATACGAGCTGCTTGTGGGCAGACTGGGATTCGCTCCATCAGACATTATCTTTGACGTAAATATATTGACTATCGGCACTGGTATGCAGGAGCATGCCAACTATGCCGCGGACTTCATAAAGGCTGTTAAATGGATAAAGGAGAATCTGCCTGGCTGCAAGACTTCAGGCGGCGTTTCCAACCTTTCATTCGCCTTCAGGGGCAATAATACCATAAGGAGTGCAATGCACTGCGCTTTCCTGTACCATGCAATAAATGCAGGTCTGGACATGGCCATTGTTAACCCATCGATGTTGCAGATATATGAGAACATAGATGCCGGGATGCTTTCTCTCATTGAAGATCTGATTTTCAACAGGAGGGAGGAGGCCACATCGGCGCTGGTGGCGTTCGCACAGGAGGTCAAGGAAAAGGAACTTGCAGCAAAGAGCGGTGCCGCAGGCAAGGAAGAGGATAAGTACGATGTGCAGGACAATGAAACCGTGTCACAGAAGATAGTCAATGCATTGATTTCAGGCAGCAGCGCACGGATAAGCATTCTTATGGAGCAGGCTGTGGCTGAATATTCCAGCCCTATGGCAATCATTCAGGGCCCTCTGATGGACGGAATGGACAAGGTTGGCTCCTTGTTCAACCAGGGGAAGATGTTCCTTCCACAGGTGGTGAAAAGCGCAAAGGTCATGCGTGATGCAGTGCAGGTGCTGCAACCGTATATTTCCGTCTCAGGTGCATCGGATTCTGAAGGAGGAAGCAGGAACGGCAAGGTGCTCATAGCTACTGTCAAGGGCGATGTCCACGATATAGGCAAGAACATTGTTTCAATAGTCCTTTCCTGCAATGCACTTGATGTGATTGATCTTGGTGTTATGGTTGAGCCGGATGCCATAGTTGAGAGAGCCGTTGCTGAAAAGGCGGATGTGATCTGCCTGAGCGGACTCATCACCCCTTCACTGGAACAGATGGAGATTGTGGCAAGGATGCTGCAGGACAATATACAGAGGATAAGGCAGGCCAGCGGCAGGGCGGTCCCTGTGCTCGTGGGCGGTGCCACCACTTCAGCCGTGCATACGGCAATGAAACTTGATACCTTATATGAGGGCGGAGTGTTCTATAACAGCGATGCGTCCTCCGCTGCGGCAATGGCCAAGAGAATTGTGCTGAATCCGGATTACGTTTCGGAATTGAGGGAGTCTCAGCGCAGGATAAGGGAGAATTTCGAGAGGAAGAACCGTGCCGGCGAGCCGAAACATTCTTTTGCACAGCTGATGGAGAAAGCTCCCTCTTCCGGGACCTTGAGAAATCACTGTTCACTTACCGGAGCTTTGGAGAAGAATATTTCTTTGGCCGGGCTGCAGAATCATATTGACTGGGCTGAACTGCTGCATTTCTGGGGGTTCAAGGGCACGCTGGAGCAGATGCTTTCATCGGAAAAGAGCAAGGAGGCAAATGAACTTCTGGAACAGGCCAGGGCCGAATTGGAAAGATGCAGCTCCGATGGTTCCATCCAGGTTGATCTTATGCTTGATTTCTTTTCCGGAAAGCAGATTGATGAGAAGTCAGGTGCGGAATCAGTCAGATATATGCCTGAGGTTCCTGCGGACAAGTCTGTAGGATTCATGGTTGCCACAGCATACGACAAGAGCGTTTCAGATAATACTGACCACAGGAGTTTCGAACATCTGCTGCGTGCCAGTCTTTGCGCAAGGCTGGTTGAGGCCGCCGCTGTGGCCGCAACGGTGAAACTTGAGCAGGATTGCGGTTTCAAGTGGCTGAGGGTTGCTGTTGGTTATCCTATGATTCCGGACCACAATGTGAAGCGCGATATATTCTCAATTCTCAACGCTCCGGACAATCTGCCCGTTCGTCTCACTTCAACCGCCGCCATCATTCCCGATACATCAATCTGCGCGGTAATGGTACCGGTACAGGCATAGTATCGAACGATTTCACATATTACGTAAAATATCTTGTAATATAATTATATTACAACTATCTTTGGCAAATGAATGCCATCTATTTTGAAGTCAAGGGAGAGACTCTCCTTGATGAACTTGGAATATCAAAGGCTGAATTTGCCCGTCGCATGGGAATTAAGCGGCAGAACGTTAAGACTCTGTTCAAGAGTAAGGATCTTCGAACGATTCTCAAGGCAGCAGAGGTATTAGGCATGCCGTGGCAACTGCTGGTGGGCTATGTGGAAATGCCTGATACGGATGCTCTGCCTGTGCCAACTCCAGAGGACAATTCAGATATTGTTGTCGATTCCATTCCTATGGGTGACACTACAGAAGATCAACGTGCCCGTCGTAAACTTATTAAGGATTTTTATAGAGAATGGGGGCGCCTTCATCCAGATGGAAAGATGTTCAATCAGAGTCTGAATGATGATATTTATATAAAGTTTATTTCTGTCGATGAAACATCGGCACACGCTTCCCTCCATTATCTTTCTACTCTGGCTGTTCTCCAATTAGATGCAATACTTTCTTGTGCCAGATATCGTGGAATAGCGCAGATTAAAACTGGGAACAAGAATCAGGCTCAGTTTGAGAAGATGATCCTTATGTCCTATGACTGTGTGGGTGTTGGGAGAGTCAAATTAACGGTGGGCGTCAAACGTGGTAGTAAACAGAAAATTCAATATTGCATTACGGCTATGGATGTAGAGAAACAAAGCAGCCTCAAATAGAGACTGCTTTTAAATTTACCCCAAGGGAAACGTGCTGGAACTACTTCAAGAGCGAGGTCTCGCGGGCGGGGATTTTCGCACAAATCGATTAACCATCCAACACACGATTTATTTCCTTAATGCAAATGTATGACAATTTTGAAAAAAAACAAAGACTTCGGTATAGGCTTGAAAATAAAAAGGATTTCAATGTGCGTATGGTAAAATAATTTATCTTTGTGCTATGAAAGTTATTGATATCCTTAACAAACCGCACAAGCCTTTCGCTTCATTCGAGCTGCTTCCGCCGCTCAAGGGTTCTGACATAAACAAGCTTTATTCGTCCATTGAACCTCTGATGGAGTTCAATCCTCCTTTCCTGAATATCACAGCACACAGGAGAGAGGTGGTTTTCCGCGAAGTCCAGAACGGCAGTTACGTACGGGAGATGGTTACAAAACGCCCGGGTACCGTTGCCATTGCGGCGGCCATCATGAAAAGGTTCAATACCGAGGTCGTGCCTCACGTAATCTGCGGAGGAGCGAGCGCTTTCGAAATCGAGGATACCTTGCTGGACCTGCGTTTCCTTGACATTGACAACGTAATGGCTCTCAGGGGAGATCCTATGCCTGGACAGAAGTTTTTTGAACCATCGCCGGGTGGGTATTCTCACAGTGTGGATCTGGTGTCCCAGATTTCAGATATGAACAGGGGCAGGTACCTGGAGAGCGGTGTGGAGGATGCCACGCCGAGCAATTTCTGCATAGGTGTTGCCGGATATCCGCAGAAGCACTGCGAGGCCACCAATATGGAGGAGGACATAGCCAATCTGAAGAAGAAGGTGGATGCCGGTGCTGACTATGTTGTTTCGCAGATGTTCTTTGACAATACGCATTATTTCAGTTTCGTTGAAAAATGCCGTGCCGCAGGGATAAACGTTCCTATCATTCCTGGCATCAAGCCTATATCAACTCTCAAGCAACTTGATATTCTGCCTAAGTCATTCTCCATAAGCCTTCCTGTGGATCTTGTCAAAGAAGTGCGCAAGTGCAGGGACAACAAGGCCGTGCGAGAACTCGGCATAGAGTGGGCAACCGCCCAGTGCAAGGACCTGCTCGCACACGGAGCGGAAGTCATCCACTTCTACACAATGGATAAATCCGACAACATCAGGGAAATCATCAAGAGAGCGTTCTGACAGGCTGACATACTTCAATAACTTTCTATATCATGAAAGAGATTATTGTGTATTTATTGAATCCCAAAGAAAGAATCACGGGAGACAGAACCTTTTTGGAATTTGTATATACAATATGTCTGCTTCTATTGTCTGGTTTCGTTGGTTTCATTTTAATGTATGTTGTTCGCCAATCAAACGATTTTGAGTTGGTCAACGCTCAAGAAAACCCTGGTATGCCTCTATGGTTTATAATCTTGGTTCCTCCATTGTTAGAAGAAATAGCTTTCAGACTCAGTTTACGCCGCAAGAAATTGTTTGTTTTCATATCCTTAAGCACCATTTTCTGGTTTGTTTTTTCAAAACTAATCAGCGGGGCTATTTATTGTTCCGATTATTTTTTGATGAGATTCGCTGTCTCTATTATTACCGGAGCAATAGTTACGATTCTTACATGGAGCAAGGTTCAAAGCATTAAATACTCAACCTATTTCTACGCATTTGCTATTTTCTTTGGGATGACTCATCTAATGAACTATTCTATCTTCAGTTCAAGTTCTATTTGTTACTTATTCTTTACGGTAGTGGTTTTGACAAAAACATTTGATGGTGCAATTTATGGTTTTATAAGGATTAGGTACAATTTTTATATGGCTGTATTTATCCATGCCTTTCATAATTTACCATTAGTTTTGTTGGCATACAGCTGACCGAACTCTCAAAGGCAAGAATAGCACTTGCACAGACGAGATACACCTATATGTTCAGGCGCAGGATGCTGGAGATGTACAGGTGATGAAAACGATTTGCAAAAATGAAGCGCTATGGTATTGCTAAACGAAAAGATTTCATTAACTTTACAATTGAGATAACTGAAAATAGAAACACAAGGAGCGTTTTCGCCCTCTCCCCGTTATAACTAACTGAATTTCAATAAGTTGCGGGGGGGGGGTGAATTATTAACAAACTTTCACGCGAAAACGCAACCACATAATAGAAAACTAAGAGGTGCGCAACTCGCGGGAAAGCCGATGCCCGATACAAGTAGGTACAAATGTTTAAAATTATGAAGTCATTTAAAATCATTGAATCAAGCAGATTTGATGCTGATGCTATGAACAACCTTAAAGGTGGTTCCTTTTTTTGTCCTCGCGAATTAGGTTATCACCCATATTGTGCCAATGACAAAGTAACTTGTCCAGTATCATATAGGTCCTGTGATGCATCAGGTTATATTATTTGTTCTGGAAAGGGTTCCACCACGGATCATGGCTATGTAGGTGCACCAGGACCACTTGGAGCTTCCGAAGCTTATCTTTCACTTGAATAATACTGAAATACATTAAATTATGAAAAATTTTAAAGTTATAGAGTCCAGCCGTTTAAATAATTTGGATATGCAAAATATTCACGGAGGATGGTTAGTATGTGCTCCTAAAGAGACTTATCATCCGCAAGACGAATGCTATGCAAACTACTGTATCTGTTCAAACTATGACAGTTGCAAAGGTAATAATCATAGAACTTGTACAGGATTTTATAGTGGACCTCAAGGTGGGGATGGTATGACTCAAATGTCAAGTATCACACTTGATTAAATGTTATAATATGAGACTGCATTGCAACCGAGTAAGGCTGATATAGATGAACTAAATGTTTTTCATGTAGTTCTTGCCGGTTTTGCAATGCAGTAATATATAATTAGTCATTGGGAATGAAACAAATAATTGTATATTTTGCTTGCTTATATTTATTGATTAACAATGTTTGTTATGCAGCTCAACTAAATGTCAGTATTGACGAGCGCTTTGAATTGACGTCAATAGTATTTAGATTGGCTGGAGCCCAGGAATATATGTCAGGATGTGTTCCAGAGTATACTAAGCGCATAGACACGTATTTTGCTAATCATTCACACCATCAAGTAGTAAAATTCATCCAAGATCTTCGTAAGGATAGTTCATTAAATGTTGGCTATACAGTTGCTGCATCATCAGCTTTTCTGTTTGATATACAAGATAGTAAGTTTATCAAGAATGATAATAGACCAAGCAACGAGATTTTGCGTTGTTGGAAATATGCAGACATTGTTAAATATTTATGCTTACTTGAGCAATTTTATTATGATACTGAATTTGAAAAATTTTGGAATGATCAAATAACACTTCGACAAGAAGCACTTATGAGTGCTATTTCCTTTACCAAGTGCATTAATATGGAATGGTTTGATAGTTTCTTTTACACACAAGTTCCAGATATTGAAATGATTGTTGGGATGGCAATTGGAAGAAATAATTATGCTATACCAAACTATCTTAGTGTTCAAAATAAAAATGCCGTAATAATAGGATGCAATGCAGAAACTAATGGGATACCAATTATAAATGAATTTGGCAAAAATGAACTATTACATGAGATATGTCATTGCTATGGAAATATTATAATTAATGAATTCGAAAAGGAATACATTCAATCTTTTTCTAAAATATACCCGTCAATAAGTTATATTACGGCCCAGCATGGATATGGAGATACATTTCCTGAAAATGCGGCAGGTGAATCTTTGAACGAATTATTCGCTATTTCATATCTTATTGAAAATAAGGATCAATGGGTAATGTATAAGATAGCTTCATCTGAGGAAATGGGGTATATATGGATGTCTGATTTGGTACGTTTTATGAAAAACTTTTTCAATCAACGTGATATATATTCTTCAATCATAGATTTTATGCCACAACTTGTTGCTTATTATAATGAATTGCCAGATCGTTGGAATTCTCTATTGAAAAAATTTGAAGCTAAAACCCCTTATGTAGCAAGCACTTATCCTGCCAAAAATAGTATTGTATCAGATGATTTAAAAGAAATTAGAATTAGATTATCACAACCTGTAATTTCAGCTCTTGGCGTTGATCCAGTTGAAAATACAGAGCCTATTCATATTGGTAAATTCAGAAGGTCAAAAGATCATAAAACACTTATTATTCCTATTGAGTCTAATCTTGAAAAAGGGAAAACCTATGGAATTCAGTTATTCGCACCGATGATTATTTCTGAAGATACATACCATAGAGCAACAGAAAATTACCAATTAATTTTTAAAGTTAAATGATAGCATCAAAATACAATTTCTTTTTTACATCACGTAAAAAATTCTATGTATATAACTCTTTGACTAATTCATTGTTAGAATTAGACGATGATGTTTACGATATTCTTCTTCAAGCTAATCAAGGAGAGGTACAATTATCAAGTGAATCTTTTGATGATGATTTGTATAAAGCCTTGATTGATAACGGTATTCTTGTTGATAGCCACAAGGATGAGTTATTGATTTATAAATCAATAATTCATTCAATGCGTGCTCAAGAATCATTCATGCATCTAACAATTGCTCCAACTACGGATTGTAATTTTAACTGTTTCTACTGTTTTGAAAGGAATAAACAACCTTTGTATATGAAAGAATCAGTAATGGACTCCATTGTTAAGTATATTTCTTCATTTCCCTTATTAAGGACAATAAAAATTACTTGGTTTGGAGGAGAACCATTAATGGCAAACAACGAAATTCGAACACTGTACTCGAAATTGTCATCAATTCCTAACATTAAAATAGTTAATTCAGATATAGTAACTACTGGATTTTATTTAGATGATGATGCTATTCAAATGTTAAAAGAAGTTAATGTCAGGAATGCTCAAATTACATTGGATGGGAATAAACAAAGTCATAATAAGATAAAATATGATACTTCTGGCGTTGATGTATTTGATAGGGTAATCAACAATGTTCATGATTTAATCAATAAATATCCAGATTTTCATATTACTTTTAGAATCAATCTAACAAAACGAAATGCTGCAGAATATGTTGATTTGCATAGATTTCTTATTTCTGAATTCCCAGGCAAAAATGTTGGAATATCTCCTGCCTTTGTAGCGGATAGGAATCCCAATTCTAAAGGCAGGCATTCCGATTCGAATATATTCTTCAACAATAAGGAAAGTTGTGATTTCGTTATAGAATTGATTACTAAATTTGGTATTCCAACAACGTTTACATTATATCCTGATCAACAATTGTGTGAATGTGCTATTCGAGATAAAATGGCCATTTCGTTTGATCCGTTGGGATTTGCGTATAAATGTTGGGAGAGAATTGGTTCCTATAAATATGCTATAGGAAAATTAAATGATAGTGGTTCACTTGAAGCAATTAACCAAAAAGAATTAAATCGTGAATTGTACGGTGCTGATCCTTTGGAAAATACTGAATGTTGTGATTGTGCATATCTTCCTATATGTCATGGCGGATGTCCTATTAAGAGAATACAGAATGAATATGAGGGTTATGACAATGAATTATGCACTTCAAAAAAAGGACGAATAGATCAATTTCTTAAAATACATTTACGGCTTAAAGAATTGGGATATAATAATAGGTAGAATTATGAAGAGAGTATTTGTAATCATTATATTATTATTTATTGCAGTAGATTCTTGTTGGGCAAATATCAATGTGAAAATTGATGAAAGGGTCGAACTTACATCCATAGTTTTCAGACTGGCGGAAGCAGAAGAATTTCATACCAGCAATGCACCGGCATATTTGAAGGATATTGATAATTACTTCGATAAATATTCCTCCCATCCTCTCATTAAATATGTCAAAGAGTTGAGGAACAATGATTCACTGAATGTTGCATACGGCGTAGTTGCTGCCAGCTCGTTCCTGTTTGATATAAAGGCAGGAAAGATAGTGTTTGACTTAAATGACAATTTCGGTGATTATTATTTCAAATACTGGGATTATGCATCATTGGTCAAATACCTGAATCTGCTTAGGCAGTTTTATAAAGACACCCGATTCAGCAAGTTTTGGGAGGCTCATAAGGCAATGTCGCAGAAATCACTAGAAACGGCTAAGAGCGTAGTGAAAGGAATGAATATAAACGCCAAGTGGTTTAGTGATTTCTTTGATACGGATTCCTATGACTTTGACATTTACCTTGGTATGGCTAACGGGGGGAATAATTATGCAGTGCAGACACTCGATGAAAATAAATGTAAAAGCATAATGATAGGTTGCTTTACAGAAATAGATGGTGTGCCATCCATTGATTCAGGTATCTCCGGGGTGTTATTCCATGAACTGTGCCATCGTTTCGGCAATCAGGTTGTGGATGAATATAAAAACGAATTTATGTCATCATTTGAAAGGATTTATCCGGATATATGTCAGCTTACCAAACTCTATGGTTATGGTGACTCGCATCCTTACACAGCGGCTGTGGAATCATTTATAAATCTGTTCAGCATAATGTATAAGATCGAAAATGCCCCATTTGACATGGGATATTTTATTGCGGAAAGTGAGAATCAGGGACATATATGGATGGCTGATGCTGTTGAGTTCATGCAAAGTTTCTTGGACAATAGGGAACGCTTCCCTTCAATAAAAGCATTCATGCCTCAATTAGTTGCTTACTACAATGAGTTACCGGAGAGATGGGTTGCCCTGATGAAGAAATTTGAAGCAAGGGCACCCTATGTTGAAAGCACTTTCCCTGCCAAGAACAGCACAGTTTCCTCAGACATAAAAGAATTGAGGGTCACATTCTCTCATCCTATGATAGACGCTTTCGGAAAGAGGAAACTTAACGGATATGAAAATGTTGTTTTTCACGAAGTACATCATTCTCCAGACAACAGAACAATAATAATTCCTTTATCAGAGCCCCTTAAGAAAGGTAAGACTTATGGATTCGTCATTCCTGCAGCCATGCTTATCTCCGCTGATACATATCATCGAGTAGAGGAGGATTATCAGTTTATTTTTAAAACTGAGAAATAAAATCTGCATCTTGCTTATTTCCTAGTCATGTATTTCCCTCATTATACACAATCTGACATGATGGACTGTGGTCCTACTTGCCTGCGTATTATCGCCAAGCATTACGGCAAGTTGTTATCCGCTGAGCTTGTCAGGAAAGAGTGCCATATTTCAAGAGGCGGAGTGTCAATGCTGGGAATCAGCGATGCGGCTGAAAAGTTGGGCTTTCATACTATTGGTGCAAAACTGACGTGGCAGCAATTAAGAGATACTGTTCCGTTTCCTTGTATCGCTCACTGGAATCAAAATCATTTTGTCGTAATATATGATATTCGGAAGAGGTATGGCAAATGGTTCGTATACATATCCGACCCTGCTTCAGGCAGACTGAAATATTTTGAAACTGATTTCTTGAAGTCATGGATACAAATAAAGAGTGATGATGGAAGCCAGGACAAGGGCGCCGTTCTGTTGCTTGAAGCGACAAGTGCTCTTTATTGCAATCCCGAAGATAAATTTGCAAAGAAAAAATTTGGTCTGTCAAATATCCTTCAGTTCCTCCACCCTCACCGTCAGAGCATAGTCCAGATATTTCTGGCCATGGCTGTGGCCAGCGTCCTGAGTCTTATCCTGCCTTTCATCACACAGTCGGTTGTTGACAAGGGCGTGAGCCTTGGGAACCTGGGTTTCGTGAAGGTGATGCTCGCCGCTCAGATTCTCATCATACTGGGCCAGCTGGCCAACGACCTCATACGCAACTGGCTCATGCTCCATACCACGGCAAGGGTGAGCATATCGCTGATATCGGACTTCCTCTCCAAGCTGATGCGCCTTCCCATAGCGTTCTTCGACAGCAGGATGACAGGCGACATCATGCAGCGCATACAGGACCACTCTAGGATACAGGAGTTCCTCACGGGCTCCCTTCTCAGCATTGTCATGGCCATAGTCCTGCTCATCGTTTACGGTGCGATTCTCGGCGGCTACAGCCTTACAATCCTCGCCATATTTCTTGTCGGTTCGGCACTTTACGTGGGCTGGGTACTGGCCTTTCTCAAATGGAGGCGCAAGCTGGACTACATGCGCTTCCAGGAGGCGGCCAACAACCAGAGCAGCATAGTGCAGCTTATAGGCGGCATGCAGGAGATAAAACTGAACAACTGCGAGCGACAGAAAAGATGGGAATGGGAAAGGATACAGACCAAGCTCTTCAGAATAAGCATCAAGGGTCTCTCGCTCTCACAGGCGCAGCAGATAGGCGGAACCTTCCTCGACCAGACAAAGAACATAATCATATCCTACCTCGCCGCCAGAGCCGTCATTGACGGCAACATGACACTGGGCATGATGACAGCCCTGTCCTACATCATAGGCCAGCTCAACGCCCCTGTGAGCCAGTTCATCACCTTTGCTAGGGACTGGCAGGATGCCAACATTTCAATGGAAAGGCTGGGTGAAATACACAACAGGGACGATGAGGAACCTTCCGGGAGTGAAAGGATCCATGACATCCCTGATGATGCGGACCTGGAGTTCAGCGGCGTCACCTTCCAGTACGAGGGACCTCATTCGCCCAAGGTGCTGGACAACGTCAGCCTCAGGGTGCCTCACGGCAAGGTGACCGCCATCGTGGGGGCATCAGGCAGCGGCAAGACCACGATGCTCAAGATGATGCTCGGCTTCTACGAACCGGTGGAGGGCAAGGTAACGCTCGGCGGAACCGAAATGAAGGCCTACAGCGAGAGCGCATGGAGAAGACGGTGCGGATGCGTGATGCAGGAGGGGTACATCTTCTCCAACACCATAGCGCAGAACATAGCCCTTTGCGACGAGACTCCGGACATGGAGCGGGTAAGGCTCGCCGCCGCCATGGCGTGCATCGACGGCTGGGTGAACGAGCTTCCTCTCAGGTACAACACGAAGATAGGCGCGGACGGCCACGGCCTGAGCACCGGACAGAAGCAGAGACTCCTCATAGCCAGGGCCGCATACAGGAACACCCCGTACCTCTTCTTCGATGAGGCCACCAACTCCCTCGACGCCAACAATGAGAGGGCCATAATGGAGAACCTTGACAGGCTCTTCAGAAACAAGACGGTGGTGGTCATAGCTCATAGACTGAGCACGGTGAGGAACGCCGACAACATAGTGGTCCTCGACCACGGAAACATAGTCGAGCAGGGAACGCATGAGGAACTCACCGCACGCAGGGGATATTATTACGAACTTGTAAGGAACCAGCTTGAACTCGGGAACTGACATGGAAGAGAAAGACAATATAGGGAGAAATTCCTTTCACAGCGATGAAGTGCAGGACATCATGGGCCGCAAGCCTGCCTGGATGCTCCGCTGGGGCATCACCGTGATAGTGGTCATCCTTGTCGGCATCATAACGGCATGCTGGTTCATCAGATATCCCCGGACTGTTACCGGCACGGTTACGGTGACATCGGACAATCCTCCTGCGGCTCTTGCCGCAAAGGCCACGGGCATATTGGAGCGCGTATGCGTCGAGGACGGTGATACCGTGGAGCGGGGCACGCTGATTGCTCTCATAGCAAGCTCCGCGATATACGATGACATGTGCCGGGCGGAAAGAGTGCTCGAAACACTCGGCGATTCGAGCGTGTCCCTGAGCGATTCTACGATAGCGGCCGGGTACGGATACGGGCTGGGCGAAGTGCAGAACTCATGGACCGCCCTGCTTGCCGCCTGCTCGGACTACAACGACTACCGGAGGATAGACCCTTCGGGCAAAAGGCTCAAGGTGCTGGAGGGGCAGTCGTGGCGTCAGAGGGAGTACTACGCCAAACTTGAGAGACAGAGGAGGATACTGGAGGAGGAGCTTGAATGCGAGCGCGCCACATTGGAACGCGACTCCATGCTCATGGCAAGGAAGGTGCTCTCACAGGCCGATTACGAGAATACGCACAAATCGTATATCGCAAAGAAGAACAGTCTCGCCGGATTCGACGCCACAATGTCCAGCGCCAACGTGGCAAGACTTCAGATAGAGCAGCAGATTGTTGAGACAAGAACGTCAATGAGCACCCAGGAGGCAGATTATGTCAGGACAATAAACCGTTCGGCAAGGACCGTGGCCTCGGAAATGGCCTCGTGGAAGGAGCGGTATGCAATAATCGCCCCATGTGCGGGAACCGTCTCCATGCATAACGTATGGAGCGCAGGCCAGCATGTCAATTCAGGTGACATGATAGCAGGCATAAGCCCCAGGACCACGAGCCCGGTCATAGGCAGGGCCAAGGTGCCTTCATCCGGTTTCGGCAAGGTGAAGGAGGGTCAGGAGGTGAACATCAAGCTCAACGGCTTCCCATATCTTGAGTTCGGCATGCTCAGGGGAAGGGTGAGGTCGATATCCCAGGTCCCGGAGAGGACAAGCGAAGGGCTTTTCTATACCGTGGAGCTGTCTTTGCCCGGAGGGCTGGAGAGCACCTACCATAAAGCTCTCCCTTTCGTTCAGGACATGGACGGGACCGCGGAGATAATAACGGAGGACATGAGACTTCTGGAGCAGTTCATCCAGCCTATAAGGTCACTGTTCACGAACTCACTGTAAAGAACAATGTGAATGAAATACCACAATATTATTATATATAGAGCGCTTGTAGCGTTTGTTGCAACGATGTTCCTGCTGTGTTGCCGGTCATATCAGGCATCAGGACAGACCGGCGTGAAAGAGGCAGGTGAACCATCGCAGGTGAAGGAATGGAGCCTTGATGACTGCATCGAGTATGCCCTTGAGCACAATACGGGTATCAGAAGGAAGGAGCTGACAAGGGACGCAGCGCAGACTGAGGTGAGCAGGGCCGGATGGTCATACGCGCCGTCGGTCTCCCTTTCCACAAGCGGTACATCATCTACTGGTAGGGTTCTTGACCAGACCACCTATCAGTTCATAAAGAACAGCACGGTAACGAGCACAAACTCATCGCTTTCAGCCGGCATGACGGTGTTCGGAGGCTTCTCCAAGCTTTATGCGCTGAAGAAGGCCAGGCTGCTCAGGAAGGCCGCTAATGAAGACATGGAAGCCGCAAGGACAGTCACGAAGCTCGATGTGACGGCGGCGTACCTGGCCCTTCTGTGCTCCATGTCGGAAGCCGAATCGGCAAGGGAGACATACAGGCTGCTTGAGAAGCAGGAGGAGAGGATAGCCATAATGGTTGAGGCGGGCAAGGTAACGGAGTCGGATCTTCTTCAGGTGAGGTCACAGAAGCATGCGGCCGCAGGCGACATTGAAGACTATGATGGAGAGACGCAGAAGGCAAGGCTGCAGCTTGTGCAGCTTATGGAGCTTGACCCCGGAACAGAGCTGCATATCCAACATGGCGATGGCATCGGGGTGGTTGATTGCGACACTGCAGACATCTTCACCCACGGACTTGATACGGATCTGATAGTAAGGAACAGACCGGAGTGGAGAAGCGCCAATCTTTCGGCGGAGGCTGCAGAGAAGAACCTTTCACAGGCCAGGGCCGCATATTACCCTTCGCTCTCCCTTTCGTTCGGATACGGGTCCAGCTTCTCCGATGCCAGACAGAAGCAGATACAGAACCCCGACGGAACGTACTCCTACGAAAAATACAGCTTCGCGGACCAGTACAGGGACAATGCGAGCACATATATCTCACTCGGCATAAGCATACCGATATTCTCAGGCATGGTTGCCAGGAACAACGTGCGTCAGGCCAGAATCAACCTGAACGATTCAAGGCTGGCGCTTGTTGAAACGGAAAAGGCAATAGCAAACGAGTACATTCAGGCAAGAATCGACTGCCGCACAGCGCTGCACAAATATCAAAGCGCGCAGAAGCAGCTGGATTATGCCGTTGAGGCGCAGAGACAGCTTGACGAGAAGTACCGGCTTGGCGCAACTGACTTCAATTCGTGGAACACGGCCGTAACCGAACTCTCAAAGGCAAGAATAGCACTTGCCCAGACGAGATACACCTATGTGTTCAGGCGCAGGATGCTGGAGATGTACAGGAGATAAAATGATTTCATCCACTTTTCACTATATGGATGCCAATTTATAACCCGAACGAGTCTTTGGCAGAATTAAGGGTGTTTTCTCTACGGTATATGCATAGCAGTTTTCACTGAGAATAATTCGTAGAGCTTTTTCGTAACTCCTACAGCGGTTTGAGAACGCAAAAATATTGACGTAAAACACAATATAATAAATAGATACGAGGTAATACCGAAAATAATGGCCGCCAAAAGATGAATTTTTATTAAATTTTGGCGCGTTTGAGGAAATAATATATATTTGCAGTTGAACAAAAAGAAATGAAATGTTGATAGGAAGAGAAAATGAGGTTCGTATTTTGCGCGAGGCGGTCCAGAAAGAAGACTCGCAATTCATTGCTGTTTATGGGCGGCGTCGTGTGGGAAAAACATTCCTGATTCGTGAGGCATATGATTATAAGTTCGCATTCCAATATACGGGGGCGCATAATATGTCTTCTCGTGGGCAGCTGACTCGTTTCCGCTTGGAACTTAAAAGACACGGACTTAAGAATGTCCCCACTCTTTCCAATTGGGCTGAAGCGTTTTATGAGTTGAAAAGATTTCTTGAAGGACTCCCCGGCGGAAAGAAAGTGGTTTTTCTTGATGAGCTTCCCTGGATGGATAATCCTCGTTCACGCTTTCTTTCGGAGTTGGAAGCATTCTGGAACGGGTGGGCTTCTGCAAGAAAAGACATCGTGCTGATTGTGTGTGGCAGCGCTACAGGATGGATGGTCAAGAAGATTCTGAAGAATAAAGGAGGTCTGCACGATAGATTGTCCCATCGCATGCAACTCAAGCCGTTTACGCTTGGACTGTGTGAAAAGATGGCTGTGTCACAGGGAATAGAATGGACCCGAAAGCAGATTCTTGATGCGTATATGATTCTTGGAGGTGTTCCATATTACTGGAGTCTTCTTGAAAAGGGAGTCAGCGTGGCACACGAAATTGACAGACTCATTTTCTCGCGGGATGGAGAACTTCACGATGAGTTCAAGATGCTTTACGCTTCCTTGTTTGACCATCCGGAACCCTATCTGAAAATAATCTCGGCTCTTGCAAAAAAGAAAATCGGCCTTACACGTGATGACCTTGTAAAATTGAGTGGCATTTCTACGGGAGGTGCATTTTCATCAATTCTTGAAGATTTGGAGTGGTGCGGATTTATCCGGGGCTACAGATCAATAGGGACAAAGAAGAATGGTAAACTGTATCAACTTGTAGATCACTTTACCATCTTCTACTATGACTTTATTGCTGATGGAAAGACAGGATACAATTACTGGGAGGCAATGCAAGGAAAACCCAAATACAACACATGGTGTGGACTGGCTTTTGAACGGACTAGCCTTTGGCATACAGAGCAGATAAAAAAGGCATTGGGCATCTCAGGCGTGCTGACAGAAGAATATTCTTGGAGGTCAAATCCTGACAATGAAGCTGGTATGCCTGGGACTCAGATTGATTTACTTATTGACCGCAGTGACGGGATTATTGATTTGTGCGAGATGAAATATTCTGATTCTGAATATACAATCACTCAACAGTATGAATCCGAACTCCGAACCAAGAAAGATGTATTCTCAAGCGTTACTCGCACCAGGAAGTCAGTTCATATTATTTTGGTGACAACTTTTGGCTTAAAGCAGAATGCATATTGCTGGTCAGTCCAGAAAGAGGTCACACTGGATTCGCTCTTTGAATAGCAATCTGTTGTGCGGTTCAGGCGCAGGATGCTGGAGATGTACAGGTAGGACGTTAGTATATGAAGTAGCCTATGAATCCTGCGATTATTATTATCAGGATTGGGTTGGTCTTGAAACGCCACAGGGCAATGAATGCAATGGCAAAGAGAAGCCAGCTTGTCCAGTCTATGAAGTTCTCAGGGGTGAGCAGTATGCCGGCCGCAGCCGCTATCATTCCTATCACCACAGGTTTGAGAAGTTGAAGCAGGGACTCGAACATCCTGTTCTTCCTGAACTTGCTATAGACTTTGCAGATGGAAAGCACAATGAGGAAACTCGGGAGCACAACGGCAAGGGTGGCGGTGAAGGATCCGAGTATGCATCCTGCCTGTGAGAATCCCATATTGGCCGGTACTGAATATCCTATGTAGGTGGCGCTGTTGATTCCTATTGGCCCCGGGGTCATCTGTGAGATGGCAACAATGTCTGTGAACTGGCTGGCGCTCAACCAGGCGTGCTTAACAACAATCTCGCTCTGGATGAGGGAGAGCATGGCATAACCTCCACCAAAAGTGAATATTCCAATCAGGAAAAAAGTGGTGAAAAGCTCGATGTATATCATTGCTCACCTCCTTTTTCGTCCTTGTGCCTGTGATGCATTGTCTGGAATCCGTAGGTTACAAAGAAGTAAACGAATACGGCAAGCATAATATATACAGGACTCATCTTTGCAAAAATTATCAGACTGGCTGTTGCTGCGGCAAGCAGCAGACGCCACTTGCCAAGCCTGGCCTTTTTTGCCATTGAAATAACCGGCACTGCAATCAGGGATACTACAACTGGACGTATTCCCTTGAAAATGCTTACAACTGCAGGGTAATCCTGGAACCGGGCAAAGAACATTGCAATTGCCAGGATGATAAGGAAGGGTGGAGTAATGCTGCCCAGCGTGGCTATGACGCTGCCTTTTGTTCCTTTGAGCTTGTATCCAAGGAATATGGATATGTTGACTGCCAGAAGCCCGGGTGAACTTTGTGCAATTGTGACTGCGTCCATGAATTCCTCTTCATCAACCCATCCTCTTTTCCTGACAACTTCCTGCTCGATCACACTTATCATTGCATAGCCGCCACCAAGCGTGAAGGCACCGACTTTTGCAAAGCAGGAGAATATTTGAAGATATATGTTCATGTTGTGTTCCGTTGTACAAAGTTAAGACAAAATATTGTAATAAATTTTGAGAAAAAATTTGGTGATTCAAAAAAAGTGCTTACCTTTGCAACCCGTTTGAGAAGAAAGTAACACTTACAAACGAGAGTTCATTGAAATATTGACAGATACAAGTAAACAGCAAGAGTACAAGTGAGGTTTTTATAAATATTTTATTATAGAACTAAAAATCTCGTCAACAACTTTTTAAAGTGATTCAGTCAGGACAGACTAAAGATTTAAATAATAGTATTATACAATGAAGAGTTTGATCCTGGCTCAGGATGAACGCTAGCGGCAGGCCTAACACATGCAAGCCGAGGGGCATCGGGGCGTAGCAATACGCTGCCGGCGACCGGCGGAAGGGTGCGTAACACGTGAGCAACATTCCCGGATCAGGGACATAACCCGGAGAAATCCGGACTAATTTCCCATGGTCCTCCAGGGGGGCATCCCCCTGGAGGTAAAGACACGTCGGATCCGGATTGGCTCGCGGGACATTAGCTTGACGGCGGGGTAACGGCCCACCGTGGCTACGATGTCTAGGGGCTCTGAGAGGAGTGACCCCCACATTGGAACTGAGACTCGGTCCAAACTCCTACGGGAGGCAGCAGTGAGGAATATTGGACAATGGATGGAAGTCTGATCCAGCCATGCCGCGTGAAGGATAGATGCCCTACGGGTTTTGAACTTCTTTTGTACGGGGGCAATAAGGTCCACGCGTGGACCGATGAGAGTACCGTACGAATAAGCATCGGCTAACTCCGTGCCAGCAGCCGCGGTAATACGGAGGATGCGAGCGTTATCCGGATTTATTGGGTTTAAAGGGTGCGTAGGCGGCTT
>JAGHUC010000041.1 GCA_018065035.1 Candidatus Egerieousia equi | reverse complement strand
CAGATAGTGGATCTGCTGCATACGCATAAACTCAAGGCCACAAAAGGCCGTGTGGCTGTGTATGGAGTGCTCAATGAGTACGGCCACGCCAGCGCCGACATGATTCTCGAGCGCATAAGGACTGATTTTCCTGAAGTCACTGTGGCCACGGTATATAACGTTCTGGAATCGTTCGTGAAGTGCGGGCTGGTGGCAAGGCGGCTCTCGCAGGGAACAAGGATGCTTTTTGACGTGAACAATTACGAGCACGTGCATCTTTATGACAGTGAGAGCGGCGCGTTGAAAGACTATGATGATCCCGCACTGGTCGAGCTTGTGAAGGATTACCTTTCCGGGAGGAATATTGATGGTTTCAATATGGAGTCCGTTGATATTCAATTGATTGGTAGATTTGAACGTAAATATTAAGGCGAAATGTTATTCGAAAGAATCATAAAAGGAATACCGAACACAATCACCACAATGAACCTGCTTAGTGGCGGCGTGAGCGTTGCGCTTTCGTTCTCCGGCAGGTTCGAACTGGCATTCGTTCTGATACTGCTCGCAGCGGTCTTTGACTTTTTCGACGGTTTCAGCGCGCGCCTGCTTCACGCATATTCTCCGCTGGGCAAGGAACTTGACTCCCTGGCCGATATGGTGAGCTTCGGTCTTGCACCGGCAGTGATGCTCTCCTGCAAGTTCTCGCTCCTCCTCCGCCAGGCCAACGGCCTTTCCCTACCTGGCGATGGCTCCGTACCGATTTTCGGAGCTGGAGTGATAAGTTTCTGGGCATTGGTTCCGCTGCTGATTGCGGCCTTCTCAGGTTTGCGTCTGGCAAAGTTCAATATTGATGAACGCCAGAGCGAGAATTTCATTGGTCTTGCTACGCCAAGCTGCGCAATGATTGTTGGTTCCATGATTTGTCTTATGGAACGATATGCAGGGTTCAACGACTTTTTCCTGAACCATCTGCTCATTGTTCCTGCAATAGTTATAGTACTGAGTTATCTGCTCGTGAGCGAGATACCAATGTTCTCGTTCAAGTTCAAGAGTATGGGATGGGCGGCCAATGCTCCCCGTTTTGTATTCCTGGCGGCAGTGCTGGTGCTCGTGATTTTTGTGGCGGCCGCCGGCCTGAACTGGTGCGTGGTGGTTTTCTTTGCAATGCTCATATACCTTGCAATGAATCTGTGGAAATGCATGAGGTCACGAAAAGATAGTAAATTGAAGAAAAATTAAATAGAGATATGGATTACAATACACAAAGAGAGAAGCTCATTATGCCGGAGTACGGAAGGCATGTGCAGGATATGATAAAGTATGTGAGCAGCATCCCTGACAAGGAGAAACGCAACGAGCAGATACAGGCCGTGGTGCAGGTCATGGGAACGCTAAACCCTCAATTGCGTGACATAGTTGATTTCAGACACAAGCTCTGGGATCACGTGCAGATCATATCCGATTTCAAGATTAACATAGACTCACCGTACCCTATACCAACGCGCGAGAGCATAAGCACCCAGCCGGAGACAATCCCTATTGACAAATCACCGGTGAAGGCGGCATGCTACGGCAGGAACATCCAGAACATGATTGAGGTGATTGCCCAGCGTGAGGAAGGAGAGGTGAAGAACTATATGATAAAGACCCTTGCCTGCTACATGCAGCAGCAATACCTCATCTGGAACAAGGACAGCGTAAGCGAAGAAACAATCTTCGAGGACATTCGCAAACTATCCGATGGCAAGCTCGTTGTTCCTGAAGGCATTCACATTGGAACAGCTGTGAACAACGATTCACACGGTCAGCAGAAGCAGCAGACTGGCAAAGGCAACAATCACAGGAATCAGAAAGGCAGGAATCCTAAAAAGAAAAGATAATGGCAGGCAAGAAAAAGGAATCCGGAAAGGAAGCATTGACATTGTTCGGGATAGTGTTCTTCATCCTGGCAGTGTACACATTCATATCGCTGGTATCGTATCTGTTCACATGGGCCAGCGATCAGTCCATCATTTCAGATAACAGCATAGTGGGCACAATGCTTGATATGGACAATGACGCCAATGTCAGGAACAGCGGATCGCTGATAGGCCTGGCATGGTCCAACTTCCTTGTGTCCAAGCTGTTCGGAGTAGGAGCATTCATCGTTCCATTCTTCTTTGGAGGAGTATCGCTGTACTGCTTCAAAAAAGGCAGCGTGAATCTGTGGAGGCTCATTTATCTCTCAATATTCGGATGTATAATAGTGTCGGTCACTTTCTCCTATATCCTTACCATGATTTCCGTTGACAACTGGTTCGGAACAGGAGCGGGAGGCTCTTACGGACATTATGCAAACCAGTTCCTCATCAAAGCGGTTGGTGCACCGGGAGCAGCGCTCATTCTGCTGTTTGCAATAATCCTCTGGCTGGTATGCGTTAACAGAAAGGTTATTGACGCCATAGACAAGGGCGTTGACAAGTTCCTGAATCTGTTCAAGCGCAAACCTGAATCCAAGGCGGCGCTCGCTCTGGCCGGCGCAAGCGCAGACGACAGTGCAGACGATTCTGATGATGTAAATACTGCCAAAGATGAATCTTCAGACAACGGAACTGACGCTGATGGCAATGTTCAGGGGAAAGAGCCGGATGGCGGTGAGGCTGAAGCCGGGCATGAGCCTGAAGCTGATTCAGATTCAGATTCAGAAGCAGGTCATATGGTGATTACTGATGGTATTGAACCATCAAGGGAGTTCGGTGTTGCACCGGAGCCCCAGAGCGACTATGATTCCATAATGAAAGGAGTTGACACCTCCGGAGACATAGGCCCTGTTGATGATTTCCCACTCGGCGATGGCCCTTCAAATACCGACACCGCATCAGAGGCTGGCGAGGACCAGCCGGAGGAGCAGGACGAGGGCGGAGCTGATTCTGAAACCATCGCTGTAGAAGAGGAAAAGGAGGATAATTTCCTCAAGGGACTGAGTGAGGAGCAGGTGAGTGCTTTGTTCGATCCAAGGCTGGATCTGCCGGGGTATGTGGCTCCAACAACGGATCTGCTCAACAGCTATGCCGACAAACAGTATGCCGTGAGCAAGGAGGAGCTGGAGAGGAACAAGTTGCAGATTGTCAAGACATTGAAGAACTTCAAGATAGGAGTGTCAAGGATATCGGCAAGAATAGGGCCTACGGTCACCCTGTATGAGATTGTTCCTGCACCCGGTGTCAGAGTGGCTTCAATAAAGAGACTGGAAACCGATATTCAGGTGTCACTGGGAGCAAAGGGCGTACGTGTTGTGACCATTCCTGGTAAGGACACGGTTGGAATAGAGGTTGCCAACGTGAAGCCAAGCGTAGTGTCAATGGTGTCCTGTCTTGAGTGCAGCGCATTCCGCGAGAACAAATACGCACTGCCGGTGGCAATAGGCAAGACCATATCGGGTGAAGTTTACACCTTTGACCTTGCCAAGATGCCGCACCTTCTGGTGGCAGGAGCAACAGGTCAGGGCAAGTCCGTGGGACTGAACGCAATTCTGACCTCACTGCTGTTCAGCAAACATCCGTCGGAGTTGAAGATAGTGCTTGTTGACCCTAAGAAAGTTGAGTTCTCGCTTTATTCAAAGATAGAGAAGCATTTCCTGGCACAGCTTCCGGATGCCGACGAGGCCGTAATCACCGATACCAAGAAGGTGGTGAACACCTTGAACTCATTGTGCATTGAAATGGACAGCAGATACGACCTGCTCAAGATGGCCGGCGTGAGAAACGTGAAGGAATACAACGAGAAATTCCTCAACAGACATCTCAATCCGCAGAAGGGACACAGATTCATGCCATATATAGTAGTAGTGATTGATGAGTTTGCGGACCTGCTCATGACTGCAGGACGCGAGGTGGAGGAGCCTATGGCCCGTCTGGCCCAGCTGGCACGTGCAATTGGAATACACCTTGTGATAGCAACTCAGCGTCCTACAACCAGTGTGATTACCGGTAATATAAAGGCGAACTTCCCTGCCCGTATAGCGTTCATGGTGAAGTCAAGCATTGACTCAAAAACCATTCTGGATGAAGTTGGCGCCAACCAGCTCGTAGGCCGCGGCGACATGCTCATATCAACAGGAGCGGATCTCACACGTGTACAATGCGCACTTATTGAAACTGAGGAAGTTGAGAAAGTTGTTGACAGCATTGCAAGGCAGCGCGGATATTCAACACCTTACTACCTTCCTGAATATATAGGTAACGATGAAGAGGATGCAAGCGTTCCAGGTGCGGTTGACCTGTCAAAACGTGACAGTCTGTTCGAGGAGGCTGCAAAGCTCATTGTCATAAACCAGCTCGGATCAACTTCACTGATACAGCGCAAGATGAACCTTGGATATAACAGGGCCGGAAGAATCATGGACCAGCTTGAAGTGGCTGGAATAGTGGGACCTTCGGCAGGTAGCAAGGCACGTGAAGTGCTTGTGCTCGACATTACTCAGCTTGATGCAATGCTCGCCAATATACGTGATGTTTATGGCGCATGACCAATATTTCAATAATATATAAAATTTTCTTTAAAAATTGATGATAATCAAATAAAAGTTTTATCTTTGCAACTTGTGTAGGAAGTTTATGCGGGCTTTGAAAAAGTATATGAAATTGTTGTTTGCAGCGCTTGTATGTGCGCTTCCAATAGTGGCCAATGCTTCTGCAAACAAATATCTGGAGTATCTCAGAGGATGGGTAAATGCCGGATGTTCAATGGATTTTGAGTTCAAGGCAGCGGACAGGAGCGGTAGGGAAGTTCTTTCATACAATGGAACCCTTGTTATCAAGGATAAGTCATACGCACTTGCAGTTCCTGATGCAATGAAGGTGATATGCAACGGCAAGGAGAAGATAATGATAAATGAGGAGACAAAGGAGGCAATGCTTGCGGGCAATGATGCACAGAGCCGGGACCTTCTGGAAAATCCGTTGCAGCTTGTGTTTGATTACGATATGTCATACAACATAAGCAACGGCAGGAATGACAGCGTAGTGCTCAGGGACAAGTCAAAGCATTCAGCCTATCCTGAAATAAGCATCTGGTTCAAAGCCGGTTCGCAGGCAGGATCATGGGTGCCGCAGAGATTTGAGATACGAGGCAAGGACGGTTCCATTTATACAGTGATAATAAAATCATTCTCCTCTCCATCCAAGGCGGATGCAGGGGTGTTTGAATTGAGCCCCGGAAAACTTTCCGGATATAAATTGATAGATTTAAGATAAATATTAACATTAAACACAAACAGCATTATGAAAAAAATGATTTTGGCAGTTGCCATGTTGTTCATTTGCGCAGCAACATTTGCTCAGGAGCCTGCAGTAGCACCTGCAAATGATTATGAGTCTGAGGCAACATTCGGCAGCGATTGGTTCATCGGCGTTCAGGGTGGTATGAACAACTACTGGAACGAGTATTTCGAGGAAGGCGGTTTCTTCAAGAAACATACCGGCTTTGCAGCTGATATTTATGTAGGCCATTGGTTCACACCTGCAGTAGGTGCAAGAATAGGTTATACATACGCTAAGGCAAAAGGTTATACTCCTAATGCTTTTGGCATTGGTACCGATGGTGTTGGTTACTACACAAAGGATGGCCAGCCTATCTACAACATGAAATTCAACTTGAACTACATTCACGCTGATCTTCTCTGGAATCTCACAAAGACCATTTCACACGGTGAGTACAGAAGAGTTGACTTCATTCCTTATGCTACAATCGGTGCAGTCATTGCCGGTGGTAATGACAAGACCAACAAGAGCCTCGGTGGTGGCGTTGGTTTGTTGACAGCTTTCAAGGTTTCAAAGAGAGTTGCCCTCACACTTGACCTCCGCAATGTATTCTGCAGCGAGAAACTTGATGATCATCACGGAAAACGTGACGCTGAGTTCTTCTCAACAGCTATGGTTGGCTTGCAGTTCAACATTGGCCGTCAGACCTACCGTACACTTGGCAGACCAGTTGAGCCTACATATCAGTACATTTACAGAGATACCGATACAACAGGTTATCTTAACAGAATCAAGGATCTTGAGGACGCTCTCGCAGCAGAGAAGGCTAACATCAAGACAAAGACTGAGTATGTAAACAATGGCAAGCTCGGTCAGGCAGTTCTGTTCTTCCACATCAACAAGGCTAAACTTACCGACAGGGCACTTGTTAACCTTGATGACTATGTAAAGAACGCTCTTGAGAACGATCCTAACAAGGTATTCACAATCGTTGGTTCAGCTGACAAGCAGACAGGTAACGCAAAGAGCAACATGAAACTCGCTCAGAAACGTTGCGATGCAGTTGCTAAGGTTCTCATGGAGAAATACAATGTAAAAGAGGAGAACATCAACAAGGTTGCTGAGGGTGATACAAACAACGTTTACCCAGTTATCTTCTTGAACCGTTGTGCAGTTGTTAAATAATTGAACAACTCCTTATAGAGATTCAAAAACAGCATGCCGGAGTGCGAACAGCACTTCGGCATGTTTTTTTTGCTAACTTGCAGGCAATATGATTACCATTCACACAGACCCGCTTCACCGCATTGCTTATTCAACGGATGCAAGTGCATACAGGGAAATGCCCTATGGAGTCGTTTACCCTGAAACCAATGACGATATAGTAAAACTCATTGAATATGCCAAGGCACATCGTACCTGTCTCATACCACGAGCCGGAGGAACCTCAATAGCCGGGCAGGTAGTAGGCAACGGCATAATCGTTGACATTAGCAAGCACTTCAACCATATACTGGAAATCAATCCGCAAGAGAAATGGGTACGTGTGGAACCTGGTGTTGTAAGGGATGAACTTAATCTGGCCCTAAAACCATATGGCCTCTTCTTCAGCCCCGAGACTTCCACCAGCAACCGATGCTGCATGGGAGGAATGGTAGGTAACAACTCTTGTGGAACCCACTCACTCGTATATGGCTCCACCCGCCATCATGTACTTCAAATCAAGGGCATCCTCTCTGACGGAAGCCTCTTTGACACTTCCCAACCCGGCGATGGTTCATTGGAGAAAAGCATATACTCCCAGCTCGAAGCCTGGAAATCGGATGAGGCCACACGGAAGCTTATTGAAGAAAATTTCCCTGATGCAAGCCTGAAGCGTCGCAGCTGCGGTTATGCAATTGATGAGGCAATGGGCGGCGATGACGCCTCCATTGATTTGTGCAAACTTATTTGTGGCAGTGAAGGAACGCTCTGCTTCATAACTGAAATCAAGCTTTCGCTTGATCCTCTCCCCTCAGCGGACAATATGGTTCTCTGCGCACATTGTGACTCTTTGGAAAAGAGTTTCCTTGCAAACCTCGTTGCACTGCGCCACAACCCTGTGGCCGTGGAACTGATGGACGGTAAGATACTTGAACTGGGCAAGGGCAACCCTGCGGCGGAAAGGAACAGATTTTTTGTGCAGGGAGATCCGGCAGCACTTATCATTGCCGAATTCAACGGCACTGAAATGGAGACCAACGCTTCAGCCATGGAAGAGGATTTGAAGAAAGAAGGCCTGGCCTATGTCTGTACCAGAGTTTATGGCAAGGATGTTTCACGCGTATGGGCATTGAGGAAGGCAGGCCTGGGCGTTCTCAGCGGAATGAAAGGCGATGCCAAGCCAATAGGAGTGATAGAGGACACAGCGGTTGCTCCGCAACGTATGCCGGAATATATGGCCGATTTCATGGCAATGATGAAGCGCATAGGCCTTGAATGCGTGTATTACGGACACATAAGCACAGGCGAACTTCATCTGCGACCGATTCTGAATATTAAGACGGAGGAAGGCCGTCGCAAATTCCGTGAAGTGGCGGAAGAAACGGCAAAACTTGTACGCAAACATAAGGGAAGCCTCAGCGGAGAACACGGCGACGGACGTCTTCGCGGAGAATTCATACCACTGATGTACGGCAATGAATGTTACCGGCTTATGCGTGAAGTCAAGCAATGCTGGGACCCTCACGGAGTCTTTAACACAGGCAAGATTACCGACACTCCACCAATGGACGAATTCCTGCGTTTCAGTACGAATCAGGAATACGAACTTGAAAAACAGATAGGGCAGGACAATACATATTTCAACTGGCGCACAGCGTTCGATGAGTGCAAGGTACATGGTGCAAGCGGAGTAAAGTCACAGACACACGCGCTCATGTGCTCGATTGAGCAATGCAACGGGGCCGGTGACTGCAGAAAAAGTTCGCTGATTGGCGGCACGCTTTGCCCGGCGTTCAAGGTTTCGGAAGTAGATGAACTTGAAGCAACAAGAGCCAGAGTGAACGTGCTCAGGGAAATACTCACAAACGGCCTGAACGGCAAAGTCCTTGATTCTCCGGAACTCAAGGAAATGCTCTATTCCTGCCTGGCCTGCAAGGGATGCCGGGGAGAATGCCCGTCGGGAGTGGATATGACACGAATAAGAGCGGAACTGCTCCAGCATATATATGACAAGCAGGGAACGCCGTTCCGCTCCTGGATGATTGCAAGAATGCCTGAAATTGAAAGGCTCGGCTCATGCATTTATCCGTTATACAACCTTGCCGCAAACTGGAAACCAATCGCTGCTTTAATCAAGAAGATTGTTTCCTTTGCACCGCCAAGAACAATACCTGAACTGCATCCTTGCAGATTGAAGACAGAGGTAACCAGAAGCGGCAATGCAAGGAAGGTATATCTGTATCTCGATGAATTCACAAAATACCACGAACCGCAGCTCGCGCAGACATTGATTGACCTGTTGCAGAATCTGGGCTACCAGGTGATTGTTCCTGAATTGTGCGAGAGCGGCAGAGCCGCTATTTCAAAGGGTTGCCTGAAACTTGCAAAGAAAATTGCCGTCAGGAATGTAAGCAAGGCATTGGAATTTGTAAGCGAAGATGCTCCTCTAATTGGAATAGAGCCTTCCTGCATACTCACATTCCGTGATGAATATCCGGATCTGGTTCCACCTCAGATGCGCACCAGGGCAAGGCAACTTGCTGAAAACTGCCTGCTTTATGATGAATTCTTCATGCGTGAAATCAATGCAGGCCGTATATCCGCAGAGCAGTTCAAGGAAGATGCCTGCGAAATCTGGCTACACGGGCATTGTCATCAGAAAGCGCTTGTCGGGATAGAAAAGACTGCCGCAATGCTGAAACTTCTCAAAGGCGCAGAAGTCAATGTGATTCCTAGCGGCTGCTGCGGAATGGCCGGTTCATTCGGTTATGAGAAGGAGAATTACTGGGAGTCAATGGCAATAGGGGAGATGATACTCTTTCCAACGGTCAGAAAGGCCGCTGCCGCTGGAAAGGAAAAGACTATTCCTATGTTCGTGGCTGCACCAGGTACTTCCTGCCGCCAGCAGATTTATGACGGCACTGGAATAAGAGCCGTACATCCTGTTGAAATAATGAATAAAATGCTGAAACATTATATTTAAATTTGCATAAAGAGTATTTGAACCTGATTTGTTGATATGAAACGATTGTATTTTGCATTTTGGGCCATTGTTTTTCTGTTTGTGTGCATGCCTTTTGCGTTGCAGGCTCAGAATCCGATTGATGCTGCGGCTCAGCTTGAACTTACCGGTCGTACGCTTCAGCCGGATGGCCTGAGAGGTGAGTATCTGACATTCACTATGAGGAATCCGCGCACTTATCCTGGCACGGAACGCATGATAAAGGTTTATGTTCCAAAGGAATACGATGGCAAGCAAGCTGCGTGCACGGCAATTATGATGGACGATATCATGTATGGTCTGGCCCAGTCGATTGATACCCTTATTGCCTCTGGCGAAATGCCGGTTACAATAGCGGTTGGCGTCCGTCCTGGCCGCATTTACGATAATCTGCCTGTGTCCGGCTCTGCCGCCGCTCAGAATCCTTCAGCCAGCCAGAACCGCGAGGTCATACGCTACAACCGCAGCAACGAGTTTGACCGCTGTGATGGCCGCTTTGCCTCTTTTCTGGCAGAGGAGGTCCTCCCTGCAGTTTCTTCATTTTCCACCGGCGATGGTCTCCCTATCCTTCTTTCCCGGAGCGCTGATGACCGCATGGTGCTTGGCGCCAGCAGCGGTGCCATTGCCGCTTTTACTGCGGCCTGGTTCAGACCTGACTTGTTTTCAAGGGTTTACAGCATAATCGGAACTTTTGTCCCTATGCGCGGAGGTGACCACTATCCTGGTCTTATTCGCAAGACCGAGCCGCAAAGGCTGCGCATATATCTGCAGGACAACGATGAGGATACCTGGAATCCGCTTTTCGGCAGCTGGTATGAATACAATCTGCTTATGGAATCGGCTTTGAGATTCGCCGGGTATGAACTCGAGCATCACTGGGACAAGGGTGGTCACAATGGCAGGAATGGCGGCGCAATTATGAGTGAGGCACTCAGATTCCTCTGGAAGGATTACCCATCGCCAGTGAAAAAAGGAAAGTCCGGGAATGCCACTCTCAACTCCATAATAGATTCAAGTTCCGTCTGGACGCTGGTGGCTTCAAATGTGCCTGCTGGTGTGTTCATCAAGAGTGCAGGGGGTGCATCTTGCAAAGATGGCGCTGGGATGGAAGCAACTATGAGGAGTGTAGCCAAGCGTAGGAGTGTTTCTAATGAGGAGTCAAAGTTGTCTGGAATGCAGGTTAATGAAAGCGGATTTGCTTTGCCGCAACTGCTGGGAGTGGGGGAGCACGGCTTTGATCCTTACGTGGCGGTTTATCCGGGTGGCAAGCATAGGGCTATTGCGGATGTGAATTCACAATGGATTAGTAATGAAGTGATTGCTGTTGGTGCTTCTGGTGAATGTTCGGTAGGTGATGGTGTGCGGATTGGTGGTGCTCAGGCTGATGCTATGGCGCCTGAGGGCGGTCTTTACAGGCAGGAATTCTATAAGTTACATACGAATGGCGGGCAGATCTGCTTCGATACTTCCGGCTATCTGTATTGCGCAACTGAGATAGGTGTTCAGATTTGTGACCACAATGGCAGGGTTCGCGTTATTCTTCCAGCGCCTTGCGGTTCTGCAGTTTCTTCCGTTGGCCTGGTGGGTAATGTCCTGTATGTTATTTCCGGCGGTGATCTGTACGCACGCAAAGTTCAGCGCAGCGGCTTAGGCAACGCCCTTTCTGTTTCCGCACCTGACTCGGACGGTCAGGGTTGATGACATTTGTCTATCGCCGGAAATGCGGCCGTTTTAGGAATCGGTTATTTGCGGGCGAGGTAGATGGTGGTGATGCCGAAGGTGAGAGGCTTGTAGCTGACGTCCCTGAAGCCGGCGGCCTTGAGGCGTTCAGCCATTGCGTCACCCCAGATGAAATTTTTGACGCTGTTGCGGAAATAAGTGTACGCTTTGGGATCGTGACTGACCATTCTGCCTATCAGCGGCATGATTTTCGAGAAGAAGAAATCGTACAGAGCCCGCACCACGCGGTTGCTCGGATACGAGAACTCGAGTATCAGCAATTGCCCATCGCCATGTATGACCCGGTACATTTCGGAAAGTCCCCGGTCAAGGTTCGAGAAGTTGCGGACTCCGTATGCGCAGGTAAGTGCATCAAAGGAGTCGTCTGCAAAAGGCATGTCAAGGGCGCTGGCCTCCATGAACCTGATAGTGCCTGTGCCAGTGGACGATGCTTCGGCGCCAGAGGCGTCTGCCTGGTTGAAAGTCTGTGAATCAAGCCATTGAGCATCAATACCTTTGCCATGGCATTTGTTCAGACCAATCTCCATCATGTTGCGGGAAAGGTCGATGCCTGTGATGCTGCCGGCCTTGCCCTGACGCAGAATTTCAAGCGAGAGGTCGGCAGTGCCTATGGCCACATCAAGCAAGTTGCCAGCAGGTTTGAGCAGGCTGACCGCCTTGCGCCGCCACAGTTTATCGATATTGAGTGACAGCAGGTGATTCAGTTTATCGTAAGTTCCTGATATGCCGTCGAATAACTGACCTATATGTTCCTTTTCCTCCATCATTTGATTATTGATTCTGCAACTTACTTGATACTTTAATTTTCGGCAAGCATTTTTCCCCCACCCAAGCACGAGGGGCTTGCAAAACTGCTGATTGTTAATTGTCGGCCAGCACCAGCTCCACAGGACAGTGGTCAGAACCGAACACATCGTTGAGGATGTTGGTGCTTACGATTCTGTCTCTGAGCGAGTTGGAAACGAGGAAATAGTCGATGCGCCAGCCCACGTTCCTTTCGCGTGCCCTCATTCTGTATGACCACCAGGAATATTTCTGCTCTTCCGGGTGCTGGTACCTCCAGGTATCTGTAAAACCGGAGGCCAGGAGCTCGGACATCTTGCCGCGCTCCTCATCGGAGAAGCCTGCGTTGAAGTGGTTCGTTGCCGGATTCTTGAGGTCAATCTCCTCGTGAGCCACGTTCATATCGCCGCAGACTATCACAGGCTTTCTTGTTGCCAGCTCATTGAGATACTGGCGGAAAGCATCCTCCCATTCCATTCGGTAGGGCAGGCGCTTGAGCTCATCCTGAGAGTTGGGCGTATATACACAAACCAGATAGAATCCCTCCATCTCCAGAGTGACTGCGCGGCCTTCCTGGTCATGCTCCTCCTTTCCTATACCATATTTTACAGCGATAGGTTTGATTCTTGTGAAGATGACTGTGCCTGAATAACCTTTCTTCTGAGCATAGTCCCAGTATGATTCGTAGCCTGGGAAGTTCAGCTCAATCTGGCCGGCTTGGAGCTTGGTTTCCTGAAGGCAGACGAAATCTGCATTGAAGTTGTTGAAGATCTCTGTAAATCCTTTGCCGCAGACTGCCCGCAGACCGTTAACGTTCCAGCTTATGAATTTCATATATTTTATTCGATTAATTTTGCAATACCTTAAACGTGTATAAACGTTTATATCCGTGTAATAAACGTTTAATGTCCGCATATACGTTTATGCGTGCAAAATTAGCATTATATTTGCGATTACTAAATACCATTCTTTAGAGGATAGTTGATATGAACAGGAAAAAAATCATTGCGTTTCTGATTGCTGTGGCTCTGGTGGCGGCCCTGATGTGGATTCCGGAGTGCGGCAATGACGCCAATCCTGATAACAGAGCTGCTTCGGACCGGAATTCTGGCTCTGTAAATGAGTATGTAACAGGAAATGAAGATGGTGATTCGTCAGAAGAGAATATATGTGTTGATGAACTATCGCAGGTGCATGAATATCCTCTGGTAAGCGGGCACAGGGGAGCGAATGACATTGCGCCTGAGAACACCATGGCTTCGGCGGACAGCTGCATAAAGTATGGCATAGAGATCATGGAAACCGATGTAAAAATCAGTTCTGACAGCGTTTTCTATGTTCTGCATGACTGGAAGCTTGACAGGACCACGGACGGCAGCGGATATCTCTATGAAAGGCCTTCGTCATACATAGACAAGCTAGATGCCGGTGCCTGGTTCGGCAGGGAGTGGGCCGGTCAGAAAGTGCCTCGTTTCAAGGATCTGCTGCGCAAGGCAAAGAAGGGAGGTCTTATGATAACCATAGATTACAAGGATGGTGATATTGAGAAGCTTGTTGATCTGGTGAAATCGGAGGGTATGCTTGACAGAACCTTCTTCACATTCAGCAAGGAGGCTGCTGCAATTGATTTCCGTGCCAGATATCCGCACATCCGTACTTTGCAGGCCTATCTGCGCAACGCGGATGAACTTGATCACGTGATAGAAGTAATGGATCCCGATGTTGTGGCAACAAATATAAAGCATATCAACAAAAAGTTCGTTGAAGAATGCCATTCACGCAATATCAAGGTTCTGGCATTGATTCTCGGTCTGGAAAACAAGAGCAAGTTGAACCGCAAAGCGCTGGAATATGGTGTGGACATAGTTGCAACGGACCGGCCTAAGGCCTGCAAGCAGCAATATATACAATCAGAGTTCTTGACAACCTCTTTAAAAACAAGAAAATGAAAGCAAAAAACCATTCAGTGAGCGTGCTGTTCATGCTCTTCAGTATACTTTTCTGCGTTTGCCTCATTGCGGCAAATGTGTTCGAAACCAAACAGTTCGCATTCTTTGGTCATAGTCAGACCGGCGGTCTTTTAGTGTTCCCCATTTCATACATAATCAATGATGTGGTGTGTGAGGTGTGGGGCTTCAAGAAGGCACGTCTGCTCATCTGGACAGGCTTTGTAATGAACTTCTTCTTTGTTGCTGTGGGAGTGCTTTGCGACTGTCTCCCCGGGGCGGCCTATTGGGGCAACGACGAAGGCTTTCACGCCATATTCGGACTCGTGCCGCGCATAGCCTGTGCCTCGTTTGCAGCTTTCATCAGCGGAAGTTTCGTGAATGCATATGTTATGTCAAAGATGAAGATCCGCCACGGACAGGAGCGCTTCTCCCTGCGTGCCATATTGAGCACGGTGTTCGGCGAGACAGCTGACTCCATTATCTTCTTCCCGCTGGCTTTCTGGGGCATTATCCCTGCCGGGGAGTTGCTTTTGCTCATGCTTGTTCAGGTAGGACTCAAGACGGCTTATGAAATAATCGTTCTTCCTCTGACAATACGCATTGTGGCTTGGGTCAAGAGGCATGAACAGACTGATGTCTATGACAATGATATCTCATACAGCATCTGGAAACTCTTTGACCTGTAAACTCTTGATGTGGAACATAAAAAAAGCCCGGCATTGCGCTGGGCTTCATTTTTTGGCGGAGAGAGAGGGATTCGAACCCCCGGAGCCTCGCAGCTCAACAGTTTTCAAGACTGCCGTAATCGACCACTCTACCATCTCTCCATTCCCGTTTTGGGA
>JAGHUC010000109.1 GCA_018065035.1 Candidatus Egerieousia equi | reverse complement strand
AACAGCCGCAGCTGGTGGAGATACGAACACGTGAACAACTACCTGCAGGAGCATGACAACAAGGTGACCCTGCACGATGCACAGGTCTGCCTGTATCAGGTGTTCTGGAAAGACCTGCTCTGTGACGACGGTTTCCTTGAGGATACCCAGTATTCAAACGTGTATGACCAGAGCGCTCTGAAACTTTATCTGCGCAACTGGAACGATTACCCGCACACCTACATATTCTCCCTTGAATAGAGAGAATTACTGCTGAACCTTCCCGGCTCCGTTGGAGATTCTCACATTGTATATTTCAGGCTCGTGACCGAATTCCTCAGCAAAGAGTTCGCGTGCTCTGGCTATGAAATCGTCACGGATTCCATCCTTCACAAGGTTTATGGTGCAACCGCCGAAACCGCCGCCCATGACTCTTGAACCTGTAACTCCGCATTTGCGGGCAATTGCATTGAGGAAATCAAGTTCCGCGCAACTCACTTCATACAGCCTGCTCATCCCGAAGTGCGTCTGGTACATCATTTCTCCAACTATCGCCCAGTGGGAGTCTATCTGCTTGCGCAATCCTTCCATTGCTGCGCTGTCATTGCCTGCGGTGGCACATTGAGCTTCCAAGGATGCAATGGTATTCAATGAATTGCAGACGTCAAGCACACGCTGGACCTCCCCTATGACATACTCGGCCCTGAGGAAATCCTCTGATGAGATATCCTGTCTCACTTCATCGAGCCAAAGGCGTTTTGCATCAGAAAGGAATTCGACTTCCGGATGATTCCTTCGTATTGCCGCCGCGGCTCTTTCGCAACTTTGCCTGCGGGCATTGTATGCGCTGGAAGCAAGTTCATGCTTCACACGGGTATCAATCAGGACCAGAGAATAGCCTTTCGGACTGAACGGAAAATAATCATACTTGCCTGTCTTGCAGTTCAAACGGATCAGATTGCCCTCCCGTCCGAAACAGGAAGCGAACTGATCCATTATCCCGCACATGACACCGCACCAGTTGTGCTCGGTGCTCTGCCCTATGCGTGCTAGTTCGAAAGTGTCAATCCCGTTGTGGAACATATCGTTTATGGCATAAGCGAAACAGCTCTCCAGCGCAGCGGAGGACGAGAGCCCGGCTCCCAGCGGAACATTCCCCGCAAAAACCGCATCGAAAGGCTCCACCCTTCCCCCACGCTTCATGGTTTCCATGCACACACCAAAGATATACCTTGCCCACTGGGCCGATGGTGCATCCTCCTCTTTCAGAGCAAACTCACAGCTTTGTGCATAGTCCAGCGAGTAAAGACGCACCTTGCAGCCGCCATTCGCCCCTGTCATTGCCATGATGCCTTTGTCAATGGCTCCCGGAAAGACATAGCCGCCGTTATAATCGGTATGCTCACCTATAAGGTTTATTCTGCCCGGAGCTGAATAAAGAATGCCTTCGTTCCCGAATAGTTCATTGAATTTTCCACGTATCAGTTCTTTCATTTTCTCATGGCCTCCTCAACCTCGGAAATCGTGATTGGCAGTCTCCTGTCTCCAAGAAGCCTGCATCCTTCGTATGTAATCAATATGTCATCTTCAAGACGAATGCCTCCGAAGTCCTTGTAAGTCTCAACCTTATCAAAGTTTATGAACTGAGCGTTGGTGCCTGCGGCTTTCCACTGATCAATCAGAGCAGGGATGAAATAGATGCCTGGCTCGTCTGAAACAACCATTCCAGGTCCCAGAGTGCGTGCCATACGCAATGCACTCAAGCCGAACTGGGTCGAGCGCTCAATGTACTTGTTGTATCCAACGTATTTCTCGCCCAGATCCTCCATGTCATGAACATCCAGACCAATGTTATGTCCGAGGCCGTGAGGGAAGAACAAAGCATGCGCACCTGCGGCAACCGCCTCGTCAACATCGCCCTTCATGAGCCCGAGGTCCTTGAGGCCAACGGTAATCAGTCTGGCCACTGCAAGATGAACCTCCTTGTACATAATGCCCGGTTTCGCCAGTGCCTGAGCAAGGTTGTTTGCATCAAGCACTATGTTGTAGATCTCGCTCTGCCTCTGATTGAACTTGCCGCTGCTAGGGAATGTCCTTGTGAAATCAGAACAATAATTGCTCATTGCCTCGGCGCCTGCGTCCATTACAACCAGCCTCCCATCGGTAAGTATCTGGTTGTGTCTGTGATTGTGCATGGTCTCTCCATTCTGTGAAAGGATTGTTGGGAACGATTCTCCGGCACCATACTTGTGTGCAACACCAACGGCCATTCCTGCCAGCTCCTGCTCCACCATACCCAGCCTTGCACTGCTCATGACTGTATAGTGCATGTCATAGCCAATGTTGCATGCATGGTCCATTTCCGCTATTTCGTTCTCATCCTTGAGCACTCTCTGAGCCACTACCGCCCTGATGAGCTCCACAGAAGCTTTTTCCTTCAACTGTTCAACCGGAATATCCAGCAGGCTGTTAAGCAATATCATATTGTCGGCCCTGTAAGGAGGGATGTAATGCACCCTCGCTCCTCCTCTCACTTTACTTTTAATATACTGCGATAGTTCCCCGAAAGCTCTGCTCTCCTCTATTCCAACGCTTGAGGCACGTTCCGCCACAGATGGCTGAGGACCCATCCAGATGACATCGTCCATATCTATGTCATTGCCGAAAAGAATGGTTTTGTTGCTGTCGCAGTCAATGACAAGTGCAAAACCTGCTGCCTCATCGTTGAGGCCGCAGAAATAAAGGAAAGTACTGTCCTGCCTGAAATCATAAGTGTTTCCGGCATAGTTCCTTGGCGCCTCGTTGTTTGCAAGAAGCAATATTACGTTTCCCGGCTTTGAAAAGATGCCCGGGCCCGGACGCATGGATTCAGTAATCGCACAATACTGCAGCAAGTCATCAACCAGTCTTGCTCTTCTGCTTATATAAACTTCTTTCTTGAACATAGTATTTGATGTTATTATTTTCCTGTAAACAAATGTACGCAAAATCCACTGTCCTGACAATGAAAGCTTTTCAAAAATTTTGGAAGTAGCCAAAATTGTGCTACTTTTGCAATCCCAAGCGTGAAGCCTGTATGCTAATGCCCAGATGGCGGAATAGGTAGACGCGCTGGTCTCAAACACCAGTGCCGCGAGGCATGCCGGTTCGATCCCGGCTCTGGGTACCCAATCTGTAAGTAGTTGACTTTCAATACTTGCAGATTTTTCTTTCCGTTTCTATCCAACCATTCAAGCATATAGATGATAATAAGCCATTTCGTACAGAAAATGGCTCAATCCTGCACCAATCAACGGGATTATTGCTGAACGAGCAGGTTGAGGGGGCAAACCTGCTCGGAACATCAAGATTCCTGCCAAACGAGCAGGTCAAGGGGCCAAA
>JAGHUC010000142.1 GCA_018065035.1 Candidatus Egerieousia equi | reverse complement strand
CAGCCTCACGGATGGAAGACAGCGTATCTCAATATAGAGGATTTGAAATACGGCACCAGATGCATACTTGACCTCATTCAGAATGACAAGGGCCAGCTGGCAGGCGTATGCGTGATTGATGGAGTGAACGTCTATCGTTACGACCTGAAGACAGAATAAAGCACAGAACTTTCTTATAATCTGCTCCAGCACAAGCTGGTAACGTTCAGCCCGAACATATAACGATAAGTTATGTTTCCGGGCATTTCATTCAATATCATCTCCCTTATTTCCTGATGCGTGAGTTCCGCAAGCCTGCTATGGTACCTTGTAAGGGTTTCTTCGTCAATCTTCAGGCAATAAGGCGCTCCCGGTACCTTGATGGTCATTGTGAACTTGTTGTTGTCATCACGGAAAGTCAGGTCGAAGCAATCCGCTATCATGGGCAGTTCGCGTTCCATAACACTCTCACACAGTTCGCTGCAGCAAAGTTCAATATTGTGCCGGTTCTGCTGGGAAATCTCGCAAATGCTGCTGAACTTGTTCAGCAATTCAAGCATTTCCGGAATGTCCTCGCCGTTTTTCCTTATAGTGAGATTGATTCTCACATCGTTCGGAAGCCTGCTGACCAGGGTGAATTTCGTAAGACTTCTGTCCTTGCAGTACTTGCTGTAACCGAAGGCCATGGCACAGGCAAGGACAATCACTCCTCCTGCAGGGAAACCTAACCACATCATTTCAGAATCAAACAGGGAGAGGAGCAGCATCAGGGCATAGACCACGGCACCCAGTCCGAACACAAATACGGCCTTTGCCATCACATGGCCCATGAGCTGGAAACTGATGGTAGTGTAAACGGCTATGATGCCGAAGATCATATAGTAGGTCGAGAAGCACAGGAAAGGCAGACGGCATTCATTCAGGATAGCACTTTCCTTGATTCCGAAAAGTGATGCGGTGGATTCAGGGAAAATACTCATTACGAGCATGATCACAGCATAAAAAGCGGCCGTGGCGGAAATCAGCCTTTTCATTACATAACGTATGGCTTCATTGTCCTTGAATGAAAGCAGGGCGGTGATCTGGGCAATTCCGGCAATCGACAGCCCGACTGCAAAACAGAAAGTCAGGGATTGAACCTGCAGACATACTCCGTACATTGTCATTCCGTCGGCTCCGAAATTCTTGAATACCAGAGCACTTGAGAACAGAATGAGCAGATTGGTCATGATATAGAATACGTTGAATCCGAATCCCTCTATCAGGATTCTCCTGAATTGAGGCAAATCTTTCCTGTCAAGTTTACAAAGGCGGTACTGACTCCTGCCACGCATGAAATGAGGAATGTAAAGCACAATGTTTATGACTCCTGCTATCACGGTGGCCCATGCCGCTCCTTTGATGTCCCAGCCCAGGGCAAGTATGAACACAAGGTCCAGAATTATGTTCACAGCATTTGAAATGATTACAATCCTGGTGGTGAGTTTCGGGAATCCTTCCAGAGATACGAAATTGTTCAATGTGGTGATGAAAGGCAATGAAAGGAAATAAAGAAGGAGTATTTCAAGATACGGTTCAACGAACTCAACATCCTCCTCATCGGGGCACAGGTAGGCCGATACTGCTTCCAGATTCAGGAAAATTGCAAGTGAGCAGATGCAGGCAATAAGCACTGAACTTGCAAAGCTGATGGAGAATATCTTCCTGGCTTCGGTCAGGTTGGCCTCGCCAAGGGCCTTTGCCGCCAGCACGCTTCCTCCCATATTGCATATAAGGGTCAGCACCATTACAAGATTTGAAACAGGCAGGATTATGTTAACGGCGTTGAAGGCGGAATTCCCCAGGAAGTTTCCGCACAGCAGGCCGTTCACAAAGGTTGAGGCCAGAGGCGCCGCCGCAGTCAGCACTGTGGCCATCGCTGTGGAAAAAAGGCTGTAATCAATTACTTTGTTAGTATGCTTCATACTTCAAATGAAAATGATTACCTCAAATTTACATATTTTTTTTCACTGGCGATAGCTTTTTTCATCAACTTTCATGCTTCATTTTGAAAACATAAAAGGGGCAAAGCCTTGCGGCCTTGCCCCTTTGGTGGAATATATGTTGTCATCGGGCCTGATGTATTTCTGTTTTCCAGAGTCCGTGCAGGTTGCAGAACTCGTAAACGGCTACCGGTTCGTCGTTGCAGATGGTGAAGACTGCCTCAGCCTTCTCCTCTGGCTTGAGATAATGGATCTGGCCTCCGTTCCTGGTCTCCAGATAGATGAATACAATGTGGTGTTCAATCATCATAGGGTGTGGTGTTGAACCAACCTTTGCCTTGATAGTGTGCTCATCAAGGAATTCCACTACAGGGAGATGCTTTTCATAAACACCGCCTACGGTGTCAGGAATCAGTTCCCTCATCGGATTGCCGCAGCATACTGGTATAACGCCGCTGTCAACTACTTTTACGACAACGTTTCCGCATGTCGAGCAAAGAAAGAATTTTGTTGCCATAATGTTTAAGTTTTAAATGATTAATAATTGGTGATTGATTTTCATTACAAAGATATTTCAGCTTTTTATGCATATTCATTGAATTTGTAACAATTTTTCTATTACAGCTATTGATATTTTCAATAAATTTGTTCCATGGAACTAAGACAATTGAAATATTTCGTAACAGTTGCACGTACAAGGAATTTCTCCCAGGCTGCGCGTGAGTTGTACATGACGCAGGGAACCTTGTCCCAGCAGATCAAGCAGCTCGAGGATGAAATGGGTACGCAGCTTTTTGAACGTGATTCCAGAAATGTGCGTCTGACTGAAACGGGGGAGGAGATGCTGCCTCTGGCCCAGGACACTCTGAATGCCGCCTTGTTGTGCAGGAACAGAATAAAGGATCTGCGCGGAGCGCTTACAGGAACTCTTGATGTTGGCACCACTCATTCCTTCAGCGGTCTTATGGTGGATGCCGTGAAGAACTTCCTAAAGCAGAACCCGGGAGTCAAGGTCCATCTGTATTGCGGCACCGCAGCGGAACTGCTGGAAATGCTGCGTGAGAGGAAACTTGACCTGGCAATCGCCTTCAAGCCGGTCAAGGAATACGAGGATATTGAATCGGAGGTGCTTTTCAGGACCAGCCTCAGCGTGGTAATGCGTGATGGACATCCATTGGCGGAAAAGGAGGACATAAGTCTGCAGGAACTTGAAAAACATGGTATTGTGCTTCCTGGAGCCGGACTGCAGGCCCGCCGTACCTTTGATAACTTCGTGGGGCTTGATACAAGGAAGCTGAACGTGCATATTGAGGTGAACGACCCCGACCTGATAATGGATATCGTGCAGGGAACCAATCTGGTTACAATGCTTTCTCCTCTGGCTGCATATTACAGGAAAAACCTTGTTGCGGTGCCGCTGGAGGGCGGTTCATATTCCATGACAGGCTGCATACACAGCCTCAGGGACGGCTATCACAAGCGCTCGTCACAAGTGCTTGTGAATATGATAAGGGAGTCGGCTCAGATAGAAAGGCTCTGCAAGAATCTGGAAATGTGATGCCCGCTTCAATTCAAGCTTCTGCTTTATCCTGGATTGAATGGAACAGGGATACAAGTGAACGGACTGTTTCATCATTGCTTGTCTGAAGACTGTTCAGCAGGCCGAGCCCGTGCATGAATGGATACAAGGTGCTATAGCCGTAGTCGCTGATTCCATAGACGCATGCAACGTACAGTTCGTCGGCACTCATCCGGGCTTGGATGATGTTGGAATAGAGTAACTTTCTGTCTTTCTCTTTAATGTTGGTGGCGCATTCGAGCAAGACTGTCAAGTGGCGGTAATATTGTTCAAACTTGCTTGCATCCTTTGAGAAGGCTGGATTGAAAGCCTTGTTGACATCCTTACAACAGAGTGTTGTCTTGTTTCTGAAACTTTTCTGCAATTTTCTTTTGACTTTTGTAAAGTCATTTGTCAGACTGTCGGCCAATACCTGCTGCTGCTTGAGGAGGGCGAAGAATGCTTGCTCAGTCTGCTGCTTGTCCGCCAATTGCACCTGTGTTTCAATGGAGCAGAATTGAATACGGTATGTTCCGTACAGATAAACAACGCCTATGGATGCAACGATTGGAGTAAAAAGACCGCCGAAGAATTGCCCTACAGTGCCCAGATCGTAATGGTCCAGAGGCCAGAATTCTATAATTCTGATTATTGAATAGGTGAGAACAGCAGTTGTAATTACCAATACTATTATGAGAAGGAGACGCTCCCACCATGTGAAGATGCGCTTGTTGACAGACAGGTCTTTATTGATTTTCATGTTTGAGGTATTTATAATGCAAAATTAATCCATCTTGGCTTATCTTTTTCAACGAAGAGAAACGAATAAGGCCACCCACAAAGGGCGGCCTTAAAAATTGGCATCTAACAGCCGTAAATTAATATTCCTCCTCGTTGAAGAAGAAGTCCTCTTTGCTTGGGTAGTCGGGCCAGATTTCCTCTATGCTGTCGTATGTTTCTCCGTCGTCCTCCAAGTCTTCGAG
>JAGHUC010000066.1 GCA_018065035.1 Candidatus Egerieousia equi | reverse complement strand
CAACAAGGCACTTGCGGGCGCTGCTTCAGGCCTTGTGCCTGCCACTGTGAAATGTCCTGGAACCGTGGCTCCGGGACGTTCTGCCGAAGTGCTTGTTGAATTGAAAAGAGAAGGTCTGCTGGCAGGAGACAATGTATATACAGTCACGCTCACAACAAACAGTCCGGCAAGACCAATAATAAATCTGTTTGTAAGCGTGCACTGCGATTGATTTTTGAATTGAATATATAATTAACGAATAATACTATGGACGAGAAAAATATAAGCGTAACTACAGAGGACTGGCCACCAAAGGAGTGCCAGATTCCGGAAACAGCACTTGGAGTTGATGCGGGAGTTCCGGAGCCACCGAAAGTCAATCCGTATATCAAGAGATTCTTCAAGAAGAAGCCGGCGCTTCTGAGCGTTGATGAGTACATGGCCGGAATAGAGGCAGGAAACGTTACAATTCTTTCCAAGGCTATCACTCTGGTAGAGAGCCTTCTTCCTGCCCACAGGGCAGTGGCTCAGGAAATCATTGCAAGATGTCAGGTGATTTCTGCAAAGAAGAAAACCATGCGAATAGGTATCACAGGTGTTCCTGGTGCCGGAAAGAGTACCTTCATAGAGGCTTTCGGAAGTTTCGTGACTTCAAAGGGTCATAAGCTGGCTGTTCTGGCAATAGACCCAAGCAGCGAGAAGACCCAGGGCAGCATACTCGGAGACAAGACACGTATGGAGACTCTCTGTAACGATCCTAACGCTTTCATACGTCCTAGTCCAAGCGCAGGCTCCCTCGGAGGTGTAGCCAGAAAGACACGTGAAACAGTGCTTCTTTGCGAGGCGGCAGGCTACGATGTGATTTTCATTGAAACCGTTGGCGTTGGTCAGAGCGAGACAGCCGTTCATTCAATGACTGACTTCTTCCTTCTGCTCATGCTTTCAGGCGCAGGTGACGATCTTCAGGGAATCAAACGCGGTATTATGGAAATGAGTGACCTCATTGCCATTACAAAAGCTGATGGAACCAATGTTGACAAGTCCAATATGGCAAGGGCATTGTATGCAAACGCATTGCATCTCTTCCCTCCTACAGAAAGCGGATGGGTTCCAACAGCTCTGACATCCTCCGCTGTTACAAAGCAGGGACTTCCTGAGATACTAAAGAAAATCGAGGATTATTTCGAACTTGTGAAGGGCAACGGTTATTATGAGAAGAAGCGTCACGAGCAGGCCAAGTACTGGATGTTCGAGAGCATAAACGAGACTTTGCGCAATAATTTCTACGAGAGCGGAATAATTGAGAAACGTCTCCCTGATTACATAGACGCAGTGATGAACGGCCAGCTGGATTCATTCATGGCCGCAACCGAACTGATGGATTTATACAGAAACAACCAGTAATCAATGGAATTGCATTTGTTGGTTGACGTTTTCCGCAACAGCATTCTCATTACGGGCCTTGTGCTCATAATGATGCTGCTGATAGAATATTTCAACGTATATTCTCACGGACGCTGGTATTCCGCCTTGCAAGGATCATCGTTCAAGCAGGTCATACTTGGAGCTCTGCTCGGTATTGTTCCGGGATGCGTTGGCGGATTTGCAGCCGTATCGCTTTACACACACAGGCTGCTGACTTTCGGCGCTCTGGTCACAATGATGATTTGTTCCAGCGGCGACGAGGCTTTTGTAATGTTGGCAATGATACCAAAGGAAGCGCTCATTCTTTGCGGAATAGTTCTGGTACTCGGTATCGTTGTGGGACTGCTTGTGGATAAAATCAAGTTCTTCAGGACATTGAGCGAATCTTCGCAGTGCTCCGAGCACGGCCACGACCATCACGGTCACCTCATAGGACACGATTGCTCCTGCCATTGCGGCGATGAGATCACCCTGCATTCTGAAGACGAGCAGTCAATGCCTTCAATCTTCAAGGCTTCATCGTACAATGCAATGAAGCATCCGGGTGTGAAGCGAATGATAATCTTTGTAGGTATTGCCATATTCCTTGCACTGGTAGGCGGCGGCCTTCTTGAGCATGACCACGGGGCGCATATGCATTCCCATGATCTAGGAACAGAAGTGTGTGCACACGGCCATGGGACTGAGGCATGCGCTCATGAGCATGATGGTAAAGCGGCTACTTGTTCTGACGAACACAGTGCTGAGAACAGTGTGAGCAAGCATTCTGACGAGTTTGCAGCCATTGACCAGGAGAAAGTCATACACTTCAGAAACAACACAGAGGAACTCGTTCCGTGCAGTCACAATGCGGAGATACATTCACATGCAGATGAGCACGTGCACGAGCACGGCCACGAACATGGCCACGGCCACAGTCTGAACCTGCTGGAAGAACGCTGGATTCATCTTGTGTTCGCCATCTTCAGTGTAATAACATTGTTCTTCACTGCAACGGCAAGCGAGCATTTCATCAATGAGCATATATGGGAGCACGTTGTGAAGAAACACGCGCTTTCAGTCTTCTGCTGGACTTTCGGAGCGCTTCTTGTATGCGAACTAGGAGTTCATTACCTTGATCTGGAACATCTGATAAGTGAGAACATGCTATGGGTGATGATTCTGGCAGCTTTGATTGGAATAATACCTGAATCAGGACCTCATTTGATATTCGTGACATTGTTTGCGGGCGGACTGGCACCATTCTACATACTTCTTGTGAATTCAATTGTTCAGGACGGACACGCAACAATACCTCTTCTTGCACAAAGCAGGAAATCATTCATCTGGGCAAAACTCGTGAATGTTGTGGTAGGTCTTGCGGTTGGTTTTGTATTCTGGTTCCTTGCGTGATTGTTAATTAACTGATTGAAGTGTTGCAATTTCTGCATGATAGAATGAAACTAGCGAACTACGCTTGTTGAAGATTGTTGAGAACAAAGCTTCGTGAAGAATGAAGATGGCAGGCAGAATAATGAACATAGGCATCTTTGGCAGACCGAACGCCGGCAAGAGCAGCTTCCTGAACTTCCTCACAGGAACACAGACTGCTATTGTCTCGGACGTGCCCGGCACAACAACGGACCCCGTTTCCAAGAGAATGGAGGTTCCCGGTGTTGGTATCTGCAACTTCATTGATACTGCCGGCCTGGCCGATGGTTCCTCACTCTCCTTGCTCAAGGATGAGAAGACCGTTTCACGGATCCGGAGTCTGGATGCCGCCCTCCTGATGATACCTTGTGGCAGTTCCGTACTTCCCTCGGATTCGGAGATCTGCACTCAGTTCAAGCAGAACGGTATACCCTATATGGTGCTGCTCAGCAAGGCGGACCTGGTTGATGAGAGCAAAGGTATTGGTACAAGCGCAGTGAAAGAGTCAGGAAAATGCACTCAAATAACGGAATGCTCAATTAAGGACTCCGCATGTAAAGAGAGAATTTTTGCATTTCTCGCCCAGGTCAGGAACAGCAGCAGTGAGTACGAGGAGAAACCCATGTTTGAAGGACTGGTCGGTCCGGGAGATGAGGTGGCGCTGATTTGCCCTGTTGATTCCGAAGCCCCCGCCGGCAGACTCATTCTTCCACAGGTGATGGCCATACGGCAGCTCCTTGACCTTGGTGCCATTGTCACAGTCCTGCAACCGGAGCAGTTGGGGGCATTTATGGATGACCATTCCGCTTGCGTTCAAGGTTCGGTTGAAGCCGCATCCGAATCTAACATTTGTGATTCACGGAAGGACAGATCTGATGGTCATGTTCCTTTTACTAGTGCAACGGATTCTGCTGATACTTCCCGACATGGAATATCATTGGTGGTAACTGATTCACAGGCCTTTGCAAAAGTGGCTCCGCTGGTTCCGGCAAATGTGCCGCTAACGAGTTTCAGTATGTTGCTGGCTCGGGCAAAAGGACCTTTCGAGGATTATCTGGCTGGGATGCGCTTTTTGGAATCCCTGAATTCAGATTATTCTTGTGGCGGAACATTCAGGGTGCTTGTGCTAGAAAGTTGCACGCATCACTCAACTTGTGAGGATATAGGACGGGTGAAGATACCCGCTGCATTAACGAAATATATAAAGGCGCATTGTGTCGGTGTTTCAGAAGTTCGTTTCACATTCGTGTCATCGGACAATGAGATACCTTCCCATGTTCCGTTCAATCTTGCCGTCCAGTGCGGCGGTTGCGTTGTTACGAAACGTCAGCTGATGTCACGCTTGAATATTCTGCGCCAGAAGGGCATACCTTTGGTGAACTACGGAATGTGTCTCGCGCTTTGCGCCGGCATTTGGAAGCGAGTTGGCTCCATATTCCAATGACCAAACAGGAAGAAAACGAGGGAAACGAGCGCATTTTGAGAGAAAATGCGCCCAAAAAGGAAGGAAGCGAGGGAAACGAGCGCATTTTGAGAGAAAATGCGCCCAAACAGATGCAAAAGACAGCGGAAACAATTCCGCTTTGAGAATACGAATAAGAAAAACAAAAAATATATGAAAGACGAAGTAATTGAAACAAACGAAGTAAACGAAACAAACGAGGCAATTGAGGCCAGTCTGACTTTTGCGGACCTGGGACTGTGCGAGCAATTGCAGAAGGCCGCAGCGGAACTCGGTTTTGAAAAACCGACACCTGTTCAGGCACAGACAATCCCGCAGCTCCTTTCAAGCAACGATGACCTTGTATCCCTGGCGCAGACAGGCACAGGCAAGACAGCCGCTTTCGGCTTCCCTATTCTTGACAAACTCTTCAGAGGCGAGTTTAACAAAACGGCCGCAAATACCGGAGAAGAAACACAGGATGATTCTGCAGAACAGGCGGCATCAGAAAGAAACACTGATAAGAGCAAGAACCCGAAGGTGCTTATTCTCAGCCCTACACGTGAACTGTGCAAGCAGATTGCCGAGGATCTGGAGCGATACGCAATGTTCCTTCCTGAAACAAGGATTGTCTGTGTATATGGTGGTTCCGGAATAGTACGCCAGATGAAGGAAGTCAAGGAAGGTGCGGACATCATAGTTGCAACGCCTGGACGAATCCTTGACCTGTGCAAAAGAAAAGTTGCTCATCTCGATGAAGTGTCAATGTTCGTGCTCGATGAAGCGGACCAGATGCTTGACATGGGCTTCAAGGATGACCTTGATGCAATCGTAGCAGAACTTCCGCAGGAAAGACAGACCCTGCTCTTCAGCGCCACAATGCCGGTTGAGGTTGAGAATATAGCAAAGAATTATACAAGGAACTACAAGTCAATAGTTGTTGGACAGAGAAATTCAGGAGCCCAGAACGTGCGCCATTTCTATGTGGTCATAAAGGAAGAGGACAGATATCTCGCCCTGAAGCGAATAGTCGATTACTTCCCTGAAGTTTATGGTATCATTTTCTGCCGTACCAAGCTTGAAACCCAGGAGATAGCCGGCAAACTCATGACCGATGGCTATGATGTGGATTCAATTCACGGTGACCTTACCCAGGATGTCCGCGAGCAGGTTATGAAACGTTTCAAGGACAAGACTCTGAGTCTGCTGGTTGCCACCGACGTTGCCGCCAGAGGTATTGATGTTGACAGCCTGACACACGTTATCAATTACAAGCTTCCTGACGAACTTGAAATCTATACCCATCGCAGTGGAAGAACAGGCCGTGCCGACAAGGAGGGCCAGTCAATCATAATTGCCAACAGCCGCGAAATGTACAGGATCCGGAAGATTGAGAAGATGATAGGCAAGGAGATCAGGCGTGCAAAGATTCCTGGAGGTCCTGAGATCTGCAAGAAACAGATTGAGTTCCTGATAGACAAGCTCGATGACGTTACCCTGCCTGTTGAGGCATTCCCATACCTCCCTATTCTTGAGGAGAAGTGGAAAGCCATGACCAGGGACCAGATTATCAAGAAGTTCCTGGCAGTCACAGCCAACCGCTTCCTTGAGTACTACAAGAATGCTCCAGACTTGAATTACATTGGCGCAACTGACCGCAAGCGTCCTTCCGGCTCCCAACATGGCGATAGTTCCGAAAAACCATCCCGCAGCCGCAGAAGAAAATATGCTGAAGATGAGAATCAGGAGCAGGGTGCTGCCAGAGAAGTGCACGAAGCTTCCGAAGAAGGTGAGCCAAGAGGCTCTGAACGTGGCGGCAGGGGCAGACGCAGTGACAAGGATGAGAGAGCAGGCAGAAGGGGAAGTGAAGAAAGACCAGGAAGAAGAGGTCGCGAAGAAAGAGCATCAGGCAGAAGCGGTAGAGAAAGAGGAAGAAGGGAAGATGAGGGAAGATCAGGCAGAAGAGGACGCAGCGAGAGAAGCAAAGCCAGTGAAAGCGGACGTGGAAGATCTTCCGAAAGCAAGGGCCGCAAGAGAGGCGAGACCATTTCAGAGAAACAGGATAGAAAGTGGTACGAACAGTTCGTTTCTGAGGTGAGGGAGAGCTACAGCAAGGACGAGAAGCCTCGCAAACGCAAGAAATAGTTCGTTCACAGATTAAAGCAAAATTCGTCGTCCACGCTGATGTGCCTTAAAACGCAGTCTGGCAATGGTCGGCGTGGAAGGTGAGGCAAAATTTCCTCATCGTCCACACAAATCAGCACTACAGATGCATAGTAGGCCGGTGAGGGTGGACGGTGATTTTTGCTTTAACGTATTGCATAACTGGATTGGGATAGTTTGTGAATAATTGGTTAGCTGGCATGCTTTAAGAAACTGGACTGAGATAGTTTTTGAACATTGCTTGAATAATAACGTGTTAATGTACAAGGTTTGGCTCAGAGGACTGATTGAAATATCGAACAGGTGCAGGAAGAACTGCCTGTATTGCGGAATCAGGGCCGGGAATTGCAAGGTTCGCAGATATGAACTGAGCAACGGGCAGATTCTGCAGGCGGCACAGTTTGCACTTGACAACGGTTATGGCAGCGTTGTTCTGCAGGCCGGGGAGAGATGTGACAGTGACTACGTGGAGAATATTGCCAGACTTGTATATGATATCACCCATTTGCGCAGCAGTACATTTGCTCCGCTTGCCGTCACGCTTTCATTGGGCGAGCAGAGCAGGGACGTTTACAAACTCTGGCACGAAGCGGGCGCAGGCAGATATCTGCTCAGGATCGAGGCTTCTGACAAGGACCTTTATGAACGTATTCATCCGGGTACTGAATGCAATGACATCAATCCGGCATGTTTGAACAATGAGTCCAAAGACCTGATGTCAAGTGTGAAAGCAGGGAATGTGGCACACAGCTATGACACCAGGGTGGAGTGCCTTGATAATCTCAAGAGCCTGGGATACATCACGGGCAGCGGCATGATGATTGGCCTGCCTTTCCAGACACGTGAGAATCTTGAGCACGACATTGACTTCATGGTCCGCCATAAGATTGACATGGTTGGCATGGGCCCCTACATTCCGCATGAGGATACACCTCTTGGGCAGCTTTTCTCGCTTGCCGGCAGCAAGGTGCGGAACAATGACACGGCTGTTGAGTGTGTTTCTGACGAACGTACAGTTCCGCTTGATCAGAGGAAGAAAGCCTGCCACGGGACAGGAAATATCAAAGAGAAGCCAGAAAATAATGCGGAGAGAATCTGTTGCAAAGGTGAGAAGCTGTGGGGAGAGTTTATAAATTACAGCGGAGAGGAAAAGGTGAAACTCACCATCGCTGTGACAAAAGAGTTGAGAAGAAGGCTGCCTGATATAAATATTGCCGCTACAACGGCGCTGCAGGTTCTGAGCCCTGCGGGACGCGAGGAGGCAATCAGGGCCGGCGCCAATGTGGTGATGCCTAACATCACTCTGCCTGATGCCAAGCGAGAGTACAATCTGTATCAGGGCAAGGCCAATGTGGATGATTCACCGGAGAATGTGAAGAAGGAACTGGAAAGGAACCTGGCCGCTTTCGGATGCGCAATAGCCTGGGGCGAGGCGGGGAATCCTCCTTTCAGACATTGAGGCCCCTGCTGAGGGCAATGTGCGTGCAATTCCGCTGCATAATCAAGGAAATACGAATATATGGAAAGGACTTTTGACTGGAGCCGCAACACGGCCATAGACATGCTCAGAGCGCTTACAATGGCGCTCATGATTTTTGTAAACGACTTCTGGAAGGTTCACGGCGTGCCGCAGTGGATGGAACATGCAAAAGTTGGCGTGGACTTCATCGGCCTTTCAGATGTGGTCCTTCCGCTCTTCCTCTTTGCAGTTGGAATGTCCGTGCCATACGCCATTGAAAACCGGTTCAGGAAGGGCCTCGCAACCGAATCAACGCTGGGACACATTCTTATGCGAGCATTCTCGCTCATGATAATGGGCTGCGTGATTGGCAATGCCAGCCAGAGACTTCCTGAGGACTTCTCACTGTACAAGATAGGTTTCTACTGGATACTCATGGTGGTATGCTTCTTCTGTATATGGAACGCTTATCCCAGCAAGGACATATCGGCCGGCAGAAAACGTATGTATATGGCAATCAGATGCCTTGGCATTGCCGGACTGCTCTTCCTGGCATTTACTTACAGGAGCCCCAAAGGCTTTGTCTTTGATGTGCGCTGGAGCATTCTGGGCAGCATAGGCTGGACATATCTGGTGACTGCTATCATATATCTTCTGACAAGAAGCAATATGCGCAGGCTCGGTCTTGTGTGGCTTGCAATGTTTGTGCTCTGCGCCCTTACAAATCATACGAGAGAAGAACTGGGCGGCGGCAATCTGCCGGGCTTCCAGGAACCGAATTTCCTTGGCGGGATAATGACAGCATGGCATATAGGCAACAATACGCTGCTATGTCTGGGCGGCGTGATTTTCTCTGTCATCATTGCCGGGCGCGGCTTCAGTCCAAGGATGTGCGCAAAGAGTCAGGTTGAGAACCATTTCAGACAATTCAGCCAGTTCACACTGTCCGCACTCACGGCTTTCATATTGCTGGCTGTCATTTCAAGAAGGATATGGATTGCAGCCAAGATAGGCCTGACAATTCCCTGCATCTTCTACATTTACGCACTGGCCATTGCAATGTATGCAATTTTTATCCTGCTCAGCAGATACGGTTTCACGAAATGGTATGAGAGGCTTTTCAGACCGGCGGGCACTGCAACCCTCACCACCTATATGATTCCGTACGTATTTTATGGCTTTGCCGATATTTTCAATATAGTCCTTCCTGACTTCCTTACATACCCGCCGATGGCACTATGGAACTGCTTCGGCTTCTCCCTGCTGGTGATATTCATATCAGGCGTTCTTGAAAGACTTGGAATCAAGCTGAAAATTTAAATAATAGCAATTTTGTTACTTGTCCTTTCTTGAAAAAATCTTATATTTGTAGGATAAGTGATGAAATTTTAATCATTTCCAACATGGCGATGGTTAAAAAAGTATATTTCTTATAAGGCCAGTAATATATTTTGAATACAACAAACAATTATTTTTAATAAAAAAGTATGTCAGAAATTAAGAGAGTATATCGCTTTGGTGGCAAGATTGCCGAGGGCGATGGCACAATGAGAAACCTGCTCGGTGGCAAAGGCGCCAACCTTGCAGAAATGTGCAGACTTGGTATGCCTGTTCCTGCAGGTTTCACCATTACAACAGAGTGCTGTACTGAGTATTATGCAAACAACGGTCAGTTCCCTGCAGAGTTGAAGGCCGATGTTGACGCTTCAATGGCAGCTACTGAGAAGATAATGAACATGAAATTCGGAGACCCTGAGTGTCCGCTTCTCGTTTCCTGCCGTAGTGGTGCAAGAAGTTCAATGCCTGGTATGATGGAGACAGTCCTCAACATTGGTCTGTGCTCAGCTACAATTCCTGGACTTATCAAGAGAACCAACAACCCTAGATTCGTATACGATGCTTACAGACGTTTGATCATGATGTATTCAGACGTTGTAATGGAGAAGGCTGAGAACATCGAGCCTGAAGAGGGTCACGGAATCCGTGTTCAGCTCGACAGAATGCTTGCAAAGGTTAAAGAGGCCAAGGGTTACAAATCAGATACAGACCTTACAGTTGAGGACCTCAAGGAACTCTGCGAGGACTTCAAGGTAAGAGTTAAGCAGGAGCTTGGCAAACCTTTCCCTGATGACGCTTACGAGCAGTTGTGGGGTGGTATCGGCGCCGTTTTCAAATCATGGAACGGAAAGAGGGCCATTGCTTACAGAAGAATTGAGGGTATTCCTGATGATTGGGGTACAGCTGTAAACGTTCAGTCAATGGTATTCGGTAACATGGGTGAGAACTCAGCAACCGGTGTTGCTTTCTCAAGAAACCCTGCTACAGGTGAGAACAAGTTCTATGGCGAGTGGTTGATCAACGCTCAGGGCGAGGACGTTGTTGCAGGTATCAGAACACCTAACCCACTCAACGAGGCAACAAAGAACGAGCACAACAAGAATATGGCTTCTCTGGAAACAGCAATGCCTGAGGTTTACAAGGAACTTGACCAGATCCAGCAGAACCTTGAGCATCACTTCCATGACATGCAGGATATCGAGTTCACAATCCAGGACGGCAAGCTCTGGATGCTCCAGTGCCGTATTGGCAAGAGAACAGGCATTGCCGCTCTGAACATGGCAATGGATATGCTCCACGAAGGACTTATTGATGAGAAGACAGCCGTTATGAGAGTTGCTCCTAAACAGCTCGACGAGCTTCTCCACCCAATCCTCAACCCTGAGGAGGAGAAGAAGGTTGCTCCTGTTGCACAGGGTCTTCCAGCAGGTCCTGGCGGTTCAGTAGGCCGTATAGTATTCACAGCTGCCGAGGCTGTTGAGGCTGCTGCAAAGAAGGAGAAAGTAATCCTCATCCGTGAGGAGACCAACCCTGAGGACGTTGAGGGTATGAGGGCTGCCGACGGTCTTCTTACAGCTCGCGGAGGTATGACCTCTCACGCCGCTCTTGTAGCACGTGGATGGGGCAAGTGCGCAATCGTTGGTTGCGACGCTCTCAAGATCAACATGATCAACAGAACAGCCACAATCGGTGACAAGCTCTTCAAGGACGGTGACATCCTCTCATTGGATGGAACAAAGGGTCTTGTATTCGGACAGGCTATCCCTACAATGAACGCTTCAGAGAACCCTCGTTTCATCGAGTACATGAAGATAGTTGACAAATACAGAGTGCTTGGTGTAAGAACAAACGCTGATAACCCTTACGATGCACAGACAGCTCTTGATTTCGGTGCAGAGGGCATAGGCCTGTTCCGTATAGAGCACATGTTCTATGGCAAGAATTCAGCAGAGCCTCTTGCAAAGCTCAGAAAGATGATCATGTCCAACACAACAGTTGAGAGAGAGCATGCTCTCGCAGAGCTTGAGCCATTCGTAAAGGAGGCTGCAAAGGGCACAATGAAGGTTATGGACGGCAAGCCTGTTACCTTCCGTCTTCTTGACCCACCATTGCATGAGTTCGTTCCACAGACAGCTGAGAAACAGAAAGAACTGGCAGCAGCATTCGATATCACCGTTGCTGATATACAGAAACGTGGTGAGGCTCTTCATGAGGTGAACCCTATGATGGGTCATCGTGGAGTACGTCTTGGTATCACATATCCTGAGGTTTCAAGAATGCAGTTCAAGGCTATCTTCACAGCTACCGCAGAGCTTATGAAAGAGGGTTACACACCTCAGCCTGAGGTTATGATTCCTGTAACCATCTCTGTAAGGGAGCTTAACTTCCAGAAGAACATCTGTGAGGAAGTTCACGCTCAGATTGAGAAGGAGTACGGTGTAAGCATCAAGTATCTGTTCGGAACAATGATTGAGATTCCTAGAGCAGCCATCATTGCAGATTCAATGGCAAAGACAGCTCAGTTCTTCTCATTCGGTACAAACGACCTTACCCAGATGACATTCGGCTTCTCAAGAGACGACGTTGGAGCATTCATGCCTGACTATCTTGCAAACAAGATTCTCCCTGCAGATCCATTCCAGACAATAGACCGCTTCTCAGTAGGCAAACTTGTTGAGATTGGTATCAAGGGCGGTAGAAGCACCAACCCTAAACTCAAAGTAGGTATCTGCGGTGAGCACGGTGGCGATCCTGCATCAGTTGAGTTCTGCAACGAGATTGGCATGAACTACGTATCATGTTCTCCATTCAGAATTCCTATCGCAAGACTTGCTGCGGCGCAGGCTGCCATCAAGGCCAACGAGGCAAAATAACAAGCCGTTGAGGTTTTGTTGAAAGAACAGGCGGCCGGGAATCTCCCGGCCGCCTGCTTGTTTTATGTTAGTTTATTGAAAACAGATAATTGGGCGGTTGGGGAAATTGAAGAATCCTCTCCGCCTGATTATTTTTTCAGCACATTTGAACACGTTTTGCGTGCAGTCTGTGCAGGGTTGAAGCGGCGGGGGTTATTTCAGCCTTGATGCAATGATAATGCATTAAATAACCACCATATAATGAACAATGAATATATTAAACATTGCTGAACTTATTGAAATCCAGCTGCTTATGCGGCTACCTCTTTTATTTAACCTTGGTTTAATAAAACAAAGGTAAGATTTTTTCAACATCATGGATGACAACAACTTATGTTTTTCCGAATGCCATTTCAAAAAACCAACGATTAAAGAACATGGTGGCAGGATATATAATTTCAAGCAGGAATGACAGTGCGCTTGCCCTTCAGCTGCGCAAGCGCCTGTCCAGCTTCGCGTATAGCAACGG
>JAGHUC010000117.1 GCA_018065035.1 Candidatus Egerieousia equi | reverse complement strand
GCGATTGTGGCGGTCGCCAGCTTTTCATCGGCGCTTGCCGTGAAGCGTTACCCTGGAAAGGACCTTTTTGTTGATGTCGGGCCGGATCCTGAATTGCAGTGTGACGGAATCCCGTTTGAATCATATCAATGGCTCAGGTATGCTTCAGTTGCCGGTGTGAGGGTGGCTGGAGGCATGGGACGTCTGCTCAAGGCGTTCATAAAGGATTTGCAGGCTTCCTTGTCCGATGACCATGGAACTGGTTTTTGCGGCATTGAAATAATGTCCTATTCCGATAATGAATGGTCCTGCGGGAATGTTTACCGTGAACTTGGCTTCAGTGAATGCGGCGGTCGCGGGGCGGTGGAGTTCCTTGTTGACGGAATGTCATGGCGCAGGTTCCGCAAACTTCCTTTGAATGAGGACGGAAACTCTGCAGGGCGCGCTTGCGAAATGTCCGTAGTGAAAAACTGCGGCAGTAAAAGATATCTGCTGCAGCTGATTTAGATTTTGAAAAGTCCCTGGAAATTGCTAATTTTGCTTGTTATTGCGGTGGTCTGCGAATGGCCGCGCAGAGTTGAATTTTAATTGAATTTTGATGGAAACAGAAGAATTGTCACAGGGTAGAATCCAGCAGATAAACATTGAAGATCACATGAAGAGCTCCTACATTGATTATTCAATGTCTGTTATTGTGTCGAGAGCCCTTCCGGATGTGAGAGACGGATTGAAACCTGTGCAGAGAAGAGTGCTGTATGGTATGAACGAGCTCAATTTGAGCTCAGGAGGCCAGACAAAGAAATCAGCCCGTATCGTAGGTGAGGTGATGGGTAAATACCATCCGCACGGAGATGCCAGCATATATGATACAATGGTCCGCATGGCTCAGGAATGGAGCTTGAGGTACATGCTTGTGAACGGTCAGGGTAACTTCGGTTCGATTGACGGTTATGGTGCTGCCGCCATGCGTTATACCGAGGCCAAGCTTCAGGCAATAAGCGAGGAGGTCCTTGCGGATCTTGACAAGGACACGGTTGATATGACCGGTAACTTTGACGATACTCTCAAGGAACCAACAGTGCTCCCTTGCAAGGCTCCGCTGCTGCTTTTGAACGGAACTTCAGGTATCGCAGTTGGAATGGCAACAAATATGGCGCCTCATAATCTTAACGAGGTCTGTGATGCCATAATAGCATATACAAAGAATGAGGATATCACCATTCAGGAACTCATGCAGTATGTCAAGGGTCCTGATTTCCCTACCGGTGGTATAATTCTAGGTCTTCAGGGCATCAGGGATGCGTTTGAGACAGGACGCGGTCGTCTGGTTGTGAGAGCCAGGACTAACATTGAGGTCTCCGATTCGGGACGTGAGTCAATTGTTGTGACTGAAATCCCTTATATGGTGAACAAGAGGGAGCTCATTGAGAAGATTGCACAGCTTGTTGAGGACAAGAGGGTTGAAGGTATATCTGAAATCAACGATGAGTCCGACAGGGAGGGTATGCGTATTGTGATACGCCTCAAGAACGGAGCCGTTTCAGACGTTGTGAGGAACACTCTCTTCAAGAACTCCCCTCTGCAGTCAAGTTTCTCCGTGAACAATATCGCACTTGTTGATGGCCGTCCGAGACTTCTCAACTTCAAGCAGCTTGTGAAGTATTTCGTAAAGCACAGGCATGAAGTCATAGTCAGAAGAACCGAGTTCGATCTCAAGAAAGCTCAGGCACGCGCCCATATCCTTGAGGGACTGCTCAAGGCACTGGATTTCATTGACGAGGTCATAAGCATCATAAGGGCTAGCCGTACGATAGAGGAGTCAAAGCAGGCCTTGATTGCAAGGTTCGCTTTCTCTGATGTACAGGCACAGGCCATCGTTTCAATGAGGCTCGGTCAGCTGGCCGGTCTGGAAAGGGAGAAGCTGGCTGCCGAGTACGATGATCTCATGAAACTCATAGCCCATCTGCAGGATGTGCTTGCAAGCTATGAACTCCAGATGGAGATCATCAGGGAGGAACTCGAGGGCCTGAAGAACAGATTCGGTGATGCGCGCAGGACAAGCATAGAGCCGGATGAGGGTGATTTCAATCCTGAGGACTTCTATCCTAATGAGGATGTTGTTATCACAATCTCACATCTGGGATATATCAAGAGAACTTCACTGTCGGAGTACAAGACACAGAACAGGGGAGGTATAGGATCCAAGGGTTCCGCTACCAGGGATGAGGATTTCATAGAGCACATCTACGTAGCCAATATGCACAGTACGCTCATGCTCATCACCAGCAAGGGTATGTACTTCAAGATCAAGGTTTATGACATTCCTGAAGGGGCAAAGAGCTCCAAGGGCAGGGCTATCCAGAATATCATAAGGCTAGAGAGCGGTGACTCCATATGCGCTTATCTCAAGCTGGGAGATATGAACAGCGATGAATACGTGAACACCCATTACATTGTAATGGCAACCAGATGCGGCGTTATCAAGAAGACAGCCCTTTCAGAATACAGGACCAACAGGGATAACGGAATAAAGGCTATAACAATAGCTGAAAACGATGAATTGCTCAGTGCTATGCTCACCGGAGGCGATGACCAGATTCTCATTGCGGCATCAAACGGAAAGTGCGTCCGCTTCAATGAAAACAGCTGTAGAGCTATAGGTCGTATATCAATGGGCGTTCGTGGCATAGAACTTGAAGGAAACGAACAGACAATAAGCATGGTCTGCGCTTCACCTGAAAGTCAGCTGGATGAATCCAACACCGTTCTGGTAGTAAGTGCCAACGGATATGGCAAGAAGTCATCTCTCGAGGATTACAGACTCACCTCAAGAGGAGCAAAGGGAGTGAAGGCCATGAATGTAACGGAAAAGACGGGTAACCTTGTTGCTCTGAATTATGTGAACGAGAAGCAGGACCTTATGATTATAAACAAATCGGGCCTTACAATAAGAATGGCGATATCCGATATAAAGACTGCCGGAAGGGCAACCCAGGGAGTCAGACTCATAAACATAAGGGAAGGAGATGAAATAGCTGCAATATGTGTGGTTGACAAGAACGAGGAAGAGCCTGCGGAAGTAGCGGAACAGATTATTGAACAATAAAAGAAATAATTATTAACAATTTATTTATAGAAAAGGTATGAAAAAATTACTCTTCGTGCTTGCGATGCTTCTTATGGTATCACAGGTAAATGCACAGTCAAATGAAAAGGTTATCAAAGAGATAACCAAGGCTCAGGCTGAAGTTCAGAATCCTAAGAGGGCTAACAACCCTGGAAGCTGGATGAAGCTTGGAACAGCTTATTGCAATGCTTACGACGCCCCTATCAAGGGTTTGTATCAGGGTGCTTCCCAGATGGAGGTAAAGCTCCTTCTCAAGGGCGAGCAGGTTCTCGAGTCAAAGGATACTGAAATAGGTGGCAAGACCTATCTCGTTGATTCCTATGCAGACAAGGATCTCTATTATGATGAGGCCGGCAAGCTTGCAGCATGGAATGTAAAGACTCCTGTTCTTCCAGGTGAGGATGTTCTGGCAAAGGCATTCGAGGCTTATTCAAAATCTTCAGAGCTTGATGCCAAGAGAGCTACAAACAAGGATCTCAAGGCTTGTTTCAACGCACTCAAGTCAAGATATTATTCTGAGGCTATGGGATGCTACACTCTTGGTAATTTCGAGAAGGCAACTGAGGATTTCATCATGACAGCAAAGGTTTCTGAGGATCCTGTTATGGGCCAGATTGATACAACAATGATTTACTACGCTGCCGTTACAGCCGGAATGAGCAAGAAGTATGACGTTGCAATCGAGAACCTTAACAAGTGCATTGGTTACAACTATTTCCAGGAAGGTGACGTGTTCGCTTCATTGGCAGACGCTTACAAGCAGAGCGGTGACACTCTCAAGGCAAAGGAGGTTCTGAACAACGGTTTCATCAAATTCCCTACAAGCCAGTCAATTCTTGTTGCTCTCATCAACATTTACATGGAGTCAAACGACGATCCTGCAAAGCTCCGCGACCTTCTCCATACAGCTCAGAACAACGAGCCTAACAACCCTAGCCTTTACTATGCAGAGGGTAACATGCTCGTAAAGATCGGTCAGTTCGAGGATGCTATCGCTGCTTATGACAAATCAGTTCAGATTGACCCTAACTACTTCTGGGGTTACTTCAGCAAGGGCAAGTCTTATTATGACAAGGCTGTTGAGATTCAGAACGAGGCTAACATGGAGACAGATGACAACAAGTACATGGCTCTCCTCGAGAAACTCGGTGGTTCATTGCTCGCTGCAATCGATCCTCTTGAGACAGCTTTCTCAAAGACCGAGGACGCTGAGCTTCAGAACTATGTTGCCGAGCTTCTCAAGAACATCTACTTCCGTTTCCGTGAGAAGGATGCAAAATACCTCCAGGGTTACGAGAAATACAATGCAATGCTTACAAAATAAGTGTTGCTGAATTTCAGGGAAAAGTCAAGGACGGCCGTTCGGTCGCCCTTGATTTTTTATTCCAGTTCTCTGGAGATTGTTTCAATGAATCTGCTGAGCAGGGTGGGGCTTGGTACAATGACCTTCACGGCGTTGGGTATCACGCTTACCTGAAGTTTGTCCGGCATGCTGGCACTCTCGCCATCGAATTGTATGAGACCGGACTTTTCCCTTTCTATGGTTATTTCCTTGCAGCGGAAGGATTCAATGTATTCGGAGAGCCCTATTGTGCGTGTGAACAGGCCTGCGGTCATGAACGGGACAGCAGCCAGAGGCGCGCGTTTCCATATCACAACATCAAGCATGCCGTCTGAAATGCTTGCTTCGGGAGCTATGAACGCATTGTTGCCCCACTGGGCGCTGTTGGCAAAGGTTATAAGGAAAGCCTTGAATTCGTATTTGTTGCTGCCAATGTACATTCTGTAGTTCTCACGCCTGTAGTTCATGTACTCCTTGGCGCAGAATTCAACATAGGTCTTGAGCCCTCTTGTTGGCGCACTGTTGAATTTCTTTCCTACAACCGCCTCGAAACCGAGTCCGGCTGTACAGAAAAAGATTTTGTCATTGATTTTTCCTGCGTCAATCACGCGGACATTGTTTTCAATGATAACGTCAATGGCGCGTTGAGGAAACAGCGGAATCCCAAGATGCCTGGCGAGTCCGTTGCCGGAGCCAACCGGTATGATTCCAAGTTTGGTGTTCGTTCCTACAAGCGCTTTGGCCACCTGATTAACTGTGCCGTCACCTCCAATGGCCACAACGGTTTCAAATCCATGCTCTGCAAAATGCTTTGCGCTGTTGTAGGCATCGTTCTCGTCTGTCGTGGTGTGAATTGTTGATTGAAAACCGTTCTCTGCCGTGAAACTTTCCCATACTCTGGCAAGTATGTGGCTTTTCCGGCTCGTCCCGCTCTTTGTGTTTATTATGAACGCAATTTTCTTCATAAACTTCAATTCACGCAACACAAAGTTAAGCCTTACAAATAACATTTACTATTTGTTGTGCATCAAATTATTTCTTAAATTTGTAACACTACTAACTCCTTAAATAATCAAATTATGAGAAAAACAATTGATTTATTAGCTATTGGAGTTTTTGTTTTACTCCTATCTTGCTCAAAATCAGAGCGTTGTACCCCCCCCCAGTTTCTGAGGTAAAACTTCAAGATTTATCTTCCGTTTATGTCAGTTCCCAAAATTCAGTCCTGTTCGCAGATTTGTCTGCCTATTCAGGCTCAAACTCGGAAGAGTCCACTAAATCCATTGTCCAGAATGATGTTTCTCTTGAATCACTTATTGACCGTGGCAGGATAGAGGAACTGTTATTTGAAGATGGTTTGCGACTGACTCAAATTCCATTCAAATCAAACTGCCGTTCGGAGTTTGCTTATGTGGGAGCGGATGTGGGAAAAATGGTTTCAAACGATTCTCTGTCCATTGTAAAGAAATTTATTGTTCTAGCAGAAGAACCAGGAGGCGAAGTTGATACGTATGTTGCCACAATGGTGTCCCGGCCTGAATATCTTGAGATAATGGATGATAGCGATATCTCATACCTTTGTCTGGGTAACTTCACTGGTCTTATTATTGAATCACAATTGGATGGTACTCTAAGATCAGTCACTTATTCAAAGAATGGCCGCGTTTTTGATACAGAGATATTTGCGAAAGGTCAAGTGTTAACAGATGATTATACCACAATGGCACTAGGCCTACCAATTCAAACTAAAGATATTGCCAAAGAAGTTATACCATTGAGTGAAGTAGAATGCATAGCCTACCGAGACAGGTACGAAAGCCCTCTTGGTGGTGGAGGCAGTCAGGAAGAGCATAGAGATGATTCAGAAAAAGGCTACGAAGATGAAGAGGAAGATCAACAAGATGAGGGGTGCGAATCCGGAGGCGGCAAGTTTTGTTGTTATACTATAGATTTGTCAGTGAATAACCCGAAATTAGGTGAAGTAAATTTTTGGTGCATTGGAATGTTTTATAAGGGAACACAATTACCTGTTCAAGTTAAAGTTAATAACGGCGCTTATTTCAGCAGGTGGCAAGGTCATTTCAAAGGCATGAGCGCAAGTTTTTGGTATGAAGTTAAGGAAGATGTAACCGATATGGCAATCCTATATGATTCAACTGTGCCTTGCTGGAACTCTACGAAGAATGTTATGAATCCGATTTTAGGAGGCACGTCCATACTGCCAAGCGGCAGGGATGGATGGAATAAAAAGGGAGGATTATATGGGCCAAATCGTTATTACGATGATGGCAGGAAAAAAAATCATCAGGGAATAGATATTTCCGCTGCTGTAGGTACCCCTATTTATGCAATGGCAGATGGGGTTATTCTTGATGACGTGAGTAAGTACAACAGAAGATATGTTACTGAGCAGGTTAACAGAATTGGTGTGAAGAAATATCCTGCTGGATACGAAGGTGACGATGGTGCTTATGGCAACATAATCTATTATGATTGTGTCATTAATAATGAAGAGGTTACGGTGGCATTGGCACATCTGCAGGAAGTAACACCTGTTGCCATAAATCCGCGAACGAACATGCCTTTCAAGCCAGGAGACGAGATATATCAGGGAGAAGTCATAGCTTATACCGGTATTACAGGCAATGCAAACCAAGGCTATGGTCCTCATCTTCATTTGGGTGTACAGAAGAATGGTGAATGGGTGGATCCCGCTCCTTATATAAATGGAAAAATATCCAAGGTTGATATTTACAAAATTCTGAATGTACAGTGTGATGAAAGAGACAATCAGGGAATATTTTATGAACAATAAAAACAATAATACGTATGAAAACAAAAATTATATTGGCAATAAGCATTGTTATGGCCTTTGCGCAAAACATATTTGCACAAGAAGTGAACGGTTTGAAAATAGGTGAGAAATATACCAAGAGCCAGATAATAGCAGCCCTTGGACAGCCAGACGAAATTAGAGGCACTTCTTACATATACGGGCGTTCATCTTTTTATTTTGATAGTTACGACAACACTTTTGTGGAATTTTATGTTGAAGATCAACGCTTCATAACTATGACTAAAGAAATTAGTGGCGGATTACGAGTAGGAGATAATGTATCAAAAGCGAGGCAGAGCAAATGTGAGATTAAGACTGAGGAACCAAATTATATTTGCTTTTGGCACTATGGCGATTGGGCCGTATGGGGAGTGGGTTATGACAACAATGGTAAAATAACAGACATATCCTTTACCATACTTAGTTGATAGCGTCGGTATATCATTTTTTTCATACCCCGAAAGTTTTGTCTTTCGGGGTATGTTTTGTTATCTAACATGAGAATGTATATATTTGTGCTTAAACTCAAGTGTTAGGAGGATATGAAAGCAAGGGTAATATTGACATTATGCATTGTTATGGGCATAGCAGCAAGTGCTTTGGCCCAGGATGTGAATGGGTTGAAAGTTGGTGAGAAATATACAAAGAACCAGATAATAGCGGCACTTGGAAAGCCGGACAATATTAACGGAAATACTTATGAATATGGGAGCTCATATTTTAATTTTGACTATGTCGACAATACTTTCACAGGATTCTGCATAGTCAATGACAAGCGATTTCTAACTATGACGGAAGAGATTAGCGGTGGACTGCGAATAGGGGACAATGTTTCAAAAGTCAAACAAACAAAATGTCCTAAAAAGTTAGAAAAGCCAAATTATATTAGTTTCTGGCACTATGGAGATTGGGCTGATTGGGATGTGGAATTTGATAATAATGGTACAATCACTTATATAGGCTTCACTATCTTAAGTTGACTTCAAACAAGATTTTATGTAGATTTCCCCATACCTTGATAATCCAAGCCCGAAAGTATTTCAAAACTTTTGGGGCTTGTTGTTATTGTACATGATAAAGCTTATGTTTGTATTATAAAACAGTGCAGGAGATATGAGGGGGAGATACATATTGCCATCGTTCGTTGCAGGGTGTCTGATAGGGGAGTTCTTCCCTCTGCCGCATCATTTCGTTCCATATATTCTGCTTTCTGCAATTGCTTTTGTGCTTGTTGCATATTTCTTGACTTTGGTTTGTAACAGATTCTTTGTTGAACCACATGAAAATGCCGGCAACTGTAAATTTGATATTGCTCCGTATTATGTACGCTCGACAGAAACTTGCTTGAAAACAGCTTGCTTCATTGCCGCACTTTTCCTGCTGGGTCTGGTCAACAGCCAGAGATTGGATGCCGTTGATTTGCAGCAGTTTGCCGAAAGCCGTGTTGTGACTTCCTTGCGGCAGGCGATAGGTTCTTCCATAGATACCTTTTTGCCTGATATACATCAGCCATTAAAAACCATACCAATTGGGGAGCCTATAAAAGTGTCTCAAAACTCAAGGGCCTCTTCAGCGTCTAAACCGCTTGAACGGAGCACTGAACATGGCAACAGCAATGAGCGCGCCGTGCTTCAGGCACTTGTGCTGGGCGACAAATCGGAGCTCACATCCGAGGTCAAGGCAGATTTCAGGGACAGCGGAGCCAGCCATATCCTGGCCCTGAGCGGTATGCACATAGGCATAATATATTCCACCCTGATGGTTCTGCTTTCATTCATGAACAGCCACTATATCCTGCACAGATGCAAATTGCCGCTTGCATTGATGTTCATGCTGCTGTATGTCCTAGCTACCGGCCTGAGCCCTTCCGCCTGCAGGTCAGTAATCATGATCGGCCTAACCCTCTGGGCCGGACTCAGCGGCCGCACCTGCAACAGGGAAACGCCTCTTCTTCTCAGCGCCTGCATCCTGCTCCTCCTGGATCCTCACATTTCAAGGAGCCTGAGTTTCCAGCTGTCCTTTGCCGCTATGGGCGGAATAGTTTTCATATTCTCCACCATCGATGGTATATTGAAGCCTTCCTTCGAATTCTGGCTTTCACCTTTCAAAAGGCGGAGCTGGAGGCAGAAGCTGAGGGCCTTCCTGCCTCTGGCCCTGTACCGTCTGCTTCAGCTGTGTGCGGTGAGCGTTTCGTGCCAGATTGCCACAATGCCGTTGACTCTGTACTATTTCGGCAATGTGCCCCGGTATTTCCTTATAACGAATCTTGTGGCCTCGCCTCTTGTAACGGCAATAATTTATGTTTTTGTGATGTCCTCAGTGCTGTGCGGAGCACTGAATCTGATTGTTCCCGGAAAGGCTGTGAGCGCTGCAGTTGCTTCTTCCGGAGGATTCATACTGTATGAGCTGTTACACCTGCTCAATTCCCTCATGGCTTACATAGGAAGTTGATTCTCCGCAGATCTGTTCGTAAGTTTGTATTGCTCCATGGCCTTATAAGCAGTTGTGGCGGGGTACCCGGACTGCAAAAGAAAATTTCCCAGGAAAGGAAATTTTCTCTTTGCAGCCGGTAGCCCCGCAATCAGTCGTATACCATGGCTCATTAGAAATTACGCTTGCCGTGCTCAATGCCCTTTGACCGTGAGTTTCGAGCAGGTTTGGCCCCATAACCTGCTCGTTTTGCTGCGGGAGGTGAGGTTCCGAGCAGGTTTGGCCCCTCAACCTGCTCGTTTTGCTGCGGGAGGTGAGCTTCCGAGCAGGTTTGGCCCCTTAACCTGCTCGTTTTGCTGCGGGAGGTGAGGTTTCGAGCAGGTTCGGCCCCTCAACCTGCTCGTTTTGCTGCGGGAGGTGAGGTTCCGAGCAGGTTTGGCCCTTCAATCTGCTCGGGGTGGGGGAAAGAAAACATAAATGTTACGAATCCTGTCAGTTTTATTGTTATCTTTGTAAGTTATTTGTGGAAGTTGGTGGAACTATCGCTGTAGAAAAGGATTATATTCTGAAAATCAAATAAATAAACTTATAATATGATAATTCTTGTACTTAATTGCGGAAGCTCTTCTTTGAAGTATCAGGTTCTTGATATGAAGAGTGAGTCTGATTATTCACTTCTTGCCAAGGGTTTGGTTGAGAGAATCGGTATGGAAGAGGGCGATATCACCCATAGCGTTACCGGAAAGGATAAACATAAGGTTCATATGCCTATTCCTGACCATACAGCAGGTATCAAGAACGTGCTTGACCTTCTTACTGACAAGGAGCACGGCGTTCTTTCATCGCTTGCAGACATTGAGGCCGTTGGTCACAGAGTTGCTCACGGCGGCGAGTATTTCAACTGCAGCGTGAAGGTTGATTCACAGGTAATCGAGAAGATTGAGAAATGCTGCGAGCTTGCTCCTCTTCACAATCCTGCAAACCTTCTTGGTATCAAGGCAGTTGCCGAGCTGATGCCTGCAATCCCTCAGGTTGCCGTATTCGATACATCATTCCATCAGTCAATGCCTTCAAAGGCATATATGTATGCAATACCTTACGAGTACTATGAGAACTACAAGGTAAGAAGGTACGGCTTCCACGGTACAAGCCACAAGTTCGTTGCAGCAAAGGCCGCAGCTCTTGCGGGTCTTGACATCAACAACTCAAAGATCATCACCTGCCATCTTGGAAACGGCGGTTCAGTATGCGCTGTCCTCAACGGAAAGTCAGTTGATACATCAATGGGCTTCACTCCAATGGAGGGCGTTGTAATGGGTACACGTTGCGGAAGTGTTGACGCAGGTGTTGTAACATACATAATGGACAAGGAGAACACAGATACCAAGGGTGTAAGCGCAATTCTTAATAAGAAGAGCGGATTCCTTGGCGTTTCAGGCGTTTCATCGGATTCAAGAGACCTTGAGAACGCTGCAAAAGAGGGCAACCAGAGAGCAGTGCTCGCACAGGAGATGTTCAAGTACAGCGTCCTCAGATATGTTGGCGCATACGCTGCAGCAATGAACGGCGTTGACCTCATAGTATTCACAGGCGGCATTGGCGAGAACGATCCTAGCACACGCGAGTACATTGGCAAGAACTGTTCATTCCTTGGAATCGACTTCGATTCAGAAATCAACAAGGGCCTCCGTGGAAAGGACGCCATTCTTACAAAGGCATCCTCAAAGGTGAAGGTTGCAGTTGTAACAACAAACGAGGAGCTTGTAATAGCACAGGATACAATGCGCCTTGCATAATCAATCAAGTAATCAACTTTAATAATATATAATTATGATAAAGAACTTCGACGAACTTTTCGAGCAGTTGCGTTCACGCTCAAAGAAGAGACTTGTAGCAGCCTGGGCTGTTGACAATCACACTATTACAGCTGTTTCAATGGCTATTGACAAGGGTATTGTAGAAGGTACTCTGGTTGGTGACAAGGACATGATCCTCAATGTATGCAAAGAGGAGAACATTGACCCTGCTAAGTTCAACATCGTTGACAACAAGGTTGAGCTCAAGGCTATTGCACAGGCCGTTTCAATGGTTAAGAACGGTGAGGGTGACATCCTTATGAAAGGTCTCTGCTCAACAGACAAATATATGAGAGGAATTCTCAACAAGGAGAACGGACTTCTTCCTGCAAAGGCTACATTGAGCCACGTATCAGTTGTCCTCAATCCTAGCTATCCTAAGTTCATTGTAATAGGTGATATGGCTGTTATTCCTGCTCCTGATTTCAAGCAGAAACAGGCTATCCTCAAATATTGCGTAAACACAGCAAAGGCTCTCGGAGTTGAGAAACCTAAAGTTGCCATGATTGCAGCTACCGAGCAGATGCTCAACGGTATGCCTGCATGCGTTGAGGCCGCCCTCATAGCAAAGATGGCCGACAGAGGTCAGATTGGCGGTTGCTACGTTGATGGTCCTCTTGCTCTTGACGTTGCTTTGAACAAGGAGGCTGCTGCAATAAAGAAACTCACCAGCCCTGTAGCCGGTGATGCAGACTGCCTGGTATTCCCTGCAATCGAGCCTGCAAACGTATTCTACAAGACAAACACAATGCTTTGCCCGGGCGTGAAGACAGCTGCCATAGTAGCAGGTGCCGAGGCTCCTTGCGTTCTCTCAAGCCGCGCCGACAGCGTTGATACAAAGTTGAACTCAATAGCTCTTGCAGCTATCACAGCAAAATAAGCGGAAGGGGAGTATGTCATACATAGTTCTGGCTATAAACCCTGGTTCAACTTCAACAAAAATATCGGTTTATAAGGATTCCGAGGAAGTTTTCACAAAGACCCTCAGACATACGAGCGAAGAGCTCGCTCCTTATAAAGGCGTGATAGACCAGCTTGCTTTCCGCAAGGACACCATCATGAAGGCTCTTGCGGAAAACAATGTTGAACTGGCTTCAATTGATATCTGCGTAGGCAGGGGCGGTGTTATCAGACCTATACCTTCTGGTGTGTATGGTGTTAACGATGCCATGATAGAGGACATCAGGACCGTGAAATACGGCGAGCATGCCAGCAATCTGGGCGGAGTTCTCGCACTCGAGATTTCCAAGGAGGTTGAAGCTGTCCGCTGCGGAAGCAAGGTGCCAGCCGTCATTGCCGATCCTGTTGTTGTTGACGAACTTGATGAAGTGGCACGTCTTTCAGGTCATCCGCTCTTCCCTCATTATTCCATCTTCCACGCTCTGAACCAGAAGGCAATTGCCAAGAGGTATGCAAAGGAGCAGGGAAAGAAATATGAGGACATCAGCGTGCTTGTTGCTCATCTGGGCGGCGGTGTTTCCGTTGGCGTTCACAAGGGTGGCAGAGTCATTGACGTGAACGACGCCTTGAACGGCGACGGTCCTTTTTCACCAGAACGTTCCGGCTCGCTTCCTGCAACTCTTCTCATCAATGCCTGCTTCAGCGGCAAATACACAAAGGAGGAGATGAAGAAGTTCGTGAACGGCAAGGGTGGCGTTGTTTCCTATATGAACACCAATTCCATGCTTGAACTTGAACACATGGTTGAGGCAGGCGACGCAAAGGCCAAGCTCGTTTCAGATGCATTCGTTTACCAGCTGGCAAAGGAGATAGGCGCAATGTCAACAGTTCTTTGCGGAAAAGTTGACGCCATTCTTGTCACAGGCGGCATTGCTTATTCAAAATCGCTCATGGCTCAGCTCAAGGAGAGGGTTTCTTACCTTGCCCCTGTAGTTGTTTACCCTGGCGAGGACGAAATGGGAACTCTTGCTGCAAACGGCCTGGCAGTTCTTAACGGCGAGGAAGCTATCAAGGAGTACTAGTTAGCTTTTGCATAGTATAGTGCGGAAGGTTCCACATTTTGGCGTGAACCTTCCGCATTTGTTTTTAGTAATATGCTGATAGTCTGTTATTTGTAATTTTGTACCGAGGAAGGTCTGTGCAATCTGCCGGAACCTTCCGCAGGGAAGGATCATTCAGAATTTCTTGCGGCTATATGATTCACAGCCAGTGCTGCAGTGGAGAAGGCTATCTGCAGGTTGTAGCCGCCTGTGTCGGCATCGAGGTTGAGCAGTTCGCCCGCAATATACAGACCAGGAACCAGTTTGGATTCCATTGTCTTCTGTGATATTTCCTTGGTGGAAACGCCGCCGGCAGTCACCACTGCACGATTATAACCAACGTAGTCAACAATCCTGAACTGCCAGTCCTTAAGAAGTGAGGCCAGTCTGGAAATTTCCTTCCTGGAACCAATCTGCACGTTTGCATTCAAGGCATTGCTTTTGCAGAATGCCTCAATCAGCTGTCCGGGCAAAAGTTTCCTTAACAATTGATTCAGATTCATCCTGCCTTGCGCCTGTTCAAGTTCACGTTCTATTCTGGCAATCAATGCTTCAAGCGAAACAGCCGGCTTGAGATCAAGATGAACTTTCATCTTCTGCCCGTTTATCAGATTTTCAACAGCTTTCCTGCTGATTTTGAACCCGATAGGTCCTTCAATGCCACCATCGGTGAACGTAAGGTCTCCGAATTCCCTTTGAACCTCGGAACCATTCACCTCCAGACCCGCTTCAACATTCTTTACCTCGATGGCATTGGAACTTATTTTGAAGGTTGAGGTGTAAGCTTCAGGAACCAGAGCGGTGAGTGAAGGAAACCTCTGTGTTACGGAATGGCCGAAGGCCTGGGCGAAAGCATAACCATCGCCAGTGCTGCCTGTGGCAGGGTAGGAGAGGCCTCCTGTGGCAAGAAGCAGGTAGCGGCCTTGCATAATGCAAGTTCTTCCGGCTTGCTCGTATGATATTGTGAATCCAGCAACAGGAGTCTCTGGTGATTGTTCGTTGTCATTGGAATTTTCAACTGTTGAGCACTCAATAACGTTGCAGGAATTGATTATTGTGCCGCCGTTGTTGCGAATGTGTGCGGCAAGGGTCATTGACACATCCTTTGCGCACATGCTTTCCGGGTACACACGGCATCCGCGTTCAACTACCGTTGGCAAACCAATGGAGTTGAGGTACCGGATTGTATCCTCGTTGCTCATTGCCCTGAAGGCCGATTTGAAGAAATTAGCAGACGGATGGATGTGTGTTGAGAATTCCTCCCACGGCTTTGTGTTGGTTATGTTGCACCGGCCCTTGCCTGTGATGCCAATCTTCTTTCCGCAGAAAGGGTTCTTTTCAAGTATGCAGACATCAATGCCTTTGTCAACGGCCATGGCTGCGGCAAACAGTCCTGCCGCTCCGCCGCCAACAATCACAAGTTCATGATACTGCATTCCCATCATCTGCAATTATTTCTGCATTCCGAACTGCTCCTTGAGCCAGTCTATGCCTTGTCTTACATAAACCGGATAGAGCCAGTGACCGCTGTCCCTTGAAATCTTGAGAGTCTTTGGTGCATTTATTACATTGTATGCGCTGAAAGTTGAACTCGGACAGCAGACAATGTCATTGAATCCCCAGGAGTAATAACCGGGTATGGTTACAAAGCGGGCGAAATTCACGGTGTCAAAGTATTTGCTGGCTGCAATCTTTTCCTTGAGAGCAGGTTCGTTCCTGTCCTTGAACAGATGAGGCCAGCCACCTGCGCGGCCTTCATAATAACCTGTAACATCGCAGAATGCAGGGAACTGGCAAACCATTGCCTTAACTCTCTTGTCCAGTGCGGATGTTACAATTGAGAGCATTCCTCCCTGGCTTCCGCCATAAACGGCTATTCTTTCAGAGTCAACTTCCTGACGGCTCACAAGATAATCCAGCGCACGTACGCAGCCTGCGTATACACGTTTGTAGTAGAAAGTGTCACGGCTTTCGAGGCCCTGTGAGGCATAGCCTGCGAGCGAGCCCTGAACAAGTGCCTGATATATTTCAGGATCCTGATTCACCGGTATTCCGTGAACACCTATTTCAAGAACAACGAAGCCTTCCTTTGCAAGATCGTTAGGGCCGCTGAAAGCACGTACCGTTGCACCGGGCAGACGGAGAATGGCAGGGAGTTTCTCGCCTTCCTTGCAATCTGTTGGAACTGTAAGCACACCATATACATAATTGCCTGGCCTGTATGACTGAATCTGAACGAAATATACATCGGCGGCGGCTGTGCTCTGTTCCTTGCTCCAGGTACACTTGCTTATCATCGGCACTTTTTCACTCTTTTCCAGAGTCTTGTCCCAGAATTCCTTGAAATCATCCGGCAGAGTGGTTGTAGGCTGGATTGAATATGGCTCGAAGCCAACGTTGGTCATGCCCTTGTATTCCACACCATCATATTTTACAACTGTGTTCACAGTGATGAAACCAGGCTTCTTTGCACCCGGGAATTTGATTCTGGCAACGCCGTTCTTGTCTGTGGTTGCCTTTCCGGTGAAAACCGGAGCGTTCTTCTCAGGGCCGTATGAATACTCGATTATGGTATTCGGCATCATGACATTCTCCTTTACTGCATACAGGGTAATGTTCACGGTCTCGCCGCATTTATAAATCCAATCCTCATGATCCGGCTGTGCAACCGGAGTCACATATTGTTTCGATGGCTGAGCAAGCAATGAGCCAATGCCTGAACACAAGGCTATCAGAGTAAAAAGGAATAATCTTTTCATATTAAAAATAATTAGCGTTACTACAAAAATAGCGATTATAATTCAATTATGAATGCGAGGATGAGAATAGAAATCTGATTTTTTTCAGAGGTTAAGAATTATGCGTAAATTTGAGTCGTTATATTATGAACTATGTGGAAAGCGCTTAAATACATCTTGTTGCTATACATCCTGATGGTTGTTTTCGCCTTCTTTTTCTATAGAGTTGCAGTATTCCTGCATTTTGATGCATCGGCGCGTAGTTGCCTTTTGTCATTAGGCGGAATCATAAGCTTCTTATTATTTATCTGTATAGTATTTGCTAATAAACAGGTTCATTGGTCAACAAACTCCCTGAAACCTTCGTTATTTGTAGTCGTCTGTATAGGTTTGCTTGTAAATTTATTGTTCTATAACACTAATAGCAATACCGGAGTGCCTGATTCACTTCCAATGGGATTGTTGGGTGTATGCTTGTGTTTTGTTGAAAGTTGTGTATTATGTCCAATTGCTGAGGAGATTTTATTTAGAAGAATAGTCTTGAATTCATTACTTGCAAATCGTCATTTTAGATATAAACCGATTTGGCCTATTTTAATTACTGCTCTTTTGTTTTCACTGATTCACATATCTCCTGCAAGATACGCACATGCTTTTATAGACGGATTGTTTTTTACTTGGATAGCTTATCGAACAAAAAGCATCATTCCGAGTATTGTGTTACATTCTTTTAATAATTTTTATGTTTTCATGATAAGAGCAATCTCTAATAACTATTTTGAAAATTTGACGACTGCTATATCAAAGATTCCTTATTATGAATATCTATGTTCCCTCTGGCGTATTCTTCAAAATGATGTAATACGAGTGCTTATATGTGTATGTTTGTTGTTTCTGCTTAATAGGTTCTTGAATAAGAAATATCCAAAAGATGTTGTTGTGCCGGAAGCTTCCCGGCAAATTTCAGACGGTTGCGAATAATATCAGGCGCATAGGTTATTTCAGACGCCGGTGGTAGTAGAGGCTGTCGCTGTGGAAGATTTCCGGATGGAGGATCATGGCAAGGTCCTTGAGAATGAGTTCGGGATGGACATAACCGCTTTCCCAGATGTCCGAGCCTCCGTTTTCGCGCTGGCGGAGGTTGTTGTTGTAAACCTGGAGATTCCTCACGGCCGGTATGTCACTGAGCAAAGGATTCTGTTCAATGACTTCGAATATTGTTGTTGCTGTGTTGGGATTGAACCAGACCTGTGCGTCCGATGCGAGTACAAGCATTTTCTCAAGACTTTCCGTTGTTGAACTGACTGCATCAGGATTCGAACCCAGTATCTGCCCTCCCGCATCATTAATCATCCTTGCCGTGTAATTGCGGCCGCCAGGGATGTACCATATTCCTTTGAAAGGAGCGTTCATCAGAACCTTCACTTTCTCTGAACCGCCTATTGCTTCTGCAATTGAATCACGTATGGCATTGTATTTTCCAACTCCAGCATTATAGATAGAATCCGCTTCCGCCCTGTGCCCTGTTATTGCGCCGAACAGCTTGATGTATGCCATTCTGCCAAGAGGAGAGGCTTCGAGGTAATCGTCAAGGACGAGGACCGTTAGACCGTATCTGCGCAGCGTTTCTATGTAACTGTTGTCGGAACCGCTTATTCCGTATGCCGTTACAAGCGTTGGCTTGAGCGATATTATCATTTCATAATCGGGCAGGGATTCAGAACCAACCTCCTGTATCAGGCCCATTTGAATTCTTTTCTGGAGCTGAGGATTGTAAATGAATCTGGTACCAGCTATTCCAACTATGTTGTTCTGGCATCCAAGTTCACAAAGGAACGCTGCGTGTGATGAGGACATGCACACAATCCTTTCTGCGTTGATTGATGAAATGTCATACGATTCACTTTGACCGTTGTTCCAGGCTTCCTTTATTGTAAGGATGTTGCTTTGCGCGTCAATGGAAAAATATTCGCTTTCGTCCGAAACGGAGTGCGGATTGCACGCTTCGCTGTCACTTGCATTGCCGGCACCATTGCCGCAGGCGCAAAGGAAATACAGCACTGCCAGGCAGATCAGATATCTGGTGATACAATGTGAGTCGATATGCGTCATCTGGCTTAGAATAGGGTTTGCATTACCTCAAGAGCATCCGGCGAACAATGGGACTTGAAGAATGACATTATCTTTCCCGGTGCATCAAGATCATCCTTGAAATAACTGTGAACTCCGTTCACAACTTCATAGAGGACCACTTCAGTTCCGCTCTTTCCGCCGGTGTATGAATGGACAATGACAAGTTTCGAGTCCTTTTTATATGGTTCGAGCTCGTGGATGTCTGTCATGATGCAGCCGCTGATTGTCTTCAGCTCATCAATTGCCTGAGGAACGGACATATACGAACCCCAGCCGAGTTTGTTGTCGGGATCTCCTGCCCAGCGTGCAAGCTGGTCATCCGTTCCGTGTATTTCCATGAAGTTGACGGGCTTTGACAGTGCGTAGCGTTCGGAAATGTCTGTCATAAGTGTACCGCACATTGAAGCGAAAGCCTTGAAAATGTTAGGGTACCTTCTTGAGAGCATATAGCACATGTCACCTCCGTTTGACATTCCTGTGCAGAAGGTGCTGTTCTTGCTGAAGCCCATGTCATCCTGCAGCATTCTGGTGAGATTCATTATGAAGCGTCCGTCATCAACCCTCATTCCTCTCTGTGAAGGATATCCCACGTTCCATCCTGTCTTTCCTTCCCTGTCCATTATTCCAACCGGAATGCATAATGCGAATCCATAGTCCCTGGCGGCCTCAAGCAGTTCAGGGAAATATTTGTAAGCCTTGCCATCATAGCCATGAAGCGCTATGACAAGAGGGGTGTTCTTGATTACAAATGAGTGGACCTTGAGCTTGGAAGGAATGTAAAGCCAGTATTCTCTCTGTACTCCCTGGTCCAGGATTCTGTCCAGGGTTGCGTATTTCCATAATTCTTCTCCGCTGAGCTTGCTTTCATCAACAAGCGAGTCTTCGGCCAGATTCAGGTAAACATCCGAAAATTGCGCATTTGCGGTAAAGACAGTGGCCAGAATTATTGATAATATCAGTAGAGTTCTTTTCATTTTATGCTGAATTTAATGTCCATGAAGCTGTAGCTTTCTCCTTTGGAAAGCCTGTGCGGTTCATTTTCCAGAGCTATGCATACCAGGTCTCCGCTTTTCAATGAGCAGAGGGAGCTGATATTGCTGAAAGCCTGCTCAAGCGCTGGAATTGAGTTTGCAGTACTATCGCCGGTGGATGATGAAGGACTTACAAGGGTGCTGAAGTCAAGTGACTGCCCCATGCAGAAAGGAAGCTGGTCTGTGTAGAGATAAACTCCGTAACCGCTTGTGCTGTAGTATCTTCTTGCAAATCTGGTGGCCACGCTTTTGGCGTTCTTGTCAATCCTTATGTAGGCAAAAGGTACAGGTATCACGTAGTCCAGACCATCCGGGAGCCAGTAATCCGAGCAGTCCTTGTTCAGAGTGGCATCGGGACGGAGGAACCAGTTGGCTCCTGTTCTGTCTGAAACGAAAATGTTCATTTCTTGAGCATCTTTATTTTCAATTCGGTGAGTACCTTCTTTGTGTCAAGCGTGAAATCGCCCTGCATTATCCAGGCATAGTAGCTCGGCTCTTCGCGCAGTACCTGCTCAACGGCCTTGCCCTTGTGCTTTCCGAAATTTATGACTGGTATGTCCTTGTCGTTGAGGACTATCCTTCCTGCATAATCCAGATTCCTGTTCTTGAGGGAGAAGTCGGCAAGGAAGCCTATGTCGTTCTTCAATGTGTCCTGGTATCTGTCAAGCTGGGCCTTGAGCACTTCGTATGTTGCCAGTGTGTCGGCTTCGGCGCTGTGTGCCTGCTCGAGGTCCTTGTTGCAGTAGAATCTGTATGCGGCAACCAGGGTCCTCTGTTCCATCTTGTGGAAGATGTTCTGAACGTCAACGAGCTTGCGCTTCCTGAAGTCGAAGTCAACGCCTGCCCTTAGGAATTCTTCCGCCAGGAGAGGAATGTCGAACTTGATGGAATTGTATCCTCCAATGTCACATCCTTCCATCCACTGGGCCAGACTCTTTGCTATCTGCTTGAAAACAGGGCAATCCTTCACGTCTTCATTCGATATTCCGTGAACTGCCTGAGCTTCCGGGGAGATGGGGATTGTTGGATTGATCCTCTTTGTCTTGACCTCCTCTCTTCCGTCAGGCATCACCTTTACCGCACTTATTTCAACAATCCTGTCCCTTGCTATGTCAAGACCTGTGCTTTCTATGTCAAAAAACACTATGGGATTCTTAAGATTCAGTTCCATTGTATTTATGTACCTCCAGTACTAGTTGATTCTCATTGGCATAAGCAGAGCACGTATTGCCTCATCCGGATTCTCATCCACTGCGGCCTCAATCAGAGCTGCTCTGTTGGAGTCTGAAAGCTTGATGCAGATGTCATCGTATGGAAGTGATGACAATATCTCAATCAGGAATGTTGATTTGAAGCTGATTTCCATAGGAACGCCTTCGTAGTTGCAGAGAAGTGTTTCCTTTGCGCTGGTAGAGAAGTCTACATCCTGGGCGGTGATTTCAATTCTGTTCATGCTCAAACGGAAAATAATCTGGGCGGTTGCCTGGCTTGAGCATACGGCCACGCGCTTTGAAGCGTTGAGCAGTTCAGTTCTTGAAACCGTTATGACATTGGTGTTGTTCTTAGGTATGATGCTCTTGTAAGCAGGGAATGTTCCTTCAACCAGTCTGCAGACAACAGTTGTTTCAGCAAATGTGAAGCAGGCGTTCTTGTTGTCGAATGAAATCACAACGTCCGTGTCACCGAGTTTGGCAAGAGCACCTCTCAATATGTTGGCAGGTTTCTTTGGCAGGATGAAAGAAGCCTTTTCGCTGAGCTTGATGTCATTCCTTATGAAGCATACAAGCTTGTGGGCGTTTGATGCAACAAGAGTTGTGTCATCCTCCGTGATGTCAAAGAAAATACCGTTCATCACAGGCCTGAGTTCCTCTTCGGCTGTTGCATAAATGGTCCCATTTATTCCGTCTGCAAGAACCTTTGCGCTCATGACAAGAGCCTTTGCCTCCTTGAGAGCAGGCGCCTGAGGATATTCCTCAGCGGAAAGGAAAGGAATCTGTGCGTTTCCGCTCTGCCATACTATGTTTGCAATCTGCTTGTCTGCATTGGTTGAGAACTCGATTGGCTGCGTAGGCAGTTCCTTGATGGCGTCTGTGAGAAGTTTTGCAGGTACTGCTATTTCACCTTCTTCCGCCACTTCCTCAATCTGTATTGCACTCCTGATGGTTGTTTCCATGTCAGATGCGGTGACTGTAAGTTTGTTTTCATCGAGTCTGAAAAGGAAATTGTCCAGAATCGGGAGGGAATTCTTTGATGCTATCACTCTTGATGTGGTAAGGAGCAATTGCAGCAAATCCGTACTTGAAACTATGAATCTCATATTATTTTTATTTTAATTTGTTTTCAAATTGAACATTATATATCTAACCAAGCAAAGATAATAAAAAACGGCATAATTTTTGCGAAAAGAATTCCGGTTTTTTTTAAATATTTCAGCTTATGAAAAAAAATATTCTGATTGTATTGGCAAGTGTTGTTATCAGTTGTGTCTGTTCGGCTGCCATTGCACGCCATTCCAATATGGGAACAGGCAATTCAAGTGAATCCGGAGCCCTCAGCGGCTCTTCCGCTCTGGAATATGACGGGGCCTTTGCAGGCAGCGCACCCGATTTTGTATATGCGGCTGAGCACAGTGTTGATGCCGTTGTGAACGTGAAAGTTGTCAAACAGGCAAGCGCTCCAAGAAATATGTCATTTTTGCAGCAATTCTTCGGCTATGACATACAGCCGCAGCAGTCATTGAGCAGCGGCTCGGGTGTGATTATCACTCAGGACGGATATATAGTCACAAACAACCATGTTGTTGAAGGCAGCACGCAGCTGCTCGTAACACTGAACAGCCAGAAATCTTTCTCTGCAAGCGTTGTTGGCAGCGATCCGGTAACTGATATAGCTCTTATCAAGATTGAAGCGGACAGCCTCCCTTCAATTCCTATGGGTGATTCCGACAGCCTTCGTCTTGGCCAGTGGGTGCTTGCAATCGGCTGCCCATACAGCATGAACAACACCGTGACAGCAGGCATAGTAAGCGCAAAGGGCAGGGCTCTTGACAATGGAAACGGCAACAAGATAGAGTCTTACATTCAGACCGATGCGGCAGTGAATCCTGGCAACAGCGGCGGCGCACTTGTGAACCTCAAGGGTGAGCTGGTTGGCATAAACACCGCAATCGCTTCACCTACAGGAGCTTTTGCAGGCTATTCATTCGCTGTGCCATCAACTATTGTAAAGAAGATTGTTGCCGACCTGCTTCAGTACGGCAAGGTTCAGAGAGCGCAGCTGGGCGTGGTGATGACCACACTCAACACGGAAGTTGCCAGATATCTCGGAGTGAGCGACAAGACACAGGGTGCTGTTGTTACCGATCTGGTTCCGAACGGACCTGCGCAGAAGGCAGGCATCAAGGTGAATGATATCATCACAGCAGTTGACGGCCACAAGATCACTTCCGCAAACGAGCTTCAGGAAAGAATCAATATCCACCGACCTGGCGACGGTGTGAATATCAGCGTGTCGCGTGACGGAAAGCAGCTTGACATTCAGCTTGTACTGCAGGCAATGGATTCCAACGAATATATGGGCAACAGGCAGATGATGATGCGCCAGTACCAGCAACAGCCTCAGAGGCAGCCTCAATATGGCAATCCCGATCCATTCGGCTGGTTTTAGCAATTAACTCAAGTTTAGTATTTATGCGAAACTTGAGGCAAATAAGTTTTGGATTTTAGGGAAATAAGCTTATTTTTGCGAGCTTATTATAGTACAATGAGGCAGTTAAAGATAACTAAATCAATTACAAACAGAGAGAGCGCATCTCTGGACAAGTACCTGCAGGAGATAGGCAGGGAGGAACTTATAACCGTAGAGGAAGAGGTTGAGCTGGCCCAAAGAATCAGAAAGGGTGATCAGGAGGCACTGGACAAACTTACAAGAGCCAATCTTAGGTTTGTTGTATCAGTTGCCAAGCAGTACCAGAACCAGGGTTTAAGTCTTCCGGATCTTATCAATGAGGGTAACCTCGGACTCATCAAGGCTGCTGAGAAATTTGATGAGACAAGAGGATTCAAGTTCATTTCATACGCCGTTTGGTGGATCAGACAGTCCATCCTCCAGGCTTTGGCTGAACAGTCCCGTATTGTAAGATTGCCTTTGAACCAGGTGGGGTCCTTGAACAAAATCAACAAGGCGTTGTCACAGTTCGAGCAGAAGAACGAACGCATGCCTTCACCGGATGAACTGGCTGAAATGCTGGATATCCCAAGAGAGAAGATTGTTGATTCACTCCGCGTAAGCGGCCGTCACGTATCAGTTGACGCTCCGTTCGTTGAGGGTGAGGAAAACAGCCTTCTGGATGTCCTTCCCAACACAGATTCTCCAAATGCGGACAGAGGCCTTGTAAACGAGTCTTTGAACAAGGAAATAGAAAGGTCACTTTCAACTCTCACGGAGCGTGAACGTGACATTGTGAAGTATTTCTTTGGAATTGGAACTCAGGAAATGACTCTTGAGGAGATTGGCGAGTATTTCGGTCTTACACGAGAGCGCGTAAGGCAGATAAAGGAGAAAGCAATCCGGAGACTCAGACATAGCGCACGAAGCAAATTGCTCAAAAGCTATTTGTAGAAAAACAAAACCGGTCAGAAATTCTGGCCGGTTTTTTTATGTACTTTGCTGATTGCTGAAAAACATTGTTTAACTTTACCTTGTGAAGTCTGCACAAGGTAAAGTTATAATATATATATACTATGAAACGTTTTGTGATTCTGGCATCAGCAGTATGCGCTTTTGTATTTACGGCGCATGCTCAGGATGAAGTTCCTCATTTCAAGGAACCTGCTCCAATCATCAAGGAACTGGCAATGTCCAGCCCAGTTCCTTCAAAGTTCTACAATCCGCAGTACAGCAAGGCTGTTCTTGCAAGCCGCAAATGCCGTGCGGTGCCATTGGCTGAACTGGCCGGCCCCGAGGAAAGGATTGGCGGAGAGAGATTCAACCCTGTGAATTTCAGTGCAAGCAGGGTCATACCTTTTGAAAGGATTGAAATAATGAACCTCACGAACGGCCAGGTAATCGAAGTGGCTGGTCTCCCGGAAGGAGCCAGAATCGACGCCATCACCTGGTCACCTTCCGGCAGGTATTTCGCTTTCACCCACTCGGGCGATAGTGAAGTCAGCATTTACAAAGTTGACGCTGCTGCAGCCAGACCTGAGGCAGTGAAGATTTCTTCCAGAAAGGTCAACTCCACACTTGGAAGGCCGTTCGCTTTCCTGGATGACGATCATATTCTCTACAAATCAGTTCCCGACGGAATAGGGCAGAAACCTGAGAGAGGCATGTCAAAATGGCCTGTAGTGCAGGAGAATCTCAA
>JAGHUC010000003.1 GCA_018065035.1 Candidatus Egerieousia equi | reverse complement strand
GCCCAATCTTGAAAAAATATTCATAATGTTCATATTCCCTCCTCCTAGAATTTAATGTTTATGTTGGCATACGGTATCTGGGTTGCAAATACTGAAAGCATGTGTCCCTTAGGTGCCTGACCCGCCAGTGAAGTGAAATAGACTGAATAAGGATTCTTTCTTCCCGTAACGTTATAAACGCCGAAAGTGATTGAGAAGTGCGCCAGACTCTTCAGATAGTGCCCCGGTTCTATGTTCATTGCCAGGTCAAGGCGGAAATAGTCAGGTATCCTGTATGCATTGCGCTCGGAATACGCCAGTCTTGTGCCTCCGCCATATTCGTATGTTCCTACAGGGATTGTGACAGGACGTCCCGTTGAATAGTCAAGATTGGCTGAGAAACTGAACCTGTGGGTGAGCTTGTAGTTTGCCACAAGCTTGATATCGTGAGGCTTGTCATGCGGAGCATTGTACCAGTCGCCACCGTTTATGGTCTCTATGCCTCTGTCCTGACTCTCCTTGAGCAAGGTCCTTGAATACGTATATGAAAGCCATCCGTTGAGTTTTCCGCTGGTCTTCTTCAGCATCAGTTCCACACCGTATGCCTTGCCCCTGGTTTCAATCAGATCATCGGCAAGATGCTCGTTCATCATCAGTGAGGCGCCTGCCTTGTAGTCAAGATAATGGTTCATCTGCTTGTAATAGCCTTCAAGCGATATGTCCACAAGATTGCCTGCCACGCTCCAGTACAGACCTGCGGCAGCCTGCCATCCATTCTGCGGCTTGATTTCCTTCCCGCTAAGTTTCCAGGTATCCATAGGCGAAATGGCCGTTGTATTTGACAGCAGATGGATATACTGGTTCATTGTATTGAAGCCGGCCTTCACTGAGAAATTGTCCGCAAATGAATACTTGCCGCTGAGCCTTATCTCCGGGAAGAAACTGAACTCGCTGTCCTTGTTCATCTTGTACCCCGACAGCCTTGCTCCATATTCCAGAATCAGCCTGTCCGAAGCCTTCCATTCATCCCCTGCAAAAAGAGCAGCCTCAATGGCATTCTCCTTTTCAAGCTGCCTTTCAATCACAAGCGAGGATTCATTATAAGGCTGCATTTTCCCGGGCTGCATATCGTAGCGTATGCCATTGACTCCGTATGTAAGTGAATGTCTGTCGGTCAGCACCGATTTGAACACCGCCTTGAGATACATCTGGTTGATGGCGCTCTTATGTGTGTATGACGAATAATCATTCTCAAAATTCTGCAGAGTATTCCTGTAATTGTCATAACCGGCTGTAAAAGTGAGGCTGTGCCTGTCATTGAAATGACTTCTGAATTTCACCGAGCCGTTGAAATTGCCGTATTTGAAAGTCGTGTCCTGCGAGAAGCTGAACTTGTCTGCAGAATAGTAGCCGAAGAACTGTATTGTATTGTTGGCATTGAAATGATGTGTTATGCCAAGGTTGGCGTCATAGAAATTCGCCTTTCCTCCTGAATAGCCGCTGTCGTCGGGCAGAAGGTTCAATATCCAGTTGGAATATGTAACACGGCCACCGAGTATGAATGAAGTCCTGTCCTTTTTCAGCGGGCCTTCAAGCTGCAAACGGCTGGTGAGCACTCCTATTCCAAGCGAGCCTGCGAACTTCTTGTTGTTACCCTCCCTCGTCTTTACGTCAAGGACAGACGATATCCTGCCGCCGTATTCAACCGGAATCGAGCTTTTATACAGTTCAATGTCAGATACCAGATCGGGATTGAAAGCGGAGAATACGCCGAACATGTGGCTTGGGTTATACACCGTGCCATCGTTGAAAAGCACAAGATTCTGGTCCGTGGAACCTCCCCGGACATTGAATCCGCCACTGGCTTCGCCTACCGATTTCACACCTGGAAGAGTGAGGACAACCTTGAGCACATCCGCCTCACCGAAAGCGGTCGGCACTTTCCTGATTCTGTCAAGTCTCAAACGCTCCACCCCCATCCTGCCGGTCTGATGGGTGACCGATGCATCTGCTGTAACAACAGCACCCTTGAGTTCGAACACCTTCTCCTTCATGTTCACATCAAATGAACCATCCTGCCATACCTTTACGTTCAGGCTGAGGCTTTCCATTGAATAAGCGTTGAAATCAAGCACATCCTCACCTGTTGAAAGTCTGAAATTATAAAAGCCGTTGGCATCGGTCTGCGTGTATGTCTTTGTCCTGCCGCTTGATATGACCACACCTGCAAGCGGTTCGCCGCTCAAGGCATCCCTCACATATCCTTTCACATACGCCTTTGGAGCAGGAGAGTCCGTTCTGTCACCGATTTCATAAACCTTGTTCGCGAAAGTTGCCGTTACGGTTTCCTCACTTGCATATTTCAAGAGAGTGGTGTCCTTCGTACCCGTTTCCTTCACGGCGAAATATCCTTCAGGCAATTTGAAGGCAAAGCCCTTGCCTCGTATCACGAATATTTTTCCGTCCCAATTTTCAATGGTGTAGCCTTTTGACCTGTATTCCTGAATCGCGGATTCAAGGAATTCCTCCTTGTCTGCTCCACGTGCCGAATAAAACGCCACATCGGCATTGCCGTACGCGAAGTACAGCTTGTCTGAAACATATTTCCTGATGTATCTTGCCAGTGAATCAGCGCTTGCTCCTTTTACTTCGTACTGTCCAACAACCGTCTGTTGTGAGAATGCCTCGGTTCGGGCAGCACCTGCCAGCAAGAGTAGGAAGATCATGGCAAGCATAGCCGTTTTTCCTGATATGTAATGTTGCATATTGCTTACAGATTTTCAATTGTTCTCCTCAGTTCCTTGTTTTTCCTGAATATTGAAGCCAGTGCCTTCCTGTTTCTGGCAGTCAATATCTTCCCGGGCTGAATCACAAGAAAGCTTTCCTTGTTGTAGAAATATGGATGAACGTTCCTTTTGTAGTTCGGGTCATAATACCCTATCTCATAATCCCCGCTTCCCTGATTATGATAGCGGATGTCATCCTGAAGTATCTTGTCAATGCGCCTGTAAATGCGAATGCCGCCATCTGCCTCAAGCATCATTTCAAAGAAGCCTTCCTGGACATCATAGCCCTGTTTCTTGAGATTGTAATATTCTTTGCCATCGATAGTGAATGAATCAACAAGATTTCTGTAGAGGGTGATCTGTGACACTCCGTTGGGATGGAGTATGAGAAGCTGCCCTGCGGCGGCATCTATGTTCAGTTTGACATTGAAATACTCCTTGCCGTTGTATACAAGGCTCCCGTCCTTGAACTCCTGGGAATACCAGTAAGGATTCCCATTATGCGCCTTCCTGTATTGTACGGCCTGGCTTCCTCTGTATAAAAGCATGTTCTCACCTGCCTGTGAGGCATAATCCTCATAGGTCTGGGAGTATGCAGTGAATGAAACAAGACAGGTGACAAGCGCCACCATTTTTCTTAAAGTGTAGGACATTGTTTTAATGGATTTGTATTTTCTCTGAATTATTGTGCAATGAATCTGTAGGTTATATCACCTATCTGCTTTTCGGGAGCCTTGCTGCTGGCCGAGAATGTGCTTCTTTTTGCAGCATCGAGCGCAGCCTTCCGTATGCACTCATCGGACACTGAGGCGGCCTCAATGACCTTGGCGGCAACCACCTTGCCCTTTCTGTTAACGCTTATCTGAATGCTTACATCCCCTCCTCCCATGCATTTGTATACCGGGACCGGAAGATAGATGGCTTTTCTGCCATCCAGGGAATATGAAAGGACCGTAGGGCCCTTGTACTGTGGAGCGTTCTCCTTTTTCTCGGACTTGTCTGGAACGGCCACTTCATCATCCTCGCTTGAAGATGCGTCGGCCTTGGATTGATTGAGTTTGCGCTGAAGTTCACGTGCTTCCTCCATTACCGCATCGGGATTTGCATGGCGGTCATCCTTCAGTGCGGAATTGCGGTCAACTGCAATGTTCCTGTATGCGGAAGCCGGTGTACTGGATGCTGCTGCAAGCATTTCCTCCACTTCGCGCGCAGCCTGTTCCTTCATCATCTCCAGTTTTTCAATCTCCTCCTGCGCCTCCTGTGCCGAGAAATCAAGTTCAAAGACGGGGTCCCCTACTATCACATTGCGTATGGATGCGCACAAAAGGACAATAACGAGCAGAAGATGGAATATGATGGTGGCGTAAAGCCCCACGTTCTTCTCTTTCTTCTGCTCCTTGTCCATCGCTGTATAAAAAATGACTTTACCTGTTCTGCTGCAGGGCCTTTTCAATTCTTGCAAGAAGGACATCAATGGCAACCTTGTTGTTGCCTCCCTGAGGGATTACAATGTCGGCGAATTTCTTGCTTGGCTCTATAAACTGGTTGTGCATAGGCTTTACTGTGAGCTGGTACCTGTCAAGGACCTGCTGGACTGTCTTGCCGCGTTCAACAATGTCACGGCAGATTACACGGCCCAGCCTGTCGTCGGCGTCTGCGTCAACGAAAACTTTCAGATCAAGCATCTTGAGCAGGCTCTTGTTGGTGAAGATAAGTATGCCTTCAACTATGATTATCTCCGCAGGTTCAACCCTCACGGTATCAACAATGCTTCTGCAGCAGGTAACATAAGAATAAACAGGCTGGTCAACGCCCTTGCCGCTCTTCAAAGTTTCCAGGTGCTGGATAAGGAGGTCGAAATCCACTGAATCGGGATGATCGAAATTATAAACCGCCTTCTCCTCCTCGGACAGATGGCTGCAGTCCTTATAGTAACTGTCCTGCGGAATGATCACAATCTTCTCATCCCTCAAAGCTGTTCTGAGTTTGTTCACTACCGTGGTCTTGCCTGAGCCTGTACCACCTGCTATTCCTATTATCAACATGGCTGAGAATCTTTAATCTTACTAGAATTCGGCTGTTTTAGGTGTTCTTGGGAACGGAATCACGTCGCGGATGTTTGACATACCTGTCACAAAGAGCAGCAGTCTCTCGAATCCGAGTCCGAAGCCGCTGTGAGGTGCTGTACCGAATCTTCTGGTATCTATGTACCACCAGAGGTTTCTTGTATCCATCTTGAGTTCGGCTATTCTTCTCTCAAGTTTCTCAAGTGACTCCTCCCTTTCGGAACCGCCTATGATTTCACCTATCTTAGGGAAGAGAACGTCCATTGCCCTTACAGTTTTGCCATCATCATTCTGCTTCATGTAGAATGCCTTGATATCCTTAGGATAGTCTGTAAGTATCACAGGTTTCTTGAAATGCTCCTCAACAAGATAACGCTCATGCTCGCTCTGAAGGTCTATGCCCCAGCCAACAGGGAACTCGAACTTCCTGCCGCTCTCCATAAGTATCTTAACGCCTTCGGTGTATGGCAGTCTTACGAACTCAGTATTGATAACGCCTTCCAGACGGCTTATCAGCTCCTTGTCAAACATGTCGTTGAGGAATTTCAGATCGTCCATGCAATGGTCGAGAGCATACTTCACCAGATACTTGATGAAATCCTCGGCAAGATTCATGTTGTCGGTGATATCATTGAAAGCAACCTCAGGTTCAACCATCCAGAACTCGGCGAGATGCCTTGGAGTATTTGAATTCTCCGCCCTGAAAGTTGGTCCGAAAGTATAAATCTGTCCGAGTGACATTGCTCCAAGCTCACCTTCAAGCTGTCCGCTTACCGTGAGGGATGTCTGGCGTCCGAAGAAGTCCTTGCTGTAATCTATCTTTCCATCCTCGGTCTTAGGAACGTTGTCAAGATCCATTGTAGTAACCTGGAACATCTCACCTGCTCCCTCACAGTCGGAAGCAGTGATCAGAGGTGTATGAAGATAGAAGAAGCCTTTGCTGTTGAAATAGCTGTGTATTGCAAAAGCCATTGCGTGGCGTATTCTCAATACGGCACCCATCGTGTTTGTCCTTGGACGCAAATGTGCTATCTCCCTGAGGAACTCAAGGCTGTGGCCCTTTTTCTGAAGAGGGTAAGTTGCATCGGCCTTGCCGTAGATTTCTATTCTTGAAGCCTGGATCTCAACGCTCTGCCCCTTTCCCTGAGACTCCACAAGTTTGCCCCAAACTGCAAGACATGCGCCTGTGGTAATGTCCTTGAGCAGATCCTCACTGAAAACGGCGGCATCGCAAACCACCTGAATATTGTTTATTGTAGAGCCATCGTTCAAAGCTATGAACGAAACGTTCTTGTTCCCTCTTTTGGTTCTTACCCAGCCTTTGGCCAGTACATCACATCCGGGAGTCTTTGAAAGCAGCTCCACCACCCTTAACCTTTTGATATCTTCCATAATGATTTAACGTAATTTCAAAACGCAAAAATAACTAAAATACAAATTTGATGTTATTCCTCAACCCACTTCCTTATACCCTCTTTCCATATTTGATAACCTTCAGGTTTCAAATGCAATCCATCAGGTGAAATGCTTGCCTTGAGAACCTCCTTGCTGCCATCCTCAAGGAACAGATCGTGGATGTAAATGAATTCAACACCCCTGCGCTCGCACATTTTCTCCAGAACGGCATTGGTCTCGTTCACAACATGTGTCTTGCCGTTCAAAGCCTTGTATCTCTTGAAACTCTCGTTGAAAGGCAGAAGGCTTTCCACATATATCCTTGTCTTCGGGCATTCTTGCTGAACTCTGTCAATCACTTTCTCTATTCTACCAACGATGGTATCGGCGCTCAGGTTGTGGCTTATGTCATTGGCACCTGTAAGGAAGAACAGTTTCGCAGGCTTTCCGTTGAGGATTTCCTCAAGTCTGTCATATATTCCATCGGCAGTGTCACCAATGATTCCTCTGTTGCGGATAGAGCCTCCTTTCTTCTCAAGCTCCGCCTGCACTTCAGGGAAGTACTCCTCCCATTTGCCGCCCTGTGTAAGGCTGTTGCCAAGGAATACATAATCCTTTGAATCCACTGGAATCTGGCTCGCAAACTCCTCCAGACGTGGATAGTAATAATCACAGTAGTCCTTGGTCTCCTCCCAGACGATATTGCCACGACTCTCGTTCCAGCATTTGTCAACTACGCTCACCACATACCTGCTGCCTTTTTTATGATCCAGGCTTCTGTCCTTGTGATGGCAGTTTTCAGCAATGCTGAACTGGGTGTCACGTGTAATCTTTATTATGTACTTGCTGTTGTTGGTATCAACCTCAACGCCTGCAGGGAAGTAGTATATGACATAGAAATGAGCTTTCTGCATCTTGTCGGAAGCGTCCTTCCTATTCTGGTTCCATTTGAGGAGGTAACCCTCTTTCCTGAGATTCTCAACCGGTTTCGGAGCTGTTGAATCAATATCGGAATATGCAGGGATAAGTGCAGGATACTTCTGATAAACCTGAATGAGGCTGTCGGCAATATGTGCATGATTACGCACAACCGACCAGCCCGGCCACCAGACATTGCCATGAACGTTAGGTAAGGTCCTGACAAGTTCCATCTTGCGCCTCAACTGAGTTGTCTCAGGATTGTTCAAATCTTTTTTGTTCAATGAACTTACATTCTGGCCCACATAGAAATGAGCCTTTGGAGTATTTGCGCTCCACCATTTGATAAGGACCTCGTAATCAGCTCTTGGATGTCCTATCTCCCAGTAAATCTGCGGCACGTTGTAATCTATGTAACCCTTTTCAACCCAGAGAGGAATGTCGGCATACAGAGCCTCGTAGCATGAGAGGCCGTTTGTCTCGCTTCCGCTGCCGTCAGGAGTGTCCTTCTTGTTCCTGTGAATGCCGAAAGGACTGATACCAAGTCTTATCCAAGGCTTCACCTTCTTTATGGCAATGTTAATGTCGCGCATCAGAATTGTAACGTTGTCACGTCTCCAGTCGGCCTTGTGGTCCTTGTCAAAACCCTGCTTCGCACCATATTTCCTGAAAGAAGCCTCATCATCGAATTCCTGCCCTTCAATAGGATAAGGATAGAAATAATCATCGAAGTGAATGGCGTCAACATCATACCTCTTTACAATGTCAACCATCACCTTGGTCACGAACTTTCTTGAAGCAGGCTCACCCGGATTGAAATACCACTGCTTGCCATATTTCACGAAAAGCTCCGGATGCCTGTGATACAAATGGTCATCGCAAAGTATGTCACTTTCCTCCGATGTAACTCTGTAAGGATTGCACCAGGCATGCAGTTCCATACCGCGTTTGTGGCACTCCTCAACTGCAAATGCAAGAGGATCCCAATATGGTTCCGGTGCCCTGCCCTGAACGCCGGTGAGATATCTGGTCCAAGGTTCAAGTTTCGAATCATAGAAGGCGTCAGCGTCCGGTCTTACCTGAAAGAGGACCGCATTGCAGCCGGCAAGTTTCAAGGAATCGAGAGTTGCAATCAATTTCTCCTGCAACTGGGAACTGGTCTGTGTAGCAATGCGTTTGTTGCCTACAATATGCAACCAGGCTCCCCTGAACTCGCATTTAGGAAGCTCCTGTGCGAAACTGTTTGCAGATACCGCCAGCAGAATCACTGCTGAAGCCATGGCGGATATGAACTGTCTTGTTTTCATACTATCTATGTATATTGATTATACTTTTAATGCTTTTTCATGTCCGGGTTGAATTCAATACCCATGGCGCTGCATATCTTTCTAGGGATATCAGTGTTATTCTGTCTTCCTGCGAACTGCAAGCTGCCTGCGCCTATGGCAAAGACAGGCACGGCACCGCCGCAATGTGATGAAGTGGTCCAACCGATTTTTGTCTTGACTGAAACTGAATCAAGCTGCTCAGGGCCATGCATGTAATTGTCAAGAGTAAGATTGGACTTGGTGGTATCGCTTTTCATTGCCGGCACATTCTCAAGCTCTATTGTGTAACCGCTGCCCCTTCCTATTGACACGCCCCCTGTCTCATGATCGGCAGTTACCACAATCAATGTTTCATCGGGATGTTCAAGGTAGAAATCGTAAGCCACCCTTATTGCCTGGTCCATGTCTATGATCTCGTATATGGTATTTGCAACGTCATTGTCGTGTGCGGCCCAGTCTATCATACCTCCTTCAGCCATGATGAAGAAGCCTTTTCCGTCATCAAGTCTTTCAATGGCAGTTTCAACCATATCAGTCAAACTCATATCCGAAATTTCTCTGTCACTCGCATACGGAAGGGTTGCCCCTCTCAAAGTACCGGATTGAACAAGAACCATCTTTCCACGATTGTCCTTCTTTGATTTATAATCATCCATACCGTAAGCAATTGTATAGCCCGCATCAGCAATCATTTTTTCAAGTTCGAGACGTTTGGTACTGTCCTGAGCATCAACGCCCTTGACACCATAAAGTCCGCCGCCTGCAAAGAATTCAAAGCCGCTGGCCGGCATCTGGCTTGCAACATTGAAATAATCGCTTCTTGATGCACTCGATGCATAGAAGCAGGCAGGCGTTGCATGATCAATAGGGACATTTGACATGATACCAACGTTGCGGCCGGCATTGTGTATCATATAGGAAATACTTGTCAGTTCCGTTGAATCCGGAAGGACACCAAGCATATGATTACCCGTCTTGAAGCCGGTGGAAAGAGCTGTTCCTGCAGCAGAAGAACAGGTGATCCAGTTGCTTGCCGAATATGTAGTAGCCATGCCCATAACCGGGAACTGTGTGAAACACAAAGGGAAACTGGAAGGTTCATCAGCCTCACCCGGAGTTACAGCCTCGGCAATGTATGCTTCTGTCAGGGCTATATGAGAGAAGCCCATTCCGTCACCAATAAAATAAAAAACATATTTTGCTTTGTTGTCCTGTGGATCATTTGCGCAGGATGAAAGAAAGAGAAGCAGCAACGCCGCAAGAATTTGAATATTCCTTTTCATCATTAATAATAATAACACAACTGCTACAAAGATAATTAAAAAAAAGAGACAGCTGACATTTTCAGCCGTCTCCTTTTATCAACAACAGTCTTAAGTTGCACTATTTTGCAGAGTACATGATCTTAAGAGCTGAACAACGTCTCAATTCCTGCTTGACATCGGTAATAATACCCATACGTACGTTCTGGTCCGCTTTGATAACAACTGTCATAAAGCTTCTGTCAGCCTCTGAAAGAGCGTCACGCTCAGCAGCTACGAAGTCACGGATATCCTGAACGCTCTTGAAGGAGTCATTCAACTGGATACGTGAATCGGTACCGAACTCAGCCTGTTTGCTCTTAACAGGTGTACCTATGTTGATGTAAGAAGCCAAATCCTTACGTTCAAGTTTTGCTATTTCACTTGCTTTTGGCAAGTTGACTGTTACCAGAGCCTCCTGGTCTCTCAACTGGGTTGTGACCATGAAGAAGAACAAAATCATGAAGACGATATCAGGAAGAGATGATGTGTTAAGTTTAGGAGCTTCTTTGCTACCTGTTCTTGCGAATTTTGCCATTTCTCAATCCTCCTTATTTCTTCTTTGTAATGTCCTTAGGCTCTGCCTCTGAAATGCTCAAAGGAACAGCGTCTCTAACAATTTTCTGGTGATCCTCATCCAAGGAAGCATAATCCTTTCCGAACTTCGCTTTTGCAAAATCGTCACGCAACTGATTGAAAGCCTTTGCAAGCTCATTCTGAACCATCAGATATGAGTTGTAGCTTGTACCACGTGTATTCTGCAATGAAACAACGCCCTTGGAAACCTCGCACTCACCAAAACCTTCAATGTTCTTCATCTCCTTCTCAGGCTTGGTCTCGCTGTTGGTTGGATTACCGATGAAATCAGCAACGATATCCTTGAGCTGATCAATCTCGATAATCTGACCACCGGCAATGATCCTGTCATTCTGGTTGATCTTAACCTGAATGACATTTCTCTCCTTGACCTTTATATCCTCTGTCTTCTGATCCTCAGGAGGAATAGGAGGCAGACGGCGCTGGAGACCCTTGTCTGAGTTCATGGTTGTTGTTGTCAACCAGAAAATCAGCATGAGGAAAGAGATATCCGCCATTGAACTAGCATTCAATTCCGGTGTTGGTCTTGCCATAATTATTTCCTTAATGAGTTAATAAATGAGCCGAAGCAAATCAAAAGGAAAGCTGCAAGTGTAAGAATACCTGAAAGGATAAGGCCTGCATCTGTCCATTTCAATGTTGAAGCTGAAGCCTGTGTCTTTGATGCTGTCTCAGGGAGCGGATCACCGCTGCCGCACAAGTAGCATATTACACACAAAACAACGAGGATGCCTACTTTTACCAAAGCGCCTTTTGCACCCTTTCCTGTAGGATACATGAAAGGAAGTACAAATGTAGCTATGATGGCAATGGCCAACAGAACGTATGACCAGTTGAGCATCAACCCTACAACACTCTCCTGATTGCTACCAAGTCCTACAAGGAAAACAATGAGGACAATGATAGAAATTATAAAGAGTATGTACAGTAAATATTTAGGTAATTTCTTCATAACTGTCTTTCAATTATCTTTTGTTATATGCAGCAATCATATCAACGAGTGCGATTGAAGAATCCTCCATTGCAAGAACGAGGCTGTCAATCTTTGATACGAGGTAGTTGTAGAACAACTGAAGGATGATAGCAACGATCAAACCACCAACGGTTGTAATCAAAGCAACTTTCATACCACCTGCAACAATGTTAGGAGAGATATCACCTGCAATTGCAATAGCGTCGAATGCAGCGATCATACCGATAATTGTTCCCAAGAATCCGAGTGAAGGAGCAATAGCAATGAACAAAGTAATCCATGAAAGACCGCTCTCGAGCTGGCTCATCTGAACACCACCGTAAGAAACAACTGATTTCTCAACCATCTCAACACCCTCATCGGCGCGGAGAAGACCCTGATAGAAAATAGAAGCAACAGGACCGCGTGTGTTACGGCAAACGTCCTTTGCAGCCTCGATACCACCCTCGTTGAGAGCACCCTCTATCTTGTTGAGGAGTTTGGTTGTGTTTGTAGTAGCCATGTTCAGGTAAATGATTCTCTCAATTACGATTGCAAGACCGAAGATAAGGCACAACAATACTGTAGCCATGAAGCCTGCACCACCCTCGATGAATTTAATCTTAATCTGCTGGTAAACAGGAATGTCTGTAGCTACAGAGAGCTCATTGGCTTCCTGAGCGAGAGCTGAATCAGCAGCAAAGGCTACGAGGCCGAATACTGCCAGAAACATGAAAAATTTTTTCATAGGTTTTTTAGTAATTAAATTAAACAATGTATTTATTAGTATTAATCTTTATCCAGTCATTCACAAAATACTTCGCAATTTACACAATTTTTTTTGAATTCTAACAAAATTTCACACTTCTCCTCTCATATTTATTGCCATCAAGCGTCTAATTTCCAACATATCAGCCTCTTGACCCAATAAAAAGAATAATTTCGCAATTGTGGCCTCAAAGGTCATATCAGCTCCTCCAACCACTCCTGCATCCCTGAGCGCCACACCAGTTGCGTATGTTCCCATGTCCACCTTCCCCTCAAGGCACTGGGTGATGTTCACCACCAGTATTCCCTTGGACACGGCCTGTTTTATGCGGTCGATGAACCATCCGCTGGTAGGAGCATTCCCGCTGCCGAAAGTCTCCAGAATCAATGCCCTGACTCCGGCAGTGCCAATCACAGCGTCAACCACCGCTTCGGAAATGCCGGGAAACAATTTAAGTACCGCCACATTGCTGGACAGTCTGCTGTTGACCTTGAGTTTCCTGCCCCAGCGTGATGGATAACGGATATTACCCGTCTCATACTTGATATGAATGCCCACATGGGCCAGCACAGGATAATTCGGTGAACGGAACGCCCTGAAATATTCAGCGTTGTACTTGGTGGTTCTGTTGCCTCTGTACAACATGCTGTCAAAATAGATACACACCTCCGGCACCATGGCATGACCGTTTTCATCAGTGCCCGCCGCTATCTCAACTGATGATATGAGATTCTCCTTGCCATCGGTACGCAACATGCCTATCGGGAGTTGACTTCCAGTGAATACCACAGGCTTTTCAAGATCATCGAGCATGAAGCTCAGCGCCGAGGCGGAGAAAGACATCGTATCGGTGCCGTGGAGAATTACAAAACCGTTGTATTTCTCATAGTTCTCCTCTATTGTATTGGCAAGATGCTGCCAGAAGGAAGGCTGCACGTCCGATGAATCAATGAGAGGGTTGTATGAAATGGTATCAATCCTGTAACCGAACTTGCCCAGTTCGGGCACTTCGCTTGATATCTGATTGAAATTGAACGGAACCAGCGCCCCGCTTGCGGAATCAATCTTCATTCCAATGGTTCCGCCTGTGTAGATTATGAGTATCGATTTCCTTTCTTCCATATTCTATCTCAAATTCCGAAAAGTTTTCTTGCATTCTCCGTGGTGATTTCAGCCACCTCCTCAATGCTGCAGCCCTTGATCGACTGCACTTTTGAAGCTATCACCGGTATATACGAGCTCTCGTTCCTCCTGCCTCTGTACGGCACTGGCGACAGGTAAGGACAATCGGTCTCCAGGACTATATCCTGCAGAGGAACCTGTTCCAGCACGGAGGCCACCCCTGCATTCCTATAGGTAAGCACCCCTCCTATCCCTATCTTGAAATCACCCAGTCTCCTTATCTCCTTATACGACTCAAGGCTCCCCGAAAAAGCATGGAACACCCCTCGCAGGCCCTTTATTTCTCTTAGCACATCGATAGTCCTGTCCATTGCATTGCGCACGTGAAGTATTACAGGAAGATTCATCCTGAGCGCCAGATTAAGCTGCACCCTCAGCACTTCCAGCTGCTCATCGATGAAATCCGAACTCCAGTATGTGTCAAGCCCTATCTCCCCGACCGCGCACCAGGAACCTTCCTCTATCTTACCGGCTGCGAAATCCAGTTCCTCCTTCCAGTTTGCACACACGGACGTGGGATGAAGGCCCATGGCCCCGAATGCATATCCTTCCATTGAGGACAATGCGTCCATCTGTGCATCGTAAGTGGACATATCAATTGCAGGAAGCACCAGGGAACGGAGCCCTGCCGCCTTGCAGCGCTTTATGACCTCCTGCCTGTCCTCATCAAAGGCGGTATCGTAAATATGCGAATGTGTATCAATAAATTCCATCAAGCCAAAGAATATATGTCCGAGCCTCTGTTCCTCACCGTCCCGCTCAGTTCCAGTTCAAGAAGGATGAGTGACACTTCTGAAAAAGGAATGCCTGTAAGCTGGCATATCTCATCTGCATTTCTGCCCGAAATATCTTTTAAAGTTAACATTATTTTCCGTTTCTTGTCACTGTCATTGAAAAAAAGTTCCTTCTCATCCGTTCTGTGGCCGAATTCCAGTGTCCCGAGTCCCATTGATTCACAAAGCTGCTCCGGTCTGTATATGGTCTCGGCCATTTTTTTTGAAAGCAGATAATTGCAACCGCCAGAATTCGTGTCACTGAGTCTTCCAGGAACGGCAAACAGTTCCCTGCCGTATGAACAGGCGAACTGAGCGGTTGTCATTGCGCCGCCATGTATCCTGCTTTCCGGAAGCACAAGCCAGTCGGACATACCGGCAATGATCCTGTTACGCTTGATGAAATTCATCTTCATTGCACTTGTCCCCAATGGGAATTCAGTCACAACCGCTCCTTGCCTTACTATTTGAGCGGCATGATCCCTGTGACCGCTCGGATAAATGGAATCTATGCCATTGGGCAGTACCGCCACAGTCCTGCCACTGTTTTCAAGGGCGGCCTTGTGTGCAGCAATGTCTATTCCATAAGCAAGGCCGCTGACAACGGTCACTCCGTATCCACTTACCAGCCTTACAAGCTCCGCTGTTGTCTCCAGGCCATATGCACTTGGCAGCCGCGTGCCCACAAATGCACAGCACCGCCATCTGTTCCATGAAATTTCACCTCTGCAATAAAGCACCGGAGGGGCATCATTGCATTCAAGCAACAATTGAGGATAATCATTGTCAGTTATGTTCAGAATTCTGACTTTCCTGCGTTCCATCCATTCAATCTCACGTTTGGAATCTTCAATTGAAGAGGAATCTGAAAGCAGGCTCATGGCATGATCGGATATCGCCAGTCCGTATTTTTCGCAATACTTTCCACCATTGCCCGCTGCACAGGCTTTAAGGAATGACTCAAGAAAGATCTCAGGCTCCGTTTGTGAGGAAGCCGTTTCAATCAGCTTTCTGAACTGTGCGGGAGAATTCACCAGCGCTCTGTTCAAAGCATTCAAAAAAACATTCAATTTATCCATGATTCACATAAAAAAACAAGCCAAGATATACATCCTGGCCTGTTTATTCATGCGATTAAACGTGTATAAACGTGTATAAACGTTTAAATTATGAGCATAGCATCTCCGTATGTTCCAAACTTGTAGTCATTCTCCAATGCAACCTTATATGCATTCATAACTTTCTCAAAGCCTCCGAAAGCAGCAACTGTCATGAGCATTGTTGACAAAGGAAGCTGGAAATTGGTAATGAGAGCATCCGCTATCTGGAAATCGTACGGAGGGAAAATGAACTTGTTGGTCCAGTCCTCATAAGGTTTCACCTGAGCATTTGTTGTAATTGGAGTTTCCAACGCTCTGATCACAGTGATTCCAACAGCGAATATCTTATGTCCAGCAGCTTTCGTTGCATTGATAGCATCAGCTGCATTCTCAGTAATGACCATCTGCTCGGAGTCCATCTTATGCTTCGACAGATCCTCAACGTCAACTGTTCTGTAATGTCCCAGACCCATATGCAAGGTTATGAACTCCTTGTTGATATTCTTGAGTTCCATCCTCTTGAACAACTCCCTGCTGAAATGCAGACCGGCGGCAGGAGTTACTACCGCACCTTCATTCTTTGCATATATGGTATGGAAACGGTCCTCATCTATTTCCTCCGGTTCCTCCCTTATCCATTTTGGGATAGGAATCTTGCCAACACTGAACAGAGTCTTGCGGAACTCATCGTATGGCCCGTCATAGAGGAAACGCAGTGTACGGCCCCTTGATGTTGTATTGTCAATGACTTCCGCCACGAGGGAATCATCCTCTCCGAAATACAGTTTATTGCCTATCCTTATCTTTCTTGGAGGATCAACGAGCACATCCCACAGCCTTAGATCGCTGTTGAGTTCACGCAGAAGAAAGACCTCGATCTCAGCACCTGTCTTCTCCTTGTTGCCCTTGAGCCTTGCAGGAAAGACTTTGGTATCATTGAAAACGAAAGTATCACCTGGCTGCATATAATCAATGATATCCTTGAACAATTTATGTTCAATTTCACCGGTATCCTTGTGAAGGACAAGGAGTTTGGATTCATCTCTGTATCTTGCCGGATATTTTGCTATCTGCTCCTGGGTAAGAGGAAAGTTGAATTGCGAAAGTTTCATATCTTTTATATTAAATATCTTTTAAAATTTGTTCCAGTTGTTCTATGCCAAGGCATTTGCCTATATTGAAATTCCCTGACATGGTTCTCATCAGGCCCGAAAGGTATGCGCCGCTGTTCAATGCCCTTCCCAGGTCCCTTGCGAAAGCCCTTATGTATGTTCCCTTGCTGCAACGTATTCTCACCAGCATTTCAGGGAGTTCGAAAGACAGCAATTCATTTTCATAGATCGTTATCCTGTTAGGTTTCATTATGGTGTCATCCTCACCCTGCCTTGCCAGAGTATAAGCCCTGTGTCCATCCACCATTTTTGCTGAGAACACAGGTGGCACCTGGTCAAGCTCACCCGTCATTTCCGCCAGCACTCCTTCCACCATAGGCCTGTCTATATGCTCGTATGGATATGTTGCATCTATCTCCTTCTCGCGGTCAAAAGATGCTGTTGTTGCTCCGAGTGTAACCTGAGCAATGTATTCCTTGGGAGCGGCCTGCAGATCCTCAGCAAGTTTCGTAGCCCTTCCCACACATATCAGGAGCACGCCCTGTGCAAGAGGATCAAGTGTACCGGCATGGCCCACTTTCAACGATTTGTTGTGAAACTTGCGTTGAAGCATGAATTTCACCTTTCTGACAGCATCCGCGCTGGTCCATCTGAGCTCCTTGTTGAAAGGAATGACAATGCCGCCCGGATATGAATCCATGCTGTTGTCAAGTTTTCCCTTGAATGTAGAGTCAAGAATGAAAGGCTCGATCATACTTATTTCACTGCTATCTTGTCTATTCTTCTCTGATGTCTGCCGCCCTCGAAAGAAGCGTTCATATACGCATCAAGTATCTCCTTTGCCTGTTCCACTGAAATGAATCGGGCAGGCATGGCAAGCACATTGGCGTTGTTGTGCTGTTTTGCCAGCGCTGCTATTTCAGGAATCCAGCAGAGAGCGCCTCTGACTCCCTGATGCTTGTTGGCTGTCATGCAGATGCCGTTTCCGGTTCCGCAGATGGCTATTCCGAAACTTACATTTCCTTTCTCCACTGCATCTGCCAGTGGGTGTGCGAAATCAGGATAATCCACGCTTTCGCCAGAATCCGTTCCATAATCAAACACCTCGTATCCCTTTGCAGAAAGATATTCCTTCAGCGCTGCTTTAAGCTCAAAACCGGCATGATCCGATGCCATTCCAACTTTCATATTATTATTCATATCACGAATCTCTATTTAATGATTTTCCTTGCTTTCAATGTATCAATGGTATTGTCCAAAGTCAATATATATGGATAGAATGCGTCATCCCCCAGCTTGGTGTACCTCCCTACCAGTCCCTTGAGCTGCTCCTCTATGATCCTGCCTGATACATTCCATTCACCCGCCCTTGGGTTCACACCGTTAGAGCCGGAATAATTCAGGAACTCCTGCTTGAAATCAATCGCCTTGAACAGCCTGTCCAGTTCAGGGAGAGTGTCAATTGCGGAGAGCTGCTTCCTGTATTTGTCCGAGATATATGAACTGCACTTCACAACAAGACTCTTCCTGTTCACCTTGATAAGGAAATCAGTTATACCTGTGGTGTCAACAGGAACGAACTTGTCAGGTATTATTCCGCCGCCGCCATACACAATCTTGCCGCCCGGCGTGACGAACTTCAGTGAATCGTTGACTTTGATGCTGTCTGCGTCCATCATCTCACCGCTCTGGTAGCGCTTGTAAATATCATATCTGTAATCCTCGCTGTATGGCTTCTGTATCGAGCGTCCCGTTGGAGTGAAATACCTGGCAACAGTAAGTCTGATCCCCGAATTGTCCGAGAAGAACAATGGTTCCTGAACAAGTCCCTTGCCGTATGAGCGTCTTCCAACAATAAGGCCTCTGTCATTATCCTGAATGGCTCCTGCAAATATTTCGCTTGAGGAAGCGGAATTCTCATTGATTAGGACTGTAAGAGGTATTTCAAGCATAGTGCCACTGCCGTCAGCAAAGAAATCCTGACGCTTCCTATGAGCGCCTTCCAGATACACTATCAGTTTGCCATTCCCCAGGAATTCGTTTGCCATAAGCAGCGCCTGATCGAAATAACCACCGGCATTCTCCCTCAAATCAATGACAAGGGATTTCATTCCCTTGGACTTGAGCTGAACCGTAGCTTTCATGAATTCCAGATAAGTGGTCTTTGTGAATTTCTCTACTTTGATATAGCCGGTTGATTCACCAATCATATAGGCAACATCAACGCTGTTGACCGGGATGATATCCCTGACAATTGTGAAATCAAGCAACTTTGGTTCTTCTGACCTTTTCACCTGAATCTTCACTGAAGTGCCGCGAGGCCCCTTGAGCCTCCTTACGATTGAATCCTGAGGGAAGTTTACACCTGCGATGGTATCACCTTCTATTGTAATTATCCTGTCGCCTGTGAGAATGCCTGCTTTCTCGGAAGGGCCGCCCTTGATCACTCCTATGATGACTGCTGTGTCAGAAGGGACATTGAACTGAACTCCTATGCCTGAGAAATTACCCTCCAGAGATTCATTCGCCTCTTCCAGTTCAACAGGAGGAAGATACAGTGAATGTGGGTCCAGCCCCTCCATCAGACTTGGAAGAAGTTTCTCTATGAGATCCGAGGTATTCACGGTATCAACATAATTGCGGTCTATCTGATCAAGGACCAGGAGCAACTTGCTCCACTTGGCCTCCGTGATTTTCAGAGTGCTCTGCTTTGGTGCCAGTATTCTTGCAAATACCATAATGCAAAGAATCAGCACAAGCACCGTTGGCAGCAATCTCAGATATCTTTTCAATTTCTCTTTGTCCATAGTCAGATTCTAACGCTGTTCCTCTTCATTGGGATTGATCTGGCAAACTTCAATACCAGCTCTCTGCAGCAGTTCAATGCCATCGGTAAGTCTGTAAGCCCTTGAATACACAACTCTTTTTATTCCAGCCTGTATTATCAATTTGGAGCACTCCACGCAAGGTGCATCAGTTACATAGATGGTTGCACCATCGCTGCTATTGCCGCTCTTGGCCACCTTGGTTATGGCATTGGCCTCAGCATGAAGCACATATGGAAAAGTAACGCCGTTTTCATCTTCACACACATTCTCGAATCCACATGGGGTGCCGTTATAACCATCGGAGATGATCATTCTGTCCTTTACCATAAGGGCGCCCACCTTGCGTCTCTTGCAATATGAATTCTCGCCCCATATTGCAGCCATCTTCAGATAGCTTACGTCAAATTGCTTCTGCTTGGAGTCCATAGTTTCTAATCTCTACTTCTGGTATAAGAAGCGTTTGATGCTTCTCTTAGGAGTCTTCTCGAACTCCTTGTCCATGATTCTGAAGTTTTCTATTCTTGAATAGTTAGGCAACGATGAATTCACCTGCTCAACTACTGTCTTCATGTACTCATCAACCTTGACATCAGTGCCTTCGAACTGCTCCGCATTAGGGAAAATCAAGGCAGTAAGCTTGCCGCCCTCTTCTATTACTAGAGATTCCGCAATGCAAGGCATGCTGTTCAGCGCACTTTCAATCTCCTCAGGATAAATGTTCTGACCGCTAGGTCCCAGCAGCATGCTCTTGCATCTGCCCTTTATGAATATATAACCATCGCTGTCAATAATACCCATATCTCCTGTCTTGAGCCAGCCGTCCGAAGTGAAAGCCTCGGCAGTCTGTTCCTCATTCCTGTAATATCCGAGCATCACATTCTGTCCTTTGAGAAGAATCTCTCCAGGGACATTCATAGGATCACTTGAATCTATCCTTACTTCAAGTTCATCAACCACCTTTCCGCAGGAACCCGGCTTTGACTTGTCCCAGGCCGCATAGGTGACAATCGGACCGCATTCTGTCATTCCATATCCGATTGTATATCTGAATTTGATCCTGTGGAAGAATTCGTCGGTTTCCTTGTTGAAAGCCGCACCGCCTATGATAACCTCCTTGAACCTGCCTCCAAAATATGATTCAAGTTCCTCCTTTATCCTTGTTTCAACCCTTGCGTCAATCACCGGGATGGACAGGAGAAGTTTCATTGCAGGTTTGGTTAACAAAGGAAACAGTTTGGACTTGTAAATCTTCTCTATTATCATTGGCACCGCAATGATGATGTCAGGCTTGATTGCTGCGAAAGCCTCCATTATCATTTTAGGGCTCGGCAGTCTTGTAAGGAAATGAACATGTGCTCCCATGTTCATTTCATACAGGAACTCGAACATCATTCCATACATGTGTGCCAGAGGGAGCATTGAAACCACATTGGCCTCGGAATTGATTCCGGGATGAACACGTTTGGCAAAACTTAAATTACCATTCAAGGACCTGTAGGGGAGCATCACTCCTTTTGAAAAGCCGGACGTGCCTGAGGTATAATTGATTACAGCAAGCTGATCTCCATCTGTCTCATGAAAATAATGCAGGTCGTCCGCTGTGAAATCCTTCGGATATTTCCTGCCGAACAATTCATTCAAATGCTCACGGCAGTTTACAACGCTCTCGTTCCTTGCAGCCAGGAGTCTGAAATCGGACACGCCTATGAATGCTTCAACAGCCGGCATTTCCTCCTTGTTCAAGGCTCTCCAAACAAGATCACCGGCAAAAAGGATCCGGCTTTCCGAATGATTGACAATGTGATGCACGCTTGCTGCTGTGAATTCATGAAGGATAGGCACAGGCACCGCTCCATATGTCATGGCAGCGAGGAAGGCAACACCCCAGTTCGCCTGGTTCTTGCCGCAGATGGCAATCTTGTCTCCGGTCCGGACTCCGCATGATTCAAAGAGAATGTGAAGCTTGGCTATCCGCCTTGCCACATCACTGTACTTCAATGACATTCCCTTGTAATCCGAGAGTGCATCGTTATACCAATTCCCTTTTATGCTATCCTCTATCTGCTTGACAAATGATATATATTCGCTCATACGCCGGTAATTTCTTTTTTAACTAAAATCCTGCAACTTGCAAAGGTGTGAATAAAGACCGCCTTTTGAAAGCAGTTCGTGATGCGATCCGCGTTCCAGTATAGTTCCTTTTTCAAGCACTACAATCTCATCTGCGTTCTGAATGGTGGAGAGTCTGTGCGCTATCACTATTGACGTTCTGTTCTTCATCAGATTCGTAAGGGCATCCTGAACCAGACGCTCGCTCTCGGTATCCAGTGCGGAAGTCGCTTCATCCAGAATCAGGATTGGCGGGTTCTTCAGGACTGCTCTTGCAATGGCCAGACGTTGACGCTGACCGCCTGAAAGCTTGGCTCCCCTGTCTCCGATATTGGTGTTGTATCCTTCAGGCATTTCGGAAATGAAATCGTGTGCGTTCGCAATCTTTGCCGCCCTGATCACATCCTCCTCGCTCACATTCTCCATACCGAAAGCAATATTGTTGAAAATGGTGTCGTTGAACAGAATGGCCTCCTGAGTGACAATTCCCATAAGCCCTACCAGATCTCCTATCTTATAATCCTTGATATTGATTCCATCCAGGAATATTCCGCCATCGTTGATATCGTAGAATCTCGGCAGCAGATCGGCCATTGTGGATTTGCCGCCTCCTGAAGGGCCAACTATGGCAACTGTCCTTCCTTTCGGTATCATGATATTGATATCATGAAGGACGGGCTCGGCCTCATATGCGAAATTGACATTGCGAAATTCAATGGCTGTGCTGAAATCCGCTTTCTCCTTTGCCGCACCGGATTCCTTGATAGGATTCTCGGCATCCAGTATAGCAAACAGCCTTCCTCCTGAAACCAGTCCTCTCTGAATGCTTGCATAGGCCTTGGATATCTGTTTGGCCGGTTCAAGCACCCTCCAGTAGAATGCCAGATACACCACGAATGCAGGACCGTCCATCCCAAGCTTGCCGTTGAAATGAAGCCATCCTCCGTAGAACAGAACAAGAGCGGCAATTGTTATTCCCAGGAATTCTGAAAGAGGAGAAGCGAGTTCCTGCCTGCTGAACATCTTGCGGCAGCTTCGTCTGTGCGCCTCATTCAAGTCATCAAATCGGCCGTCAACGAATTTCTGCGCATTGAATGCCTTGATGATCCTTATTCCGGAGATTCCTTCCTCAAAGCAACTGACTATCTGCCCCATCAAAGTCTGTGTTTCAACTGCCTTGCGCTTGAGATACTTGCTTATCCTGCCAATGACTATGGCAGAGAACGGCAAGGTTACAAGGGTCACGAGCGTAAGCTTGGGGCTCATGACAAAAAGACCTATGAGGAAGCCTATGATAAGCAATGGTTCCCTGAATATCACGTGGAAACTGTCTGCCACGCCATTCTGAACCTCTGTGACATCATTTGAAATCGATGAAAGAATATCTCCCTTCTTATGCTCGTTGAAATAGCCTACGTGCAACGATGAGACTTTCTGGAAAAGAGCTTTCCTTATGTTCCGCATGATGTAGGTTCTCATGTCAACAAGAATTTTCTGTGAAAGATATCTTGTAAGGTTTGAAAGGAAACTCGTGAGAATGATGAACAGACCTACAAAAGCCAGTGCGAACAGAGGGCCGTCATCGGCCATCATGTTGGAAAGGTAATAACCGAAAAGTTTCTCAAAATATTCAGTGTCCAGTGCGAATTCTGGCTTTACTGCAACTGTATCTATTTTATCCGGGTCAAACAGCACTCTGAGCAACGGGCCGAACAAAGCATAGTTGACAACGCCGAAAATGACCGAAAAGATTGACAGTATCAAGTAGTTCGGCCAGAAGCGTCTGTACGGCTTTGCGTATGCAAGGAGTCGGAGGAAAGACTTCATATTCAAATCAACCAAACAAGCAGCAACGCCATTTTTGAGGCGCTGCTGCCGATGTCAGCAATAATTCTTAATATTTTTATTTCAATTCAACTGCTTCTTCTGTTGCAGCAACTTTCTTGACTTTTACAAGCTCAACGTCAAAGATAAGTGTTGAGTAAGCAGGAAGTTCAGCGCTCATGGCTCTTGGACCGTAACCGAGTCTGAAAGGAACCCAAAGTTTGATCTTACCGCCTTCGCCAATAAGCTCCATACCTTCTCTCCAGCCAGGAATCACTCTCTGAAGTGTGAACTCAACAGCTTCTCCGTTATTGTTCTTCTCTGTTGAATCGAATACTGTTCCATCAGGACGTGTACCGGTATAAAGCACATTCACTGTATCAGCATCTGCAGGAATCATCTCTGCATTACCTGCCTCAAGAATCTGATAGCAAAGGCCTGATTCTGTTTCCTGAACGTCAGGATTCTCCTTCTTCAGTTTCGCAAAGAACTCTTTCTCCTTGTTCTCCTCAAACTGCTCCTTTGCTTTCTGGCTTTCCATCATATAGTTCTGGATAGCCTGACCTATTACTTCATCACTGAGTTTGAGTTTCACTGTAGTATCTGCAGGATCAAGTGCGAAGAAATCCTTCATTCCCTTGAGCATCATATCATAATTGATGCACTCAATGCCGGACTGCTTGATCATTGAAGCCAATGATACGCCTACAGAATAGCTTGCTGTATCACACTGTCCCTGATTGATACCAGGAAGAAGTTCACATGAATTTTTGCTTGAACATGAAGCAATAAGAAGAGCACAGCCCAATGCGAGTGCCAGTACTTTGATGTTTTTCATTGTTTAATAATTATTTATTGTTTATTACTTATTCTCTTTCTACATGTAAGACTTACCACAATCAGACCAACAACGGACACCACAACCGATGTCAGGATGATAGCGATTTTGCCCATGTCTATTGCACTTTGGTCTGTAAATGCGAGCGAGTCTATGAATATTGACATTGTAAAGCCTATTCCGCCAATCATTCCAATAGCCCACAACTGTTTCCAATTGGAACCTGCAGGAAGTTCCGCAATCTTGAACAGACATGAGAGCAGACTGAAAAGGAAGATTCCAACAGGCTTTCCAATGAACAGTCCGAAGAAAATGCCTACGGCAACCGGCGGTATTGAATCCGCTGCCGAGAAGTTCAATGCCACTCCGGAATTCACGAGAGCGAAAACAGGCATTATGAAGAATGTCACCCAAGGGTGCAGAGCCGCCTCGAATGTGTGCATGAGCGGTTCCACGTGTCTGATTTCCGTACTCATGTTATGAATAACTTCCTGCTGCTGCGGATTTGCAAGCACATCTATTCCTCTCTGGCTGTTGAGCTTGAATTTGTCCAGCAGATGCTTGATGCTGACCATGAACTGAACTTCGTTGATCTTTGTGCTTGAAGGAATTGTAAGCGCAAGCAGAACACCTGCAATGGTGGCGTGAACTCCTGACTGGAGCACAAAGTACCACAATGCTATGCCGGGTATTATATAGAACAATATCCTGTTCACTTTCATTTTATTGAAAACAAGCAGCACTGCAACAACCAGCAATGCGTAGCCAAGCATGTCAAAGTGCAAGGCATGACTTGGATAGAAGATTGCAAGGACAACTATGGAACCGAGGTCATCCACTATCGCCAGTGCAGTAAGGAAAACCTTGAGGCCGAGAGGAACACGGTTTCCAAGAAGAGAGAGAATACCTATTGCAAATGCTATGTCAGTTGCCATAGGGATTCCCCATCCGTTAGAGGTTGGTGTTCCATAATTGAAGATTGTGTAAATCAGAGCCGGGAATATCATTCCGCCCAATGCCGCCAGAATTGGAAGCGCGGAATGCTTGAAACTTTTAAGTTCTCCAACCATCATCTCCCTCTTGATCTCCAGACCCACTACGAAGAAGAACACGGCCATGAGACCATCATTCACCCATTGTTCAAGTGACATGTCAAGGGAGAAAGTTCCAAGATGGATTGAAGCGTTGGTGTCTGTCCAGAATCTGGTGAATCCGGTGAGTGCGCTTGTATTTGCACAGACAAGTGCTATGACTGCACAGCAGAGAAGGATTATTCCACCTATTGCCTCATTATGGACAAAGTGGCTGAAGCTGCTGCGGATCTGTCTTCTTGTTATCTCGAACCTGGTGGTTGGCATTGGATAGTCTATATTATTTTACAAACTTGCAAATATAAGAATTTTCCGCTTTTAAACAATTCCTTCTCTCATTACATCGTGAACATGAATCAGACCGGCGTACTGTCCGTTATCCGTCACAACCACGGAAGTTATCTGGAATTTGTCCATAAGATTGAATGCCTTGACCGCCAGAGCGGATGCCTCAATGATCTTTGGGGAAACGGACATTATGTCCGAAGCCTTGAGCCTGTCCATAGGGACACCTCTTTCAAGCATCCTTCTCACGTCTCCGTCCGTTATGATACCAAGCAGTTTCTCATTGTCAAGAACCACGGTTGCCCCGAGTCTGTTCTGTGAAATGTTTATGATGGTGTTCTGTATGGACTCATCCGGCCTCACCCAAGGACGAAGGGTCTTGTCCATCACGTCCTCCACGGTAAGATACAGTTTCTTTCCGAGTGATCCGCCCGGATGGTATTTTGCAAAGTCCTCCTGTGTGAATCCGCGCATCTTGAGAAGGCAGACCGCAAGCGCATCACCCATCACAAGCTGGGTTGTAGTGCTTGATGTCGGAGCCAGATTGTTCGGGCAGGCCTCCCTGTCAACAGTTGTGGGAAGTATGTAGTCGGAATGCTGGGCAAGATACGAATCAACATTGGATACCATTGCAATCAGCTTGTTGCCCATTCTTTTGATAAGAGGAGCAAGCACCTTTATCTCAGGGGTATTGCCGCTTTTTGAAATGCACATTACAATGTCATCGGGCTGAACTATGCCAAGGTCTCCGTGAATCGCATCCGCAGCATGCAGGAATATTGCCGGAGTACCTGTTGAATTGAGCGTGGCCACTATCTTGTTGCCTATGATTGCGCTTTTACCTATTCCGGCTATTATCAGCCTGCCTTTTGAATTGAATATAAGTTGCAGTATTTCAATAAAATTATCATCAACAAAGGTCTTTAATCTGGCCACCGCTTTCTCTTCTTTGTCTATCACACTGGTTGCCAGCTCCTTCAATGATTCTACCGAATTTTCCATAAAAAATTTTGTTTTGACTGAAGAAACAAGTAATTTAGTGCTACAAAGGTAACCATTTTTGGTAGCAGTAACAATTTTACCTGACACAAAATGCACATATCATCGGAGGAACTACACAGCAAGCTCAAGGAATTCTTCGGCTTCTCATCTTTCAAGAAAGGCCAGGAGGAAATAATCCGCAATCTCATTGAAGGCAACAACACTTTCGTGCTCATGCCAACCGGAGGCGGCAAGTCCTTGTGCTACCAGCTTCCAGCCCTGGTAATGGACGGGACAGCCATTGTGATCTCCCCTCTCATTGCCTTGATGAAGAACCAGGTGGATGCCATAAGAGGCTTTGTATCAGAGAAGGAAGGCATTGCTCATTTTCTCAACTCATCGCTGTCAAAGACGCAATTGCAGGAAGTGCACAAGGATCTTCTGAGCGGCGTCACAAAATTGCTTTATGTAGCACCCGAATCCCTTACCAAAGAAGAGAACGTCCTTCTGCTTCAGCAGATAAAGATATCCTTCTATGCCGTTGACGAGGCTCACTGCATTTCAGAATGGGGCCACGATTTCCGTCCTGAATACAGGAGAATCCAGCCTATCATCAAGCAGATAGGAAAAGCTCCAGTCATTGCGCTTACAGCTACTGCCACACCTAAAGTCCAGCAGGACATACAGAAGAACCTTGGAATGGCCGACGCCCAAGTTTTCAAGGCATCATTCAACCGTGAGAATCTGTATTATGAAATACGTCCGAAAGTCAACACCGAAAAGGAAATCATAAAATTCATAAGGAACAATTCAGGAAAATCAGGTATCATTTACTGTCTGAGCCGCAAGAAGGTTGAGGAACTCGCCGAATTCCTGAACGTGAACGGCATAAAGGCGCTGCCTTATCATGCCGGACTGGATGCCGCCACAAGATCAAGGAACCAGGACATGTTCCTTATGGAGCAGATTGACGTAATAGTTGCAACAATCGCTTTCGGAATGGGCATAGACAAGCCTGACGTGCGCTTTGTCATCCATTACAATATTCCCAAGAGCCTTGAAGGCTACTACCAGGAAACAGGCCGTGCCGGAAGGGACGGCGGCGAAGGCCAGTGCATTGCATTCTACAGTTACAAGGACATTCAGAAGCTCGAGAAATTCATGCAGGGCAAGCCTGTGGCTGAACAGGAAATAGGCCGTCAGCTGCTGTATGACACTGTTTCCTACGCCGAATCCAACCGTTGCCGCAGGAAAATACTCCTCAATTATTTCGGTGAGGAATACAACGTTGAGAACTGCGGTTGCTGCGACAATTGCCTGCACCCTAAGAAACAGTTCGAGGGATCCAAATATCTTTGCTATGTGATTGAACTTGTCCAGTCAATGAAGGAGCATTTCAAGTCAGAGCACCTGGCAAACATTCTTGGCGGCGTTTCCAACTCACTCATAAAATCCTACAATCATCACAAGAACGAGTTCTTCGGTCTCATTCCGGGAAAGAACGAGCGCTTCTGGCTTGCTGTAATCAGACAGGGTGTGCTTCTTCAGTTCCTTCACAAGGAAATTGAAACCTACGGTCTTATCCACGTTACGCCGAAAGGTGAGGAATACCTCAAGTATCCTTACCAGATCATGCTTACGGAGGACTCCGAATACAATGAGAGCGACGAGGACGACGAAACTATCGCAGGTGGCGGAATAAAACATACAGCCGGTGCTTCCGACGAAGTGCTGCTTGGAATGCTCAAGGACATAAGGCTTTCAATGGCAAAGAGGCTCAAGCTCCCTCCTTTCGTGATCTTCTCCGATCCATCGCTCATGGACATGGCCACAATGTATCCTATCACCATAGATGAATTGAAGACCTGTCAGGGTGTAGGAGAAGGAAAGGCAAGGAAATTCGGAAGGGAGTTCCTGCAGCTCATTGCCAAATATGTTGATGAGAATGAGATAGAGCGCCCTACGGACTTCGTTGTGAAGACAGTTGCCAGCAAGGCAATGAACAAGGTGTTCATAATCCAGAACATAGACCGGCGCATTCCTCTGGAAGACATTGCCAGGATAAAGGATATGGAGATGGACACTCTCTACAGTGAAATAGAATCCATAGTGAACTCAGGAACCAAAGTGAACATTGATTACTATATCAGGCAGGTTGTGGATGAGGACAAGATTGCGGACATATATGACTATTTCAAGGAGGAAGCCCTTTCGGATTCCGTAACCGACGCAATGAAAGCCCTTGGTCCTGACTATACCGAGGAGGAAGTACGTCTTATAAGAATCAAGTTCCTTTCCGAACTAGGGAACTGATATCCAGTTTATTTCCTTGTCCCTGCCCCACCAGGTAATCTGCCTTTTGGCATAATGCCTCGTATTGCGCTTTATCAGTGAAATCGTGGTTTCAAGATCCTGCCTGCCGTCGAAGTAATCAAAGAATTCCCTGTATCCCACGGTCCTGAGCGCAGGCATGGAGCGCCATTTCTCCAACGAACGCACCTCTTCCTCCAGGCCCGCCTGAACCATCATGTCCACCCTTCTGTCTATACGCTCATACAGTACCTCCCGGGGCCTTGACAGACCTATCTTCTCTATTTCAAAAGGCCTCTGCTTCTTTTTGTTGCTGCGCCACATTGAATAAGGCTTTCCTGTCTGCAAAGTAACTTCCAGAGCCCTCACCACCCTCTGAGGGTTGGAGAGATCAACAAATCCGCAGGATTCTTCATCCACCCGCGACAGTTCATCAACAAGCGATTGCAGGCCTTCGCTCTCCAGTCTGTGCATGAGCCTTCCCCTGAGTTCCTGGTCCGCAGGCGGGAAATCATCCAGACCGTTGCACAGGGCGTCGATGTACAGGCCGCTGCCGCCTGTCATTATCAAGTGATCATGAGTCTTGAAAAGCTCTTCGAGAAGTGCGAGAGCCTCAATTTCATATTTTCCGGCTGTGTAATATTCCGCAACGGAATGTGAGAATATGAAGTAATGCTTCACAGCGGCAAGCTGTTCGCCGGAAGGAGGTGCAGTGCCTATCTTCATTTCCTTGAAAATCTGTCTTGAATCACAGGAAATCACCGGTGAAGAAGCACTGCGGGCCATTTCTATTGCCAGGTCCGTCTTGCCAACAGCCGTAGGGCCGAGAAGTATGGTGAGCTTGCCACGGGACATCAGGCTTCCTCTACACCTTCAGGCAGTTCCTCTTCTTCATAAAGGTCATCGGAAGAGGACACATCATCAAGGAACTCATCAACCTCATCGGAATAAGTCTTTGAGAACTGCTGTGGGTTCTGGCCTTTCTCTTCAATGAGCCTTGGATATGAAACGCGCCTCTGAGTTTCCGTTTCGCCCTCGAAACTCAGCATTATACCCCTGTTGTTCTTCAGGTTATATACCCATTCTATGGTTTGTTCCTCCTTTGCCAGAGTATCAGCAATGGAAACGGCATCCATTGCGCCGTCTCCGAGGTCAAAGAGGCAGTATTCGCTCTTTACACGGCCCTTGGAATCATATCCGCGGAACATGACCATCTGATCAGGGGAGAAGCCCATGTCATTCTGCAGAAAAATATTCAAATCATACAGGGAAATATCTTCGGTCAGCTCATACCGGCGCAAAAAAGTTTTACTCCCCACAATAGAACCCTTATAAACAAGTACCATAGTCAAGCATATTTTGTTAAGCAAACTTACACAAAATCTTTTGATTTTACTATTACAAAAATTAAGTTTGCAATCGATTTTATGGAAATGAGCGACAAATACAAAAGCATTGCTTCTCCATCAAGAGGCCTGTACAAAGACAACGGAAGCAAATTCCTTGCTTTTGCATTTCCAGTGAGTTCGGTCGAACAGGCCATGGAGCATATCCAAAGCCTTAAAACAGAATACTTTGATGCCAGACACCATTGTTACGCATACAGAATAGGCCATACAGGGGAAGTGTGGCGTGCCAATGACGATGGTGAACCGTCTTCATCGGCCGGCAAACCCATCCTCAACCAGATCCTCTCCGCCGGCCTCAGCGACATACTTATTGTTGTGGTCCGTTATTTCGGAGGCATAAAGCTGGGCATACCGGGGCTTATTAGAGCGTACAAGACCTCCAGTGCCGAGGCCATACAGACAGCTCTGCTTGTTGAAAAAACCGCCTGCCAGGAAATGCAGATAGAGTTTGACTATACAGACATGAACGAAGTCATGAAAATTCTCAAAAACTTCAATCTGGCTCCATCTTCCCAGCAGTTCAACCTCAAATGCTCGCTGAAAGTTGATGTTCCGCTATCGCAGGTGCAAAAATTGGAAGAAGCGTTCAGCCTAAACTATAATTTATTATCTTTGTCAATCAGAAAAACATAAGCAATATGCCTAAAAGTCTGATTTCAATTCACGATTTCTCCAAGGATGAGATTCTTCATATCCTTGACATTGCAGCCGATTTTGAAAAGAATCCCAATCAGCCCATTCTGCAGGGCAAAGTCATAGCAACTCTTTTCTTCGAGCCTTCAACAAGGACAAGGCTCAGTTTCGAGACTGCTTCAAACCGATTGGGGGCCAGAGTAATCGGCTTTTCAGATGCAGGAAACACAAGTGTGAGCAAGGGCGAAAGCCTAAAGGACACAATAAAGATGGTTTCCAACTATGTGGATCTCATTGTAATCAGACACCCTCTTGAGGGAAGTTCACGCTATGCCTCCGAAGTTGCAAGCGTTCCTGTGATAAATGCAGGTGACGGTGCGAACCAGCACCCCTCACAGACTCTGCTTGACCTTTACTCAATACGCAAGACACAGGGAAGGCTTGACAACATAAACATTGATATGGTGGGTGACCTCAAATACGGAAGGACCGTTCATTCGCTTCTTCAGGCTCTTTCATTGTTTGAATCACCTCAGTTCACATTCACTGCGCCCAAGGAGCTTTCAATGCCGGACGAATACAAGGAGTTCCTCAAATCAAAAGGCATTCCGTTCAAGGAAACCACAGAACTCATGGACGGTCTCAACCAGTCGGACATTCTGTATATGACAAGAGTGCAGCAGGAAAGATTCACCGACCCTATGGAGTATGAGAAGGTGAAGAACTGCTACTCACTCACAGCCTCAATGCTTGGCGGCGCAAAGGAGAACATGAAAATTCTCCATCCTCTTCCAAGAATCAATGAAATAGCACAGGATGTTGACGAAACTCCGTTCGCCTATTATTTCAAACAGGCAAAGAACGGAATGTACGTGAGAATGGCTATCATATCCTATCTGCTCGGCTACAGATAAGATAATATCCGCTAGAATTTATAAGTGAATCCCAGCGCCACATGCCTCTGGTACAGGTGGTGCCCTGTATTCATGACATGACTTTCACCAGTGAACGTTTCATCCCAGGTCTTGTATCCGAATATATCCGCCATTTCTGCAAACAGTGACCACTGACCGAATGTCTTGTTCAAGTTTATGCACATGAAGAAGCATTCACCCTCCGTTGAGTTCAATGCCTTCACCCTGCTGTTGTAAATCATTCTTGAACCCAGTGACCACTGATGTCTGAACCTGAACACAGGAGACAATGACAGATTGAAATATCTGTATTTGTCCTCAGACTCATCGAAACCATGCTCACGGCTTCTGAAATAGTTTCCGGTGAACGTACAGGAGAAAATGTCATAGTTGTATATCAGATTGAAATCCGCAAACAGCGTTCTCTTGATATTGCTGTTGAAATATGTCACGTATGGGAATGCCCGGTTGTCCCACTCCACATTTATTGTTTCTATTCCGTCCTTGGTATAATGATAACCGAATCCAAAGGCGAATATGAAGGAACTTATGCCCTGAGTCCAGTCATGAATGTATTTTACGGCAGCTGTATATATGGAAGACGGCCTCAGGTCCGGGTTTCCAAGATGCCAGGAACCATCGAGAGGACTTTTAACGAACGAAGGGTCAAGCATGCTTTCCGAAGGCCTCGCGACATTCTTTGTTCCAATGAATCTCAAGGCATGATGGTCAAGCATCTGCCATACTGCATTGAGATTGAATGTCCAGTCATTGCGCGAAGTCAGATACTTGTAGTACTGGTATCTGGCACCGGCATTTATGGCCCATTCGCCATGCTTGTATTTCAAATTGAGATATGGCGAAGCGTATACTGAACTCTGCTTCTGGGCATAAACTTTGTCCGCACTGCCGGTATAGTTCGCACCGCTTTCCATGATAAGGCTGTAATCACCTCTGAGCAACGGCACTTTGTACTGCATCTCTGCCTGGAAGTTCTTCGGATATATGGTCTGTTCCTTGTCTTCATCCCTTATATCCTTCATGCGCGAATAATTGTAGTCGCAAGCCAGCTTTATCCTGTGATCCTTGCCAAAGAAATGTTCGTATTGTGAAGCCGCCATAAGAGCGAACATTCTGGTTCTGACCTTGTCCTCAGATTCTGAATACTCATTGAATGTCCAGCCTTCCCCAATTTCAGCAGTCTTGTCCAGAATCCTGTGCTGATTGACACGTGTTGTATTGTCATTTCTGTCGGCCACCTCGCTCAACCAGAACTTAAATACGTCATTGCCGCTTGGTGAAGTATATACCAGATCCACTTTTGCAGCTTGATCCCAATAATTATCTCTCACCCATTTCTTGCTGTTTATTTCATACAGAATATCCTTTTCATTTATCTCATAGTCCTTTTCCGCATTGTAGTATTCAAAGTTGAACTTGCTGCGTATCAGCAGACCACCACGTCTGTAATCCAGATTCAATGTAGGCATCACATCCACTGAGGTGAAAGTGAACAATGAGGCTGATCCGGAAACACCTTCCTCTTCAGGTTTGTTCAAGATCAGATTTATCACTCCGCCCTGGCCGTTCTTCTGCTGTGTCACTGATGGTGAGGATGAAATCTCAATCTTTTCAATCTCCCTTAATTTTGTAGCAACAAGTATTTCATCATTGGCAGCGCCAATGGTCTTGTCATCAAGCTGAACCTCATACCTTTCAATGGCATTCTCCACGTTCCTGTTCAATATGCTCGGATACATCAGGAGAAGGTCCTTGACCGAAAGATTACCTGGAAGAGCCAGTTTTTTTATATAGATTACTTCCTTGTCCGGAAGCACCTCAAGTGCATAGTTCTGTGCATAGGCATTTGAAAATGCGAACACCTGGCATAGCAGGATAAAAAACAGAAAACGTTTCATGATTGATTTCTATTTGCAATACTTATTATAAATCTCCAGCACAATGGCCTTGCTGTCGCCATCAGGACTGGAACTGAATTTACCTATGAACTCATTCCACCACTTTCTTTCATAAGCGGTGCATTCTGAATTGAAGTCGGAGTATGCTGCATCGTCCCAGGATTTACCCTCATCCATCACCTTGTTTATGTACCTGAAGAACATTTCCCAGCGAGGCATGTAGTATGTGAGGGTAAGGCCGTTCCAGGTTCTTGAGGCATAGTCGTTCAGGAGCATGTCAGCATCGCTCCATGATGTGAGCAGGTTCCTTGCGTTCCTCTCGAAATAATCCTTTTCGGAATCGTCAACACCCCAGCTGCGTGCATCGTCAATCCATTTGCCAAGGAGGAAATAGTTCTGAGTTGCCAGCACTTTGTCCGCATCCTTCATTATTTCCAGCATCTGAGGCTGAAGTCTTCGCATCGTAGCACTGTCGCCGGTCATATATGCCGTATCATGCTGGATTTTAAGTTCTCCAAACTTATTGGCAAGCATCTGGCGGGTAAGATTGGTGAGATCGAAATTATATGCATTTCCACGGCCATCAACTTCAAGCAACCTGCCTATTATGTTTTCAAGATGGCTGTTGTCATACTTGAGCCTTGCGTTTGTATAATAAGCCCTGGACTTCTTGATATTTGGTCTTTGGTTTATATAGCAAGCCTGTCCGGGAGAGGAGAAGTCAACGTAAACGCTGTCTATGAGTTCAGTCCAGGCCTCCTGTGCCAATGGATCGGCTGCACCTGTCCTCCTGTTTGCCAGAGCCTTGGTCCAGGCAGGGATATCTTTTGTCAAAGGCATGTCCCATGCTTTCTCCAGAACATATTCGTAAACGTACGGATTGCAGTCGAAACCCTCCAGTGTCGAACCTATGCCCCTGAAATTCGAGCCACCGTTAACGAATGTGTTTTCAATTCTGCTGTCAATCTCACGCATCTGTCCAACCAGATTGGTATTGCCGCCGAAATTGCCAAGATAGCACCAGATATATGGCACGCCGTAGAAGGACTCGGTCCTCTGCCAGACCTCCATCTTTTCACAATAATAATCAAGAAGCAGCTGATTGTCAGCAGGGAACGAAGTGAGATAAGCCTCCACCCTGTCATTTGTCCAGTATTTGCGCTCGTTATAAAACAGCCAGCCCATCTGGAGCCATACTGCATCTTCATCCGCAGCCTTCAAGGACTCAAACACCTGACGGCTCACTCTTCCAAGATAATCAGGCTCCCAGCTTGGCGGCATGAGCTCGTTGAAAAGGTCCAGGCCATAAACGTGGTCTGTTCCGTAAATCTCGGTTTCTTTCTCTATGAACTTCTTTTGAATCTCTGTATAAAGCTCGCTCATAGGATCAAGGAAGGTGCAGGCATATTCCGCGGTGTATCCTGCCCATGGCTCAAGTTCTGTCATAGGAGCATCAGGATAAATCTCCTTCAACTCCCTTGGAACATGCCCCGCAAAAGCAGGAAGCACCGGTTTCATGTTCAGTTCCCTTTCACGTTCCGTTATCTGCTTCTGCAACTCCAGCTGCGCATCAAGCCAGCTCTTTGGAAGCGGCCCGCCCCAGCGGTCAATATTCTGCATCCTGTGCCAAGGCAGATGTGCAGGACCTGTGAAGTATGACCTCACCTGCTCGTCACTCAGGCCCATCTCCGTCCATATCTGATACCAGATGGACTCCTGGCCGGTGATAGCAAGAGGCAGATTCACTCCGTTCATTGCCATCCAGTCAATGAAATGCTCCCAGTCGGACCATCTCCACCATGGCATTGTATAACCATAGGTACAATAATTCAGGAAGAATCTATCGGCAACACGCGCCTTTATGGTAACAGGCTCATCAACATCCGGCCATCTTTCAGGAAGAACAGGATCATCGCCGACCAGCCATCCGTATTCCGCATTGCAATAATATTTCAGATAATAGTTCAGTCCTACAGCCATTGAATTGGCGTTATTGGCCACAATCTCCACTTTCCGGCCCTTCTGCCGGAGGGTGAAGGAATCACAGGTTTCCGTTGAATCAGAGCGGAGAGTGAACTTGAAATGAGAAGCGGCCTTGTCTCCCAAGACCCTGCAGGCCAGTTCCTGAGCCGCCTTTTCCTGAGAATTGTCACTGAATTCCGGCACACTGCAGGAAACGAATATGGCAGATAATACTGCAAGGAATGGAAGTAGTCTTTTCATTACTTATTTGAATTAGCGATTAACCAATACAAATATAATGAAAAAGTTACATATGGTCATCAAATCAACCATGAACACAAACATACTTGGATTTCAATGATTAAATGCCAATAATATATTGCCAATGGTCCGAAAAAAGAGTATCTTTACAAATTATTATATTTTTCAGTAAAATGGAGCAAAAAGGGAAAGAACTAAAGGTCAGCGCCATTGAGAACGGCACCGTACTTGACCATATTCCGGCAACACAGCTTTTCAAGGTAATAAACATACTTGATCTGAGTCACTGCCAGCATCCTATCACTTTCGGAACCAACCTGGACAGCAAACTTCTTGGCAAGAAAGCAATCATAAAGATTTCAGGAAAATACTTCAAGGATGAAGAATTGAACAGGATAGCCCTTGTGGCACCGCTCGCGAACGCAAACATAATAAAGGATTACGAAGTAGTGGAGAAAAAGAGGACAACCGTTCCTGACAGAATCGAAGGCATTGCCAGATGCTCCAATCCGAAATGCGTCACAAACCATCAGCCCATCAAGAGCATATTCACAACAATAAGGCAGAACAACGGCTCAATCAAACTTCACTGCCACTACTGCGAAAAGGACACTCCTATTGAGAACGTGGAGGTGATTTCCGTTCTGTAAGACAAAAAAGCAAACATTTATAACAACTAATATAAACTTAACAAACATACAAAATGAAGAAAGCTTATAACTTCAACGCAGGTCCATGTGTACTCCCTAAAGAGGCCATCGAGTCTGCAATTGCGGCTATCCGCGATTTTGACAACACCGGAATTGGTATTCTTGAGATTTCACACAGAACTCCAGGTTGGGAGAGAATCATGGCTGAGACAGAGCAGCTTTGGAGAGACCTCCTCAACATCCCTGAAGAATATGCAATCATGTTCCTTGGCGGCGGTGCTTCAACACAGTTCTTTACAGTAGCTGCAAACCTTCTCAACAAGAAAGCCGCTTACCTCCAGACTGGCGTTTGGGCAAAGAAAGCCATCAAGGAGGCAAAGAACTTCGGTGAGGTTACAGTTGTTGCTTCATCCGAGGACAAGACTTATTCCTACATTCCAAAAGGATATACAATTCCTACAGACGTTGATTACTTCCACATCACAACCAACAACACCATTTACGGAACAGAGATCAAGGAAGATATCGACTGCCCTGTAACATTGGTAGCCGATATGTCTTCAGATATCATGAGCCGTCCTGTTGACGTAAAGAAATACGGTATGATTTACGGTGGTGCCCAGAAGAACGTTGGTCCTGCAGGCGTTACTTTCGTAATCGTAAGGAAAGACATTCTTGGAAAAGTTGAGCGCGTACTCCCTACAATGGTTGATTACAGAACCCATTATCCTGAGGAAGCAAAGAACCACTCAATGTTCAACACCCCTCCTGTATTCTCAATCTTCGTAATGCACGAGACCCTCAAATGGCTCAAGGGCATTGGTGGAGTTGAGGCAATCAACAAGATCAACAAAAAGAAGGCCGAGATGCTTTACAACGAGATTGACCGCAACTCTATGTTCGTTGGCACAGCAGCAAAGGAAGACCGCTCAATCATGAACGTATGCTTTGTAATGGCTCCTGGCAAGGAGGCTCTGCAGGATGAGTTCATGGCATTTGCAAAGGAGCGCGGAATGGTTGGCATCAAGGGTCACCGTTCAGTAGGCGGCTTCAGAGCATCCATCTACAATGCCTGCCCTGTTGAGGCTGTTGAGGCTCTCATAGCTACAATGAAGGAATTCGAGGAACTCCATAAATAATTCAAATAACATTGCACCTCGATAGTTGATGAAACTATCGGGGTGTATAATTATAAATTCTAAAAAAACATAGAGATGAAAGTTCTAATAGCTACAGAAAAACCTTTCTCAAAAGTTGCTGTAGAAGGAATACAGAAAATAGTTGAAGGTGCAGGCCACGAGTTTGCAAAACTTGAAAAATACACTTCCGCTGACCAGCTTCTGGCAGCCGTTGCAGATGCAGACGCCCTGATAGTACGTTCAGACAAAGTCACCAGAGATGTTGTTGCAGCTGCAAAGAACCTCAAGATAGTTGTAAGGGCAGGTGCAGGCTTTGACAACCTTGACCTTGCCGCTCTCTCAGAGCGCAAAATCGTTGCCATGAACACTCCTGGCCAGAACTCAAACGCAGTTGCAGAACTGGCCATCTGCCTTATGATCTACATTTCAAGGAACCAGCTCACACCTGGAACAGGCTCTGAACTCAAGGGCAAGACTCTCGGCATCCAGGCTTATGGAAACGTTGGACGTCTGGTAGCCAACCACGCTAAGGGATTCGGAATGAACATCATGGCTTACGATCCATTCGTTCCTGCAGAGGCAATGGAGAAGGAAGGTGTAACAGTTGCAAAGACTCTTGAAGATCTCTACGCCAACTCCAACTTCGTTTCACTCCACATTCCTGCAACAGAGCAGACAAAGGGTTCAATCGGTTACAATCTCGTTTCAAGAATGCCAAAAGGCGGATGCCTTGTTAACACAGCCCGCAAGGAAGTTATCAACGAGCCTGAACTCATGAAGGTTCTGGAAGACAGGGAAGACCTCAAATACATTGCCGACGTAGCTCCTGCATGCATTGACGAGCTCAAGGCCAAATTCGGCAACAGAGTATTTGCAACACCTAAGAAGATGGGTGCGGAGACTGCAGAGGCTAATGTTAATGCAGGTCTTGCAGCTGCAAACCAGATTGTGAAATTCTTCACCGAGGGTTGCACAAAATTCCAGGTAAACAAATTCTAATAACACTTCTTAATAGAAATAACAATGGTAAGAGTAAAACCATTCGCAGCCATAAGACCTCCGAAAGAGATAGCAAGCGAGGTTGCATCACGTCCTTACGATGTGCTCAATTCTGTTGAAGCAAAGGCTGAAGCAGGTGAGAAATCACTTCTTCACATAATCAAGGCCGAAATAGATTTCGACCCTATTGCCGAGGAACATTCACAGCCGGTTTATGACAAGGCTGTTGAGAATTTCAAGGAGTGGCAGAAGAAAGGATGGCTTGTTCAGGACAAGAAAGAGAACTACTACGTATATGCCCAGACAATGGAGGGCCGCACACAGTACGGTCTTGTTGTGGCCGCCAACGTAGAGGACTACATGACAGGTGCCATCAAGAAACACGAGCTCACCAGAAAGGAGAAGGAAGACGACCGTATGATTCACGTACGCAACCAGAACGCCAACCTCGAGCCTGTATTCTTTGCATATCCGGACAACGATGAAATCAACGCCATAGTTGCCAACGTAATCAAGGGTGCTCCTGAATACGATTATACAGCTGAGGACGGATTCGGCCACCATTTCTGGGTAATCGATGATGAAAAGACCATCAAGCGCATCACAGAGATTTTCGCCACAATTCCTGCTTTCTATGTAGCCGACGGTCACCATCGTACAGCTGCCGCAGCCCGCGTTGGTCTCGAGAAGAAGGAGAACAACCCTGACCATACAGGAAATGAGGAATACAACTTCTTCCTGGCAGTTGTCTTCCCTGAGAGCCATCTCAAGGTAATTGACTACAACCGCGTGATCAAGGATCTTAACGGTATGAGCAAGGAGCAGTTCATAGAGGCTCTGTCAAAGGACTTCATCGTAGAGAAGAAAGGAACAGAGATCTACAAACCAACATCTCTCCACAACTTCTCAATGTACATCGATGGTAACTGGTACAGTCTCCAGGCAAAGGAAGGAACATACAACGATTCAGACCCTATCGGTGTCCTTGACGTAACTGTTCTTTCCAACCTCGTGTTTGACAAGCTTCTTGATATCAAGGACCTCAGAACCTCACACAGAATTGACTTCGTAGGAGGTATCAGAGGACTCGGTGAACTCAAGAAGAGAGTTGATTCAGGCGAAATGGTAGCAGCATTCGCACTGTATCCAGTATCAATGAAACAGATCATTGACATAGCAGATACAGGCAACATCATGCCACCAAAGACCACATGGTTCGAGCCTAAGCTCCGCAGCGGACTTGCAATCCACAAGCTTGCATAATACGGGGCTTCGCATTGTGGACTGGATGTTCATATACTGAGTAACGGTCAAAAGATACGCATTCAGGATTACATTATCCAAGGAGGTTGGTTAAAGCCAACCTCTTTTTGTTTGCCAAATGTAGCAGCCATCACTTTCACTAGTCAGAGTACGTTTGTGCCTGACGAATCTAACGAGGCCGTCCTAAAGGACGGCAAAGGCCCAACAGCAATTCAACGAGAGCATTGCCCGCCGCTTTGTGGTTAATGCCACTTAGCGGTACTGTTATGATGTGCATTGGAGGTAGTGCCTGAGGCATAGCTCAAGCAAGCTTAGCTCTGCGCTCGGCTCGCACAATATTATGCTTCGCATTGATTGGCTTCGCCTCGGCATAGCTCAAGCAAGCTTGGCTCTGCTCTCGGCTCGCACAATCATTTTGAAACTGCGCGCACACAATGCATCGCAGAACGATGGTCGAAGGACCATTCAACTATATCACTAATGGGGAGGAAGTAGTAAGCCCATCGGGAGCATCTCGTATCAAGAGACGACGACCAATAGCCCATCCCAGCTGGAAGAAAGATGCTTTTCCCGTTCTTCTTGCTGGTTACCTTGTAACCATAGTCGCCATTTTGATGTATCCACTGCCAAGTGCAATTATTTATCAGTTCTTTCTGTTCCTCTATTGTTGGCATTCTCCAGCTGCCGCCCCAGTTGACCCTTGCAGCATCATCAACCAACTCAAGCGTGGTCTTGTTGTCAACACTGCCATATTCGCTGCTTGCAACATATTTTGAAAACTTGACGTTGTTCCAACTGTCACCGCTTTCCCTGTATTTCCATGTGTTCAAGCTGCAATCATTCTTCGGACTAGTCTCAGCCCAGACAAATACGCTGCCGTCGTCCCCGGGACTATTTGCACCAACGTTGCAGGTGGCCCATTTCACGCTCAGGCCCAAGTCAACATATTCATGCCCGTTGATACTGTTCAAACTGGCCTGAACAGCAGGTTTGACTGTTGCAGCATGAGATTGCGTTGGGTCAACTACGTCCGGAATGATTTCGATATCAATATCGGCGTCAATATTATTAGCCTTGAGAGCCAGTATCATAGAATCCTTTGCGGCCGGAACGGTGGTGTAACCATTGATTTCAAATTTGCCATCCTCATTCATTTCAATGTTTACATTGAATGTAACGTCCGTGCTGTCTGGAGCATAGGCTTTCTTAACATCGTTTGCAATCAGATTGAACTTCTCAATTATCTTTTCATAATTATTTGAACAACTAGCGCCGGCAAGAAAAGCAAATAAAGCAGCCAATAAGATACTCTTTCTCATAATATAATATGATTGATTTACTAAATTATGAATTATTTCAAATTTAACAAAGTTAAAACACTTCCGGAAAATGCTTGAATAATACAGCACCATCCTTCGGAGCCAAAAGAGCAATTACATCACTGGCTTTATATTCTGCAAAAACGGCCTGCATCAGTGTTCACTGTACGTGAACGCAGAGAGGATGAGCGCATTTTCAGGGAAAATGTGGCAAAACGAGCGAAGAAAAGAGCAAACGAGCGCGTTTTCGAAAAAAATGCGCTCAAACAAGCCACGAAAACCGCAAACGGGCGCATTTTTGCGAAAACCGTGTCCAAAACCGGTGAGGGCTACAGCGGCGTGGCACAAAAAAAAGGAGCGCTGATTTCTCAACGCTCCCGGAAGTTGGCGACTACCTACTCTTCCACATCGGATGCAGTACCATCGGCACGGGCGGGCTTA
>JAGHUC010000143.1 GCA_018065035.1 Candidatus Egerieousia equi | reverse complement strand
CCAACGGTGGCAAGACCCATTATTGAATTCCATCTGAGATTCTCACGGAAAACCTCAAAGGTCTTGGGCTGCTCAATAAATGGTGCCAATGTATTCGGATTGTCCTTGTCAGGCACTCGCAGGAGCATACCATTATGATAAGGAACAAGATCCCAAACTTTCAGATACCCTGCCGACGGTACAAGTCTGCCGTAGAAATATTCAGGAGTGTCACCCAATGTATAATAGTCTGTATAAACCTCACCGCTTGTATGGAGAAGTTTCACCTTGTCCTCCGAGCCGGTGCTCTTGAATATCCTCACAGCCTCCTCAACAGGTACTTCAAGCCTCTTGAAAGGAAGGTCCTCTCCAACTATCTCCCTCATCCTTGCTGCAATCCTTTCAATATCCTCAGCCTTTACAGCGCTCTTGTCTCCTTTCTTCAAATAGCAGAAATATGAATGTGAGATAGGATGCTCTATGAAAATCCTTCCCTCAGCGAAAACATCCTTCACCGCCTTGCACAGAAGGAAAGCCAGAGAACGGTTATAAACCCTCATTCCGCTCCTTTCCCTGGCATCAAGGAATTCTATTTCCTTACTGCGATAGGCTCGGAACTTGAGCCCTTGTGAGACATTGTTCACCTTGGCGGAGACAATGGGATAAGGTCTTGGAAAATCAAAGGAATCAAGCATGTCAAGAAGGCTTGTACCTTCCTCGAACTCCTTTGAAGTGCCGGTATTTTTACAGAATATCTGAATCATTGTAAAGTTTTATTTGCTCTGATGCCTGCTTGCGTGTCTTCTGATTTTCTTTCTCCTCTTCATTGAATGATTTACCATGAACAATGAAGCAATCACTGCTATGACTGCAATTGCAATCACAATGTATGTGAAGGAAGAAACATTGTCACCTTTTACTCTTGACCACATTTCAAGCATCTTGTCTGTGCGGTCTCCGGTATCGTGCATTGTAGCGCATTTCTCCATGATTGAATAGTCCGGATACTGAACAGGATTTATGTGAACGCTGTCAGCCTCAGGCCCAAAGAAATAGCTTGCATCTATTGCAGGGTAGCTTTCCGGATCTTCCTGGTGTTCGAGCATCTGCTGTCCGCCTACTACGCTCACGTAACCTATCTCCTCCATATTGCGGATGGAATTCTCAGTCTTGCACATGAAGTTGATGAAATATCTTGCAGCCTTGATGTTCTTTGCGTATTTTGGAATGCACCATCCGTCGAACCATACGTTGCTGCCCTCTTCAGGAATCACATAATCAAGGTTCACTCCAACTTCAGCGGCCTCCTCCATTGCCCAGGCTGCATCACCGCTCCAGGTGAAGTCTATCATACCATTTCCCTTTGACATCATCTCCTTGCCGAAATCAACCTCCCAGCCGGCAACATTGGGAGCTATGCCTTTCAGATAATTCTCCACCAGAGAGATGGATTCGTCTGAATCGTCATACATAAGTTTATCGAGTGTTACGCTGCCTTCATTGAGTTCCTTCTGTTTAAGATAAATGAGAATAGGACAGTAAACATCCCTGAAAGCATCCTTCATGTAGATACCTCCTTTGTATTTAGGATTGTTCAGGACATTCCATGTCTTCACATCTTCCTTATCAACCTTCTCGGTATTGTACATGAGGCCTGTGGTGCCCCACATGTAACCTGCTGTATAATCCAGAGGATTGATATCGCGGTCATCGCCTACATCAAGCTTGTAAATGAGCTTCTGAATGAAAGGTGAAACGTTGTTGTCGATATAGTTTGGCACATCATCAAAATGCTTGTCAATAGGAAGGAGAAGTCCTTTCTTGAGCATTCTTTCAATCATATAGTCAGAAGGACAGATAACATCGTAGTCATCCTTTCCCTTTTCAATCTTTGCAAGAACAATCTCGTTGATGTCGAAAAGCTGGTAAATAACCTTCACTTCCTCGCCGGTATTCTCCTTGTACCATTGCTCGAATTCAGGAATAAGGCTTTCATCAATATAGTCAGCCCAGTTGTAAACCTTGAGGACGTGAGCTCTTTCCTCATCATTGCCGGAGCATGAGAATGCAAGGGAAAGAGTTAGAATGGCTGCGAAAGCCAGAGCGAATATTCTTTTCATTTTTAAAATTTTAATTTTCTTTGAGCTTGTTTCTTTGAATTGTAAACCATATAGATATTGATTACTGCAAGCAGAACCAGTACCACGGTGAATATGATTGTTGCAAGAGGTCTGAGTTCCGGTGTAAGACCTCCTTTTCTTGCATCTGCATAAATGTAGGTGCTCAATGTCTCCAGTCCTTTGTTGCCTTTGGTGAACAGAGTAACTGCAAAATCATCTATCGAAAGTGAAAAGGAGAGAATGAATCCGCTTATCATACCGCCTTTTATCTGAGGTACAATAACCTTGTTGAAGGCCTGGAAAGGTGTTGCTCCCAGGTCCAGAGCGGCTTCGTAAGTGTTTGGATTCATCTGGATAAGCTTAGGCATAACACAGAGTACCACGTATGGTGTACAGAATGTTATGTGCGCAATGATAACGCTTGTATATCCCTGTGTAACCCCTACCGCCACAAAGAGCAGGAAAAGGGAGATACCGGTAATGATATCAGGGTTGAGCATAGGAATATTGTTGAGGAAATTCATTGTCTTCTTTTTCTTTCCCTTGAGATTGAATATTCCCACAGCGGCAACACTGCCAAGCATTGTTGATATGAAAGAAGCTATCAGCGCAATTATGATTGTATTCTCTATAGCCTTGAAAAGCGAATTGCTTACGCCGGAACTAACCTTGATGGCTACATTACCATACTGAAGTATGTTTGGTTCAGCTGCACCTGAAGTGAACAGATTCTCATAAAGTCTTGTGGAGAATCCGGTCCAGTTGCCGAGAACCTTTGACTCTGTGAACGAAAACACTATGATAATGATGATTGGTGCATAAAGCATCAGAAGGAGAATCCAGATGTATGTTTGAGCAAGGAATTTTTTCATTACAGCAGTCCTCCTTCATCTTCATTGTTTTTCCCATTATATGAGAAAAGCGTAGTTACACCAATGATTACCAGCATTATAAGTGCAAGCGCTGCACCATAGTTCCACATACCGTTGTTGATATTCTCCTGAATGGTTGTACCGAAAAGTTTAACCTTGTTCATTGTAAGGAGTTCGGATATTGCAAAGGTTGATATCGTAGGCATGAAAACCATAAGTATACCGTTTGTTATACCAGGCATAGAAAGTGGAAGAACCACGTTCTTGAACTGCTGGAAAGGAGTTGCCCCAAGATCCTGCGCGGCTTCAACGTATGAATTGTCCATTTTGTTGAGCGTGTTGTAAATAGGATATATCATGAACGGCAGGAAGTTGTATACCATACCGAAAATGAGAGCGCCTTCGCCGAGCGGAATATGTACGAAATCGAACAACGCTACTGTTGCTAGTGTTCTCACAAGAACATTCACCCACATTGGAATTATGAACAGAATGATAGTAACAGCGCTTCTGTTCAGATCTCTGCGGCTGAGAATGTAAGCTGCAGGATATCCAAGCAGCAGACAGAGCAGTGTGTTTATGACTGCAATTTCAATCGAGTACAGGAAAGTATGTATTGCCTCCTTCTGTGAAAAGAAATTCACGAAATTGGCAAAGGTTACGGCACCATCCTTGTCTGTAAATGAATACAGAAGTATCATTAACAGCGGCAGCACAACAAAAAGGATCATGAAAACCAGATATGGTGCGGCCCATTGAGATCTCTTTACCATTTCCTTAAAGTTTGCTTATTCTTATATCCTGTGGAAGAATCTTCACACCAACCATGTCGGACTTGTCATAAACATCATTGGTGTTAACATATATGCAGCCACGCTCGCTGTTTGTAATTGTGAGGTGGTAATGGTTGCCTTTGTAAAGTATGAAGTTCACAACACCTGTGAATGCTCCGTCGTCCTTGTCATCCAGAAGGTCCACCTTGTCAAAATCAACTTCAACCCTTACTTCTGTTCCGTCCTCGAATCCGGTTTCCTGGCATTCGAATTCTGCACCGAGGAATTCAACGGTGTTGGAAGAAGTCATCACACCTTCAAAGCTGTTGCAGACCCTCTCCTTCTTCATTACCTGTATATCCTCGGCCTTGATGAACAGACCAACCGTTGTACCTGCCTCAAAGCGGTTGTAATCCTGTATCATCAGTTCGTAACCTTCAGGCGTTTCAATGAACATTTCATAATGAACGCCCTTGAAAATGCAGGATTTGACCAAGGCTGTAAACTGGGCTGCTTCGAGCTTGGTTGTAATGTATATATCCTCGGGACGTACTACAACGTCAACAGGAACATTGTTTCCGAATCCTTCATCAACACAGTCGAAAGTATGACCTATGAACTCCACCTTCCTGTCTTCAATCATTGTGGCGTCAAGGATGTTGCTTTCGCCAATGAAATCAGCCACGAAAGCGTTCTGAGGCTCGTTATATATGTCAATAGGTGTTCCTACCTGCTGTATGCGGCCCTTGTCCATCACTACTATTGTATCCGAAAGGGTGATTGCCTCTTCCTGATCGTGAGTTACATATATGAAGGTTATACCCAGTTTCCTGTGCATTTCCTTGAGCTCGAGCTGCATGTCCTTCCTCATTTTGAGGTCGAGAGCCGCAAGAGGCTCGTCAAGAAGAAGAATGGCGGGCTGGTTCACAATGGCTCTGGCTATTGCAACTCTCTGCTGCTGACCGCCGCTGAGAGAATTCACGTCACGATCTTCATAATCAGAGAGAGTGACCATCTTGAGGACCTTGCTTACCTTCTCGTCTATTACCTCTGGAGGAATCTTCTTGAGCTTGAGTCCGAAAGCTACATTGTCGTAAACATCCAGATGAGGGAAGAGCGCATACTTCTGGAAAACGGTGTTGAGATTTCTCTTGTATGGCGGCTCACAGGAAATGTCCTTTCCTTCCATCATCACACTGCCGCTGTCTGCCTTGAGAAAACCTGCAATGATTCTGAGCAGAGTGGTTTTTCCGCATCCGCTTGGTCCCAGGAATGTTACGAATTCTCCTTTCTTTATTTCAAGATTTATATTGTCAAGTACCTTAATACCGTCAAAGGACTTGCAGATATTATCAATTTTGATAATGCAATCGCTGTTCATTTCAAATGAATAGTGCTTATTTGTTAATGAATTTCATGAAGTCGAGAACGTAAAGCACACCAATGTTCATTGCCAGATTGTCTGAATAGTTATTGATGGCCGCATTGAAGAGAATCCTCAGGTCCTTGTTGTCCCTTAGAGGATAGATGTTCATTGAAATTGAACCGAACTTATAGTCCTTGTCCATGTATGTAGGGACATATCCATATTCCAGTGTTTCATCCCATCCAAGAAGGTCCTCACCTTCTCCGTTTGATTCATAGCCACCTTTGAGGCAGATGTCAAACGCTTCTGAAATTTTGTACTGGAGTGCCAGATCCACTGTTGTACGTCTGAGCGGAGAGCTCCAGGTATCCGTCATGTTTATGTAATCCAAAGTGACAGTGAACTTGTCAAAGTTGAACTTGTTGCCGAATGCAAAGATACCGAAACCCTGGTCACCTTCGTAACCGTCTGCGTATGTGAATGATGCCATTGGCTGCCATACACCGAATTCACCTGTCCAGTTCAAGGAATAAGAATATTTCTTTGAAGAGAAGAACTTCTCACCGAAAGGGGATGTTGATACATTCACCTTGAATGTTGAATTGATGCTTTCAGCAGTATATGCGGCATTAATACCGTACTGGTAAGACTGTACGGTGTTATAGAAGAATGTTTGTGCGATTGTTGATACCTCCCAGTCGTATGGATCGTTGTTCCAGTCTGCGATTGGAATCATACCTTTTCCAAGGTCAAAGGCCCAGTTTCCAGTGGTATATGTGAGCTGGGCATAGTCAATCCAGTTCGTATAGTCCGAATGACCTGTCTTGTTGTATAATTCCTCCGGATGGGGAGCAAACCAATGATTATGTAGATAGAATGAAAATCCGCCGCCTATATCACCGGCAACGATGGTGTAAATTGAAGATCTGTCAAAAGAGAAGTTTGACTTTCCTGCTCCATTCCGCGGTACTACCGGAGTAGCATCCGCTCTGAGAATAAGTTGAAGATCAGTTAATCCTGCCTTTGTGCTGGTTTCGCTTTCCTCAGCCTCTTGACTGAATGCAAGGGCGCAGCAGAACATTGCTGCAATCAAAGTGTACAGTTTTTTCATTCTTTCTAAAATAAAGTATCATAAAAATTGGTTAATGGTTTTCGGGCGCAAAAATATAAAAAAATTATAAAAATACTATTATATCGCCCTCAAGCTTTATTATTCCTTTTTCAACTAATTTTTCAACGGCTTTACCATAGAGAGAATAGTTGGATCTTGAGTGCGACTTTATATACGATAACGGGAGTTTGCCATCGCCATGTTGGAGAAGTGAAACAATCTCATTTTCAATGGTTTCAAGTTCATCGGAGGTTTCCCTTGCACTGAGTTTTCTTCTGGAGAGGCATACATCGCAGCTGCCGCAGTCCTCGGACTCACTCTGACCGAAATATTCAACGAGAGAACGGCTTCTGCACTTTTCATTTTCAGATGCGTAGGAAATCATGCTTTCAAGACGGTTTCTATAGACTTCCTTGCGCTGGTTGTAGCGTTCTTCGGGCAGGTAGAAGTTCCTGTCGGTGAGCCTTTCATAATTCATTATGAGAAGCGGCATGCTGAAAGGATTCCTGAGACTTATGATACCTTGTTTCGAAAGATTCTTCAACTTGTCCATCACTCCTTCCTGGCTGTCCTGTGTGAGCCTTGCAATGAGCGGAACATCAAGCGAATTGAACTTGGAGAACATTCCGCTGTACATTCTCAGCACTGCCTTGATAAGTATGTCGTAGGAAGGGTCCTTGAGCTGGATTCCATAAAGAGAGTCGCGGTTCACTATGAACATTGCCTTTGCAGGCGATTCAACCGTATCGGTAAGTTCCCAGTAGCCCTCCCTTTCAATGTACTTGATGGCATAATATGACATTGTAGGATTGACAGAGAAATGCCTTGCGAATTCGGAGAGCTGGAACTTGTAGGCACGGCCCTTCCCCTCTTCGAACGGGACGTTCAGATAGTTGAAAACCTTCTGGTAAATGTCGTGCATGTATTCAATCGTAGGGAAACTCAGCGAATGAAGAAGTCTGAGTCTCTGTACGTCCTTGCTGTTCCATAGGAGAAGCGCATAAGATTTCTTTCCATCCCTTCCGGCGCGTCCGGCCTCCTGGAAATATGCCTCCATTGATTCAGGCATGTCGTAATGAACAACGAACCTCACGTCATCCTTGTCTATACCCATTCCGAAAGCGTTGGTTGCAACCATGACTCTTACCTTTCCTTTCATCCAGTCATCCTGCCGGCGGTTCCTTTCGTTCTTGTCCAGACCTGCATGATAATAGAGAGATTGAACTCCGTTGTCATTCAGAATGTTGGAAATCTCCACGCAGGTCTTTCTCTCCCTGGCATACACTATTCCGGTACCCTGGACACCATTGCACACCCTGAGAATGTTGCCTGTCTTGTCTTCTGTCTCCCTTACAATATAGCTGAGGTTGTCACGCTCGAAACCGGTTTTGAAAAGCCTGCAGTCCTTCAGACACAATTTTTCCTTTATAGCCTCCACCACGATGGGCGTTGCGGTTGCAGTAACGGCTATGGTAGGAATTCCTTCAGGTAACAGTTCCTTGATTTTTGCAATTTCAAGGTACGCAGGTCTGAAATCATATCCCCACTGGCTAATGCAGTGACACTCGTCAACAATAAGCATTGAAACATCCATCTTTGCAACACGCGCCTTGAAAATGTCCGTTTCCAGTCTTTCAGGAGATACATACAGAAGCTTGTAGTTCCCGTAGATGGCATTGTCCAGAATTGAATCTATCTTGTCATAGCTAAGACCTGAGTGAATGCACAGGGCAGGAATACCGCGTTTCACAAGGCCTTCAACCTGGTCCTTCATGAGGGCTATGAGCGGTGATATCACTATTGCAATTCCACTGCGGCAAAGAGCAGGTATCTGGTAACAGATTGATTTTCCGCCACCTGTAGGCATCAGGGCCAAAGTGTCATGTCCGGACATTACGGAATCTATGATCTCCTTCTGTCCGGGCCTGAAACCTGTGTAACCCCAATATTTATTCAACGCCTCAAGTGCTTCCATTTACCATCAGAAATTACGATACTAATTTACGAAAGATTAGAAAGAATAAAAAATGAAATCTCAGAAATATTAAGTATATTTGCACGAAATGGAATAATAATTTTAATCATTTGATAAAAATATGTGTAACATTGATCTGACAAAGTACGGCATCAACAATGCCGCAAAAATTATGTACAACCCATCATACGATGACTTGTACAAAGCAGAAATGGCTCCTGGCCTTGAAGGGTATGACAAAGGTGTAATGACGGAACTCGGAGCAGTAAACGTAATGACTGGTGTTTATACAGGCCGCTCCCCTAAAGACAAATTCTGGGTAATGGACGAAGTTTCAAAGGATACCATCTGGTGGACTTCAGACGAATATAAGAACGACAACAAACCTTGCTCAAAGGAAAGCTGGGCTGAACTCAAGAAGATTGCCCAGAAGCAGCTTTCAGGGAAACCTCTGTATGTTGTTGATGCATTCTGCGGAGCAAACGAGAATACAAGAATCAAGGTTAGATTCATTATGGAGGTTGCTTGGCAGGCACATTTCGTAAGGAACATGTTCGTACGTCCTACAGAAGAGGAACTCAAGAACTACGGTGAGCCTGATTTCGTTGTTCTCACTGCTTCAAAGGCAAAAGTTGAGAACTACAAGGAACTCGGCCTCAATTCAGAGACAGCGGTTGTCTTCAACCTTACCGAGAAAATGCAGATCATTCTCAACACCTGGTACGGTGGTGAGATGAAGAAAGGTATGTTCTCATACATGAACTATCTTCTTCCACTCAAGGGCATTGCCGCAATGCACTGCTCCGCAAACACAAACTCAAAAGGTGAGACCGCAATATTCTTCGGACTTTCAGGAACAGGCAAGACCACTTTGAGTACAGATCCTAAACGTGCGCTCATAGGTGATGACGAGCACGGCTGGGACGATGACGGTATCTTCAACTTCGAGGGCGGTTGCTATGCAAAGGTCATCAACCTTAGCAAGGAAGCCGAGCCTGACATCTACAATGCAATCAAGAGGGATGCTCTTCTTGAGAACGTTACAGTTGACGCAAACGGCAAGATTGATTTCTCCGACAAGAGCGTTACCGAGAACACAAGAGTATCCTACCCTATTTACCATATCAACAATATAGTAAAACCTATTTCAAAGGCTCCTGCTGCAAACAAGGTGATCTTCCTTTCTGCAGATGCTTTCGGAGTTCTCCCTCCTGTATCAATCCTTACACCTGAGCAGACAAAGTACTACTTCCTCTCAGGTTTCACAGCAAAGCTTGCAGGTACAGAGCGCGGCATCACTGAGCCTACTCCAACCTTCTCAGCTTGCTTCGGCGCTGCGTTCCTTTCACTGCATCCAACAAAATATGCAGAGGAGCTCGTCAAGAGAATGGAGCAGTCAGGTGCAAAGGCATACCTTGTAAACACAGGCTGGAACGGAACAGGCAAGAGAATCTCCATAAAGGATACCAGAGGAATCATTGATGCAATTCTCGACGGCTCAATTGACAAGGCTCCTGTAAAGAAGATTCCTTTCTTTGACTTTGCAGTTCCTACAGTACTTCCAGGCGTTGACACCAACATCCTTGATCCACGCGACACCTACGCTTCAGCAGAACAGTGGAACGAGAAGGCAAAGGATCTTGCTTCACGCTTCATCAAGAACTTCGTGAAGTTCACAGGAAACGAGGCCGGCAAGGCACTTGTATCAGCAGGTCCTGCACTCTAGAAACATTACGTTATTAATAATTAGAAAGAGGGTGACTGAATGTCACTCTCTTTTTTTATTGAATAATTTCAAAACTCATTGAGACAATTATGCCATTATCAGTATTGATCCAGAAAATAGCCCAGTCACCGAACCATATCTTCCAGTAACCTTTGTGAAACTCTTCTATGATGCACTTATTGAATATGTTTTCAATAATGTTTGCATTGATTTCGTCACCTATTCTAAAGCCGCCCTTACGATAGTCTTTCATTACGACAAAGCCCTTGTCATAAATATTGAATCCGCAAAATGTACCATCACCTTCTTCGTCGAAGTTCAGAATATTATCACCATACTTGCAATATTGACACCATCCACTGAATATATCGTGATATTCAGGTTGAACGTTTATTCTACCGGAATAGACATAATCAGGCTCACCAAATTTGTCAACCACTTGTTGCCTGGTGTAAAGCTGTCCAATGTACATTCCATTCACATCAACATCCTGTGCACTGCAATAATATGAGATAAGCAGCAGTGGGAACATATAAGTAAATAAATTGAACTTATTATGTCTTTGGAATTTAATCATTTACAGATATGTACTAGAAAGTGTATACGCTGGAAGCCTCCCTTCTTGGCAGGGCAACGGTAATTACATCATTACCAGCTTTCACCCCGATGGATTTCAATGCAACTTCAGCTGATTCAAGTGCTTTGGAAGGCGTATTGTTGTTTTCACTCAGATGGCACAGGAAGATATGAGTCAGGCCGTTGTGGTAAACCTGCCTCAGGATTTCACCCATCCTGTCATTGCTCAGATGCCCCTGCCCGTTGCATATCCTGACCTTGAGTTCTGGAGTGTAAGGGCCGCGCATGAGCATGTCAATGTCAAAATTGCTTTCAAGAATAAGAACCTGTGATTCCTTTGCGAACCTGACAAGCTGAGGGTTTGACTGGCCTATGTCCGTGGCAAGAGTGAATACTGTGTTTTCAACCTTGATATTATAACCTACGGTCTGAGTAGCGTCGTGGCTTACCAGAAAAGGTGTGAATTCAACACCATCGTATTCAAGTGTTTCATCAAGTTTGGTATAACGGGCACAGCCGCTCATTCTGCCCCTTGTGCAGAAGTGATGTACCAGAGAATTGTGAAGCACCCTGGTAGCAAATGCAGGAATGTGATACTTGCTGCAGAACACTCCCAGACTCTTTATATGGTCAAGATGATCGTGTGTAACAAGAACAAAGTGAATCTTTGAGAAATCAAGACCATGATCCTGCAGACGTTTCTTGATGGTACGAGGACCGATGCCGGCGTCTACTATGAATGCACCGCCCTGATGTTCGAAATAATAGCAGTTACCGTTGCTGCCGCTGGACAATGAGATGAATTTTACCATTATTCCTCCCGCCCAAGTTGTGAAATCAGTTCAATGACAAGAGCGGTCATCCTGTCTGCCGCAGCATCAGCTGCAATCACAACATCATCACCGTCATTCACATAGTCATCTGCATAATCATCGTGAGCCTCATTTGTAATCACGCTGATTCCCAGAACAGGAATATTCATATGCCTGGCGGCTATCACTTCAGGAATGGTTGACATTCCCACTGCATCGGCTCCGGCGCTTCTGTAGAATCTGTACTCCGCAGGTGTTTCGTATGTTGGGCCGGTGCTGCCAAGATATACGCCATGGTGAAGCCCGATTCCCAATTTTGCTGCTATGCCGTCCATCCTTGCAATGAGGCCCTTGTCGTATGGTCTTGTCATATCAGGGAATCTTGGTCCGAGTTCCTCAATATTCTGACCGATCAATGGATTGGGCAGAAGATTGATATGATCGGTTATGAGCATAAGGTCACCTACCTTGTATTTGAAATTGACGCCTCCTGCTGCGTTGGAAACAAAGAGATACCTGATTCCGAGCAAGGCCATGACCCTTATGGGCAGCACAACCTGCTCCATAGGGTAACCTTCATAATAGTGGAATCTTCCCTGCATTGCTATAACCGGCTGTCCACCAAGTTTTCCATAGATGAGATTTCCTTTATGACCTATCGCTGTGGAAACTGAAAAGCCCGGAATCTCCTTGTAAGGGATAACCTGTGCTTCCTCAATGATGTCTCCAAGTTTGCCCAGGCCGCTGCCAAGTACTATTCCGGCAAGTGGCTTGATGCCTACAATCCTGCTTTTGATGTACTCAACCGCAGTTTTGATTTTCTGTAATCTTATATCTTCCATATGGTAATAATTTTCAAATCAGTTGGTTGAATTACTTTCTACAGGCTCTGACCAATAAGCTGAAAAGTAATATTAACAACATAGCTCAAGCAAATTTAATAAATTGTTTATACTTTTGCCAAGAATTAAAACATTAACGGACAATGAGCGGTATCAAAAATCAAATATTGAAACTCTATGCTAGCTTCAAGGCGCAGAGCCAGACAAGCAAAACCTTTATCATACTGATAATCCTTCTGCTTATAGGTATTCTACTGCGATGGAGCACCGTAATCGACGGCATTGTCCGCGGCTTCCGTTTTTACAGCGAATAACGTGCCAAACTTGATTTTTGGAGACATAAAAAATGACTCCGTATGCAATTTTCTTTTGCACACGGAGTCATTTTATTGAATTTCAGATGATTACTTCGCAAAAGCCACGCTGCGTGTCTCGCGGATTACTGTAATCTTAACCTGGCCAGGATAAACCATCTCATCCTGTATCTTCTTTGCTATCTCAGTTGAAAGATTCTCGGCCTCCTGATCGGTAACCAGATCACTGCCAACAATTACCCTGAGCTCACGGCCTGCCTGAATTGCATAAGTCTTGTTCACACCCGGATATGAAAGTGCTATGTTCTCCATATCCTTGAGCCTCTTGATATATGACTCGATCACTTCACGTCTTGCACCAGGACGGGCGCCGGAAATGGCATCACCCACAAGTACGAGCGGTGATATGAGAGAAGTCATTTCAACCTCCTCGTGGTGAGCGCCTATGGCGTTGCATATCTCAGGATTCTCCTTGTATTTTTCAGCAAGCTTCATACCGAGAAGAGCATGTGGAAGATCCGGATCCTCATCGGAAACTTTACCGATATCGTGGAGCAAACCGGCTCTGCGTGCAGCCTTTGAGTTCAGGCCAAGTTCGGAAGCCATTGTTGCACAGATATTGGCAACCTCCCTTGCATGCTGAAGAAGGTTCTGACCGTATGATGATCTGTACTTCATCCTTCCTATGAGTTTGACAAGCTCAATGTGAAGTCCGTGAATTCCAAGATCAATGCAGGTTCTCTTACCTGTTTCCATAATCTCATCCTCAAGCTGCTTCTGAACCTTGGCAACTACCTCCTCGATTCTTGCAGGATGGATTCTTCCATCGGTTACAAGCTGATGAAGTGCAAGGCGGGCAACTTCCCTTCTCACAGGATCGAATGCTGAAAGCAGGATTGCTTCAGGAGTGTCATCCACAACAATCTCAACTCCGGTAGCCGCCTCCAAAGCCCTGATGTTACGTCCTTCACGGCCTATGATTCTTCCCTTGATCTCGTCACTTTCAATATTGAAGACGGTTACGGCGTTCTCTATGGCTGTTTCAGGAGCAGTTCTCTGAATTGTGTTGATGACAATGCGTTTGGCTTCCTTGCTTGCGGTGAGTCTTGCCTCATCCATAACGTCATTGATATATGAAGCGGCTTCTGTTCTCGCCTCATCCTTCATTGTCTTTACGAGTTCAGCCTTTGCTTCCTGAGCGCTCATTCCGGCTATTGATTCAATCTTCTCGATTGCCGCTTTCTTGAGCTTTTCATACTCGTCCATCTTCTTGTTCACAATGGCGAGCTGCGCATTGAGATTGTTCTTGATTTTTTCAACGTCCTGCTGCTTCTTCTCAAGTTCATTCCTGTGCTGGTTGACTATGAGTTCAGCTTGTTTCACCTTGTTTTCAAGTGTCTGGACATGATTGTTCTTCTCATTGATGAACTGTTCGTGCTCGCTCTTGAGCTGAAGGAACTTTTCCTTGGCCTGGAAGATCTTCTCTTTCTTGATATCCTCTCCCTCCTTGACTGCCTTGGCTATGATCTCCTCTTTTTTCTTTTTGAGAACCACCTGGTTAACTACGTAGTATCCAACGCCAAAACCGGCTGCAATACCTACCAGGCAGAATAGTATGATAGTACCCATCTTTATTAAAAATTATATATATATGTTTGTAATTAATTGCTTGAAAAAGCCGCCGCTTCAGCCCTTTTCCGGAAAAACCTGAAAAGATAAGATTTGGGCTCTGTTATTACCGCAACCTTCCAACGTCCTTATAAAAAGAATCCCCTAGTGAAAGGGTAACCCAGGCCTGGTTTTGGCACGCAGTTGACCCGTTTGATTTTATTAGTGTTGATTTTCGCAAAAATACTGCTGTTGCAGCGGCTGGTTCTCTATGTAAGAGTTGAGATGATCACTCAGATTCATCAAGTCTTCAAGAAATGTATCCTCCTGCTCGTTAATCATTACACTAGCCAATGACTTTGCGTAGTTGAAGAGTATGATTGCAAGAATATCCAGAGTATCCTTGGATGCTGCCTTGGACTTGAGCGCTTCGTATGACCTTGATATCATCTGGGCAGCCATCCTGCATGCCTGCTCATTCTTAGGTGAAGAATCATCTATATTGAACTGGAATTTCCTTTTAGCTATTTCCAAATTGATATTCTGCCCCATGGTATCAGATTGTCATAAGTTCAAGACAATGGTCTATTTCCTTTATTATTGCGTCTATCTTTGCTTTTGCTTCACTTGAATTCTTTGATGTTCCGCTGAATGCTTCAGCCAACTCCAATGTCTTTAATCTGTTTTCTAAATTCTCTACTTTAATTTTTAATTTGTTTACTTGTTCCGTGGCGTCCTTGTACTTGTTTTCAAAATCATTCCTCTCATAAACAGCTGTCTCATACATGGAAATCATTGTATTGATTCTCTGTTTAAGTTTTTCAAGAACAACTGTTTTAGTATCCTGCATACAAACGCCATTAATGATTATGCAAATATAAATATTTTTTTATCTCATTTTTCAAAGAGAAGTTTCTTATCGGAAGCGCCAAGTTCATCAGCAAGTTTTTCAGGAATGAATTTCCAATTGCTGTGTGCCTGTGAATCAATCCTGCCGTTGATGAAAAGATTATAAATGATGCTCCTTATATCAGAGTATTTTTCAACAACTATGTCAGGAAGTTCCTCATTGGATATGCCTGCGCCTTCTGTAAGAAGTTTTCCTCCACCATTAGCCCTGTAAGAAGATATTGCAACTGCATATTTCGTATCTTCCTTGAATTCAGTTCCATCCTGCATTCCGAGTATGTCAACTCTCTGTCCGTATGGTTTCCGGATATCAACCGTATAGTTGATTCCAGCGGCAGCATCAAAATTGAACGATGGATTGACGAATCTGTATTTCCTGCTCTGTCCGGCATTCTGCCCGTCAGCGGCTGATTCGTTTTCTTCAATATACAGAAGATGTTCTCTGCCAACAGGCGCATCCCCTATCCAAAGCATATATGAATACTCCAGATAGTCCTTTATCTGTTTTCCGCTGAGTTCAATCTTGTAAAGTTCATTCTCAAAAGGATAGATTACAAACAGGTCCTGGAAACTGAGGTCCCCTCTGTCAAGCCTGCCTTTTGAGGTTAATGGAGCTGCAAGACTTATCTGTGCTCCGGATGCTTCAAGCTGTGCGTTCTGAACAAGATTGATATATGCGCACTGGCCGAAGAAAGCATCGGACATAACCAGATCATCTTCAAGAGTTCCTATTCTTTTGTTCGAGAATTCAAATACTTTTCTGAAATCATCCTTGAATCTTGCAATGTACTGTCCGTCCTTTGGCATGTCTTCCATTGGCACGAGTTTGCATTCAGAAGATTTTGAAACGACCTTTCCATCACGGATTTCAATTTCCATATCAACTTGTGCTACGTGTGAGCACCTTGCGCCCGGATCAACAATAACAGTACCATTGTCCAACTTGTCTGAATATGGGGCATGGTCGTGACCGCAGAGAAGCGCATCAATTCCGGTAAGCGTTCTTGCCAGGTACAGTGAAGGATTTTCAAAGTCATCATACTCACCGCTGCCAACTCCTGCATGACATGACACAATTGTGACATCGGGCTTTTCCTTCTCGTTCACAAAGTCAACCATAGCCTGGACACATTCCCTGATATCCTTGAAATCCATTCCCTTCCACAATTTCTCACCGAGCCAGCTCTTTATATTCGAATTTTCATAACCTATGACAGCAACTTTCAAACCGTTCCTGTTGATAATTGTATATGGCTTGAAATAAGGTTCATCAGTTCCATCCTTTACAATATTAGCGGCAAGATATGGCACCTTCAGTTGTGAATAAATCCTGTCATATACATTGTGGCCGGCCTCGATATCGTGATTTCCAACAACCAAGGCATCATAACCAAGATAGTCAACCAGTTTGACCATCAGGTGCGGGTCACTCAGGGTGTCAATGAAATTCGCCCAATAAGCAGCGTTGTCACCCTGGACGAAGTCTCCATTGTCTATCCTTATTACATTCTCCTTTCCGCAGATGGAATCACATTCATTGAAATAAGCGCTCACATTGGCGAGTGATGTCCTGTTGGCGGTACCGTTGTAGAGACTGTCAAAATACTTGCCGTGAACATCGCTTGTCTCAAGAATGGTCAACCTGTATATGCCATCTTTTCTTCCACAAGAAAACGCAGTGATTATCAGTAATATCAGTGCGCAATATCTGAGAAATTTCATATAAGAATCATTAATTGTCCTTGTTCAATTTGTTTATTATCATTGCAATTGCACCATCACCTGTTACATTGCAGGCCGTGCCGAAGCTGTCCATTGCAATATAAAGTGCAATCATCAACGCCTGCATTGGAGGAGTGAAACCGAGATATTCCGACAAAGGACCGAGCGCTGCCATGATTGCTCCGCCAGGAACTCCTGGAGCTGCCACCATTGTAACGGACAGCATGCAGATGAAGATCAGAAAATCCGTGAATGGTAGAGTTACACCCTGCATATACAATACTGCAAATGCGCAGGCAACAATCTTCAAACAGCTGCCGGACAGGTGAATGGTTGCGCATAATGGAATGACGAAATCCGCTACGGTATCCTTTATTCCGTTGGCTTTTGCTCTTTGCAAGGTTACTGGAATAGTTGCTGCGCTTGACTGAGTTCCAAGTGCAGTGACATATGCAGGAAGCATTGTAAGCAAGGCCTTGAAAGGATTCTTTCTTGCAATGGCACCTGCAATGCAATATTGAAGGACGAGCCAGAAGACATGAAGAATGAATATGACAACTATCACCTTCAAGAACAGTGAGATTGTTGAAGCGGCCTGACCGTCATCAGCTATCTTGAGGAATATTCCGAAAATGAACAGAGGCAGAAGTGGAATGATTACTTTGCTGATAATCATCATGATCACTTCCCTGAATTCATACAGGGCATTCCTGCAATAGTCACCCTTGATTCTGCTCAAGCAAAGTCCCAGAACGAAAGCAAGAACGAGTGAGGACGTTATATCCATCACCGGTGGAATGGGAATCTTCACATATTCGGCGTAAATCTGGCTGCTTTGTTCCATACCATCTACACTTTGCCCTCCGTAAGCCAGAATTGAAGGATAGGTAAATTCACATGTAAAATACGATAAAGCACCTGCCAACCAGGTTGATAGATACGCAATAGCCGCAGTAATCAGCAAGAGGCTGCCTGCTTTGCTTTTAAGCTCGAAAATTCCAGGAGCAACAAGCGCCACTATGAGGAAAGGCAGTATGAAACCCAGAAATCCGCTGAACAGACCATTGAATGTAACGAATATCCTTACAATGGAAACAGGAAAAACATAACTCAATGCAATTCCAAGAATAATTGCAATTACGATTTTACCTAAAAGCGGAATGTTTATCGGTTTCAATGTCTTTTTCATACCCAGGTAAGTTTCTTTCCTTGAGCGGATTTAAGCGTATTCTCGAGAAGTGATACTATTGTCATAGGTCCTACGCCTCCCGGTACAGGTGAGATGTAGGAAGCTTTCGGTTCAACCTGCTTGAAGTCAACGTCACCAACAATTCTGTATCCGCGAGGTTTGGTGGAATCCGGTATTCTTGTAATTCCAACATCTATTACAACAACGCCTTCCTTCACCATGTCGCCCTTGAGGAATTCAGGAACACCGATGGCAGCAATGATGATGTCGGCGTTTCTTGTGTAATAGGCTATGTCCTTGGTCTTGCTGTTGCATAATGTTACAGTGCAGTCAGCCATGAGCCCCTTCTGTGAGAGAAGGTTGGCCATTGGACGGCCGACTATGTTGCTTCTGCCAAGAATCACGCAGTTCTTTCCTCTGGTTTCAATATTGTACTGCTTGAGAAGAGTGAGTATTCCGAATGGAGTGGCAGGAAGGAAACCAGGCATGTTGAGCACCATTTTTCCAACGTTTGCAAGATGGAAACCGTCAACATCCTTGTGGTAATCAATGTTCTTGATAACAACCTGCTCATTGAGATGCTTTGGAAGAGGCAACTGAACTATGATGCCATCTATGTCATGGTCCTCATTCAGTCTCTTGACAACGGCAAGGAGTTCGTCCTGGCTGGTTTCCTCCTTCATTTTTATGACGGTTGACTTGAACCCTACATCCGCACAGGCTTTTTCCTTTGATGCAACGTATGTAGCGCTGGCTCCATCATTACCAACCAGCACGGCTGCAAGATGCGGACGCTTACCGCCATTCGCGACGCTGGTTTCAACGGTAGCTTTGATTCTTTCCTTGATCTGTGCGGCTGTAAGTTTGCCGTCAATAAGTATAGCCATAAATTATCTGCCTCTGAATCTTCTCATGGCCTGCATGGCGTTCATAGCTTTCTTTCCGCCACCACCGGCCATTGTTTTCATTATTTTCTTTGTATCATCAAACTGCTTGAGCAGTCTGTTAACTTCAACTATTGTTGTGCCGCTGCCGGCTGCAATCCTGCGCCTTCTCGATCCGTTGATGATTGAAGGGTTGTTTCTCTCCTCCAGAGTCATTGACTGAATGATTGCTTCAATGCCCTTGAAAGAGCTGTTGTCCATATCCACGTCCTTAAGGGCCTTGCCAACGCCAGGAAGCATTGAAGCAAGATCCTTGATATTACCCATCTTCTTGATCTGCTGAATCTGATCATAGAAATCGGTGAATGTGAACTGGTCCTTGAGAAGTTTCTTCTGGAGTTTCTTAGCCTCCTCTTCATTGAACTGCTCCTGAGCTTTTTCAACCAGGGATACAACGTCGCCCATGCCCAGGATTCGGTCAGCAATACGTTCAGGATGGAACACGTCGAGTGTCTCCATCTTCTCACCAGAGCTGACGAACTTTATAGGTTTCTGTACAACGGCCTTGATTGAAAGAGCGGCACCACCTCTTGTATCACCATCGAGCTTGGTAAGCACAACTCCGTTGAAATCAAGTCTTTCATTGAAAGCCCTGGCGGTCTCAACAGCGTCCTGACCTGTCATTGAGTCAACAACGAACAATGTCTCGGAAGGATTCACGGCAGCCTTGATTGCTGCAATCTCCTCCATCATCTGCTCGTCAACTGCAAGACGTCCGGCTGTATCTATGATAAGGACATTGTAGTCATACTGCTTTGCATGAGCAACAGCGTGTCTTGCAAGCTCCACCGGGTTTCTGTTGCCATCTTCAGTGTAAACTTCAACTCCCACCTGCTCTGCAAGAACCTTCAACTGCTCAATGGCAGCAGGACGGTAAACGTCGCCTGCACATACAAGGACTCTCTTGCCTTTCTTGTTTTTCAAGAGGTGCGACAGCTTGCCGCAGAAAGTGGTCTTACCTGAACCCTGGAGACCTGAAACCAGAACAATGGCTGGATTTCCGCTGAGGTTTATGTCGGAAGCGCTGCTTCCCATAAGGGTGGCAAGTTCATCATGAACTATCTTCACCATCATCTGTGACGGCTTCACCGACTTGAGCACATCCATGCCCATAGCCTTTGTCTTGACATCGTCACAGAACTTCTTGGCTATCTTGTAGCTGACATCGGCGTCAAGAAGTGCCTTCCTGATATCCTTGAGTGTTTCAGCTACGTTGATTTCGGTGATTTTGCCTTCACCCTTGAGAATCTTGAACGAATGTTCAAGCCTGTCTATCAAATTTTCAAACATCCGCTAATCCTTATTTGATGAGGTCATCTGAATAGTAAGCCTTTGCAAGATCCTTCTGGTTGTACTTCATGGCCATTACCTGACCATATGCACCTGCTGAACGGAGAGCTACGAGGTCGCCTCTCTGTGTTGTAGGAAGAAGTATCTTTGTACCGAAGCAGTCGGAGCTTTCGCAAACAGGACCAACAACGTCATATCTGAGTTTCCTCTTGTTTGAAGTGAGGTTCTCAATGCTGTGGTGTGCCTGATACAATGCAGGACGGATGAGGTCGTTCATACCAGCATCAAGAATGACAAACTTCTTCTCCTTGCCTATCTTCACGTAGAGTACTCTTGTAATCACTGAACCGCACTGGCCAACGATTGCACGGCCCGGTTCGAAGTGTACCTGCTGTCCTGGACGTACTATGAGATTCTTGCTGATGATATCGAAATACTGTGCGAAATCAGGAATAGGATTTGCGTTAGGATCATTGTAATCAATTCCGAGGCCGCCGCCAAGGTTGATGTTGTTGATTTCAATATTCCTGTCAAGGAACCATTTCTGGAGTTCCTCAACTCTTGTGCACAAGGTCTTGAAAACGCCGAGTTCGGTAATCTGTGAACCGATATGGAAATGAAGTCCCTGAAGTTTGATATTGCTCAGATTCTTGAACAGGTCGTATACCTGGTCGAATGCCCAAGGGCTGATTCCGAACTTGTTCTCCTTGAGACCTGTGCTTATGTACTTGTGAGTGTGTGCGTCAATGTCGGGATTGATTCTCAATGAGATGTTTGCAACCTTTCCCATTGACTTTGCGAAATCATTGATGATCTGAATCTCCGGAACAGATTCGCAGTTGAATGAGAAGATTCCTGCCTTGAGAGCATCCTTTATCTCCCTGTCTGATTTGCCAACGCCTGCGTAAACAATCTTTGCAGGGTCAAAACCGTATTTTACAGCAAGTTTCACCTCGTTTCCACTTACACAGTCAGCTCCAAGACCGGCATCCCTGATGAGTTTCACAACTCTCTCGTCCGCATTTGCCTTGAGAGCGAAATGTGCATTGTAACCGTGTTTTGAAGTATGCGAGGTGTACTCCTTGAGAGTTGCTCTCAAAAGGTCCAGATCATAGAAATAAAAAGGTGTGTGAATCTGCTGAAAAGCCTGAATTGCGTTTGTAGGTATCATAATAATATTGTTTAATTTCTTTAACAGCGCTCTGACGCGCAAATTTTACATCCTGCAAATTTAATAAATATTCTTGAAATGCATCAATTTACTCTATGAGCCGGCCTGAGCAGGTCCAGAACCGTCTTGACAGGATTGAAAGTGCTTACAGGCACTTCAACGAAACTTGTATTCCATCTGCTCATTGCACCATTCCACAGACCAGGCAGCTCCTGCGCCTTCAAAGGCCTTCCCTCATAGCTCTTTTCTGAAATGAA
>JAGHUC010000094.1 GCA_018065035.1 Candidatus Egerieousia equi | reverse complement strand
TCAAGAACCATCTGCGCAACAGGGACACCGGAATATCTCTTGACAAAGTCAAGCACCTGTGCAATGCACTGCTCATTTTCAGGATTTGAAGGAGCAATCTTTTCCACTGCCGATAGTATTCCCTTCCCTCCGTTGCGCATTGCGCATATCAGCGGCAAGGTGATCTTGTGCTCCAGAAGATCCTGACCGGCAGGCTTGCCTGAGTCAATGTCCGGAGTGTAATCAAAGATATCGTCACGCATCTGGAAGGCCAGACCGAGATTCAGAGCGTACTTCCTCAAGGCGTTCACAATATGCTCGCCGGACCTGCACGGCGCGGATGAGGCCAGAGCGCAGAGAGTTCCTCCAACTATCGCTGTGGAAAACAGGGAGGCTGTCTTTCCCTCGATTATACGGCAGTAGTCCTTGAAAGTGGTGTCAAGTTTGCTGGCCTTGTCGAGCTGTATGAGTTCGCCTGTGGAAAGATTTATGATTGCGTCTGCAAAAAGTTCAAGAATATTCGGCCCGCAGTTGCGATAAACCAGCAGGAAGGATTTAGAGAACCAGTAGTCCCCGGAAAGGACCGATGCGGCGTTGCCGAAGAGGGAATTGACAGTTGGTTTGCCGCGGCGCAGACCGCTGCCGTCGGCAACATCGTCATGCATGAGGGTTCCGTTATGAAGTATCTCAACCGCTGCTGCACAGGCATGGACCGACTTTGGCATCAGATCAGAGGCGATATGGCCCTGCCCTGTGACTGTGCTTCCTGAACCCGCCTTGCAGGTGAATGAAGCCATTTGATTCAAGCAGAGTTTCGCTGACAGAAGACATAGCAACGGTCGCATACCCTTTCCTGAATTGGAAAGCATGTATCCGTTTATTGCATTGATGTATGGATTGTCACTGGAAAGAGATTCCTTCATAAGGGTCTCCACCGCCTGCCAATCCTGCCCGAGATGTTCCTTTATTTCAGTTAATTCCAAAATTTCCCTATTAGTTTAGAAGAAGAATGCCAATGAAAGTTCAAAGCCCCTGTTCCTGGAATCCAGAAATTTCTCACGTTCATAGGATTCACCGTCACGGGTACTGTGGTTTCCCAGTCTGTTCAGATCCCAGCTGTATTTGAACGCGAACTGCATTCTCCAAATATCAATTCCGGCACCAGCTCCAATGCCCCACGAAAATTTGTTGAAATCGCTCCAGGATATTTTCTCATTTACGTCTCCGCTGCGATTCAAAGCATAAGCCAGGAATGGAGAGGCAAAGATGAAAGGTCTGCATACAACCAGGTTCAAACCGAACTGGCAGTTCACTGGCAATTGCAGGTAACTCATACTGTTGCCAACAACGTATTCATCTCCTGAAGTTTCGTATCTTATTGACTGGTGCTTCTTGACGTAAAGAAGTTCCGGCTGCAATGTGAACACGCTTGTTACAGGCAGCTTGCATACAAGGCCTATGTTCAAGCCTGTCCTGTTGGCGCCTGTTGTCCTTACCATATCCGAAATTCTCCAGGACATGTCCACCTTGTTGGCGGTCATTCCGCCCTTGATGCCAAGCTGCTGTGCAAAAGAGACAGTGACTGCCGCAAACACCAGCATCACTGCAAGAAAGAACTTTCTCATATCGTGAACTTTTTATTGAAGCTTGCCCAGTTCGGCAAGGATTTCCTCCCTTGTGACGTTACCTACCAGGCGTGCCTGAACCTTGCCGTCCTTGAAGAACAGAATGGTTGGCAGGTTGCGGATGTTATAGTCGAACGGAAGGTCTGCAACCTCGTCACAATTGCATGAACCGAAGACTGCCTTTTCGGCAAATTCTTCCGCAATATCCTCAACCATAGGGCCTATTGCCCTGCACGGCCCGCACCAAGGAGCCCAGAAATCAACTACAGCAGGCAAAGCGGCCTGTGCAATCTCCTCCTGGAAATTATCATCAGTAATCTCTATCATAGTTCGTAATATTTTCAACAAAGATAATTAAAATCCGAGTGCAGATGCCAAAAGAAATGACAGATATGCAACAATCCACGCAAGAATGCACTGGAACAGTACCATACCAAGTGCCCAGAGCCAGCCGAATTCTCGCTTTACCGCTGTTATGGATGCTATGCAAGGCGTATAAAGCAGGCAGAAAACAAGTAATGGAATGGCTGTAAGCTGTGTGAGAAAAGCTGTTGCGCCCAGCACCTCAAGCGATGACACCACACTTTCCTTTGCAAGGAAACCGCTGATAAGTGCAACCACTATCCTCCAGTCACCCAGTCCTAAAGGTGCAAACAAAGGTGCAATCCATCCGGCAATGTATGCAAGTATGCTCGCCTGTTCCGCTGCCAGTGATTCACCTATGAAATTAAGATGGAAATCATACGAACGGAGGAACCATATTATGATTGTTGCCACCAGAATGAGCGTGAATGCGTTTCTGAGGAAGTCCTTGAGCCTGTCATATAGCAGATGAGCCACGTTCATGAGCTTCGGAAGTCTGTAGTTCGGCATCTCCATTATGAAAGGAGTAGCCGAGGATCTGCCTGTGAAGCGTTTTGTTGCAATGGCTATGAGTATTCCTGTAACTATCGCCAGTAAATAAAGAATGGCCATTACAAGGCCTCCGCGCCCTGGGAAGAATGCCGAGCAGAGGAAGGTGTAAACCGGGATTTTGGCGCTGCAGCTCATGAAAGGTATCAGGAAGACCGTAAGCTTCCTGTCCCTTGATGAAGGGAGTGTCCTGCTGGCCATGATTGCAGGCACAGAACAGCCGAAACCTATCACCAGTGGAACAATGCTCCTGCCTGAAAGCCCCACGTGACGCAGGAGTTTGTCCGTTATGAAAGCAACACGCGACATATAACCGCTGTCCTCGAACATTGAGAGGAAGAAGAACAGCAGGATTATTATTGGCACAAAACTCAGGACAAAACCAACTCCGCCAAATATGCCGTCAACTACAAATGAGCGTATAGGTTCGCTCACCTGAGCCGAAAGCATCCAGGAGCCAACCATTTCTCCGCAGGCGGAAATGCCGCCTTCAAGCCAGTGTTGCAGCGGACCGCCCAGAACATCTATCGTAAGGTATAAGGTAAGTGCGAATACGGCAATGAAAATAGGGATGGCAGTCCATTTGCCGGTAAGCACCCTGTCGATTCTTGTACTGCGGAGCATCCCGCGGCTTTCGTTAGGATGAGAAACAGTTACCGAGCACAGACCGGCGATGAAGGCAAAACGCATATCGGCCATGGCAGCGTGGCGGTCCATACCATGTTC
>JAGHUC010000045.1 GCA_018065035.1 Candidatus Egerieousia equi | reverse complement strand
AGCTGAACCCCAACGATGTTACTTTGGAATTCGCCTCCTTCCTCAAGAAACTCGGCGTGAACAGAGTGAGTATGGGAATACAGAGCTTTGACAACAGCCATCTTAAGTGGATGAATCGCAGGCATGATGCAGACCAGGCAAAGGAGGCTTTTCACATTCTCAGAAACGCCGGTTTTTCAAATATCAGCTGTGATCTCATCTTTGGTTTTCCATCTCTCACCCGCGATAGTTGGGAAAACAATATCCGCAGCATGCTGGCTCTGCACCCCGAGCACATTTCCTGCTATCAGATGAGCGTTGAGCCAGGGACTCCTCTTGCCGCTTCTCTTGGTAAAGTCTGTGACTTGTGCGGAAATGATGTGCTGGCAATGCCCTCTCAGGAGGAATGCTCCTCACAGTATTCCCTGCTTCAGAAAATGCTTCTTCAGGCAGGCTATCAGCAGTATGAGATTTCAAATTTCTGCCTGAGAGGATGTCATTCCAGACACAACAGTTCATACTGGAACAATGTCCCTTATCTGGGGCTGGGACCTGCGGCCCATTCATTTTCGGGCGAAACCGGCAGCGGGGCCTTCAGGGAGTGGAATGCTCCTGTGCTGCAGAGATATTTAAGAAGGTATCTGTGTGGTGAACCATCGCCGGTGAAAGAAAGGGAGGTGCTTTCGGAAAAGGATATGTTCAATGAAATGATAATGCTGGGCCTGAGGCAGGCAAAGGGTATTGCATTTGAGAAATTGAAAGCAGGCAGGTATTATCCGGACATTGAAAAGGATGTGCAAAGGCTCCTGTCTTCCGGTGCGCTTGTCCTGTCGGACTCCTTTCTGCGGATACCTCCTCAGAAACTGTTCGTGTCCGACAGCATAATCCGGGAATTGTTCGTGGTGTGAACATCGGTTGTGATCAAAATATGCGGAAGGTTTGTTAGGATTGCACAAACCTTCCGCACACCTTTTTTGTAGTTATCTGAAAATCTGCTGATTAATAAAACAAACTGCGGAAGGTCCTTGCATTTTGCGTAAACCTTCCGCAGTGATTGAGCAATATCAATTACATTTGTCTGTACGTGACAGAAAGTATTTGGTAACTAGCAGAAATCAACGCAGGTAGGAGCGAGGTTGCGGTCACCCCAGCCGTTGTCAACCCTGGCGCAAGCAGGCCAGAACTTGTTCTCCTTGAGCCACTCGAAAGGATAAGCGGCTTCTGTTCTGCTGTACTTGTGGTTCCACTCGTCAGAGCAGCATTCAACTGCTGTATGAGGGCTCATTCTTACTGGGTTGTCCTCTGCGTCGTACTCACCGCTCTTGATTTTCTCGCACTCTTTCTTGATCTGCTTGAGAGCATCGGCGAATCTGTCAAGCTCTGCAAGAGGTTCGCTCTCTGTAGGCTCAACCATAAGAGTCTCGTGAACAGGGAATGAGAGGGTTGGAGCGTGGAAGCCGAAGTCCATCAGACGTTTTGCAATGTCCGTTGCATCAACTCCGTATTCTGCCTTGAAATGACGGCAGTCAATGATGCACTCGTGACCTACGCGGCCGGTTGCACCATGATACAGCGTGCTGTAATCAGGAGCGCATGCAGCTGCCATGTAGTTTGCGTTGAGAATTGCTATTTGAGTTGATTTCTTCAGACCGGCAGCACCGAGCATCTTGATATATGCATGGGTGATAGGGAGAAGAAGCGCGTTTCCGTATGGAGCTGCAGATACTGCATTCACGCCCTTTCCGCCGCAGTCCTCAATTACAGGATGGCCAGGAAGATATGGAGCAAGAGCCTTTGTGCAGCAGATAGGGCCAACACCAGGACCGCCACCGCCGTGAGGCATTGCAAACGACTTGTGAAGGTTGAGGTGGCATACATCGGCGCCAATGTAACCAGGGCAGGTAAGACCTATCTGTCCGTTCATGTTTGCACCGTCCATATATACAAGACCTCCGTTTGCGTGTATTGTGTCAACTATTTCCCTGATCTTGACCTCAAAGATACCGTGGGTTGAAGGGTAGGTGATCATAAGGCCGGCAAGATTCTCCTTGTTGGCTGCCGCTTTCTCCTTGAGTTCCTCAACATTTATGTTACCGCCTTCGTCACATCCTACGAGTACAATCCTGAAACCTGCCATTGCTGCAGATGCAGGGTTGGTTCCGTGTGC
>JAGHUC010000122.1 GCA_018065035.1 Candidatus Egerieousia equi | reverse complement strand
TCCCATCGTGGTATATCCTTCCATAATCCAATGCGGAACATCCTCATATCCGTCCCAGGCCGTGTCCTGAACAAGCACCCATCCATTCTTTTCCACTCCTTTGCTTGCCAGACGTACTGCATCATCGTAATTGAGGTCTGTAATGGAGGCATCAGCTCCGAGAGCCTTTATGTTGTTCAGGCGCTCCATAGCCGAACCTTTTGGCATATATACCACACAATTCTGCTTCAATCTGCTGGCTGTCCATGCTATACCTCGTCCGTGATTGCCGTCGGTAGCGGTAACGAATGTAACATTTCCAAGTTTGCTGCGGATTTCATTGCTTGTCATCCTGTTGAAGCTGAGTTCGCCTATATCCATCCCAAGCTTCCGGGAGATATATGTACCTATTGCGTAACTTCCGCCGAGTACCTTGAATGCATTAAGGCCGAATCTGAAGCTTTCGTCCTTTATTTTGAAACTCTTGACACCCAACGCCTTGGAGAGCGACTCCAGATTCACCAGCGGTGTAGGCCTGTATTCCGGGAAACTTCTATGAAAAGCATTGACTTTCCTTGAATTCTCATACCCGAAGCCTTCAGGTGAAACGAGTTCGCTGTCAGGACGGCGTTCGTAGTGAACTGACTTGAACAATTTATCCATTAACTTTTGTCCGTATTATTTTACAAAACCACAAATATTCCTGTATCACCTTCGCACTCCGGTTCGGCAAGCCGTATCTTTGAAACAAGAAGAGGATTCATATCCGGATGCGCCTTGAGAAAATCATCAACGATTTCCATTGCCCTGGTATCATACTGATACCTCAGCAAAGTCCTGCACCAGGACGCCGGGAAGAAAATATCCGTATTCCTTTGTATATTTTCAAGCACCTCAAGCGCAGGCAGTATATAATCCAACGCCTCATATCTGCGTCTATGATGGCAGAGCAAGGACATGGCCTTCAGCACTCGGGATTCCGGACGCAGATGTGCTGGATCGGAAAGGATGTAATCGAACAGTTCCCGTCTTGCCGCGCTGTCCGGTGAAGCGGCACGGCAGACGAAATCGTAAGTTGCCAGCCTGTCGGCATTCGTAATCCTGGCCCTTTGCTGCGAAGCTATCACCGCAGCGGAATCCGGGTACGCCAGCTGAAGCGAATATGACAGCTCCGTATAATCATTCTCACTCAGCGATAGTCCTGCAAAAGGCTTCTTATCCTTCCATATAGAGTACAGTTCAAACAATTGTCCAATATTGTCAAATGAGTTCATATACTCACGGAATGCAAGCAGGCGTAACTCGTGGTCCAGAGATGCGGTTCCAGCCAGACTCTCGAGTTTATCCGAAAAAGCGGCACGAGTGACTTCGCATCTGAAGTTCTCCGAGGCTCCGTATGAAACGAGCGATGAGAAAATGAGAGGATTGCGTTCGGTATCAAGACACCGGGCGCACCAGTCCACAAACGAGCATCTGTCAAGCACATTGCGCACAGAATTCTCATAAAGGGTCATAAGAAGCGACATCCGCGCTGTTTCATCAAAACCGCTCCACTTTTCCATGATAAAGGCCATGCTGGAGGAATCAGGCCGGAACCAGCCATATCCTTTACCGTCAACGTTCGGAATCCAATACTTCCCTTCCGCCATCTCACATTTTATATCCTGCTCCCAAACCCGTCCCTTTCCACGAGGGTCCTTCTGGAGTATGTTTCCTGTACTATCGCAAGTGTATAATGGCATGTCAGGTTCCTTCACCCACACATCGGACCAGGCCCGCAGGTCCTCATCCGTAAAAGTGTCAAATATCTCAACCAGGGCATCCCAGGTGGCATTTGAATAAGCGAATTTCTTCAGATAAACCCGCAGGGCTTCCCTGAAATTGTCCTCGCCAAGCTTTCGTGCCAGCATGTCCATGACTATAGGAGCCTTGTCATAAATGATGTTGCTGTAAATGAGCCCCGCATTGTTCAGATTGTCCAAAGGTCTGGAAATGGCACCGCTGCCAGAAGTGCGGTCCTCCGAATAGGCGCTGGCGTAAAGTGACTTGAGATCGGACAGGGTATGGTTCACCTCCGGGAATGCCGGGCGGACAATCCGGTAAGCGAACCAGTTGGCGAACACCTCCTTGGTCCATACATCGTTGAACCATTTCATTGTAACGTAGTCTCCGAACCACATGTGGGCGGTTTCGTGGGCTATGAGGGAAGCGCGTTCAAGCAGTTCGTCGGTAGTAGGCTGCGGTCCAAGGAAAATGCGTTTGTCGTTGTAAAGCGTGGCTCCAGTATGCTCCATACCGCCGTACTGGAAATCAGGCAGGACTATGAAATCATATTTGGCGAACGGATAGGCGGTTCCCGTGTATTCCTCCATATAGTCCAGAGCATCGAACACCAGCGTGAATATGGCATCGGTCTGCTCCAGTTTGCTTTCATCATTCTCCCTATGGTACATAGATATGGTCCTGCCGTTCCTGGTAGCGCTCAGTTTCTTGAACTCTCCGGCCACAAACGAGAACAGGTATGTGCTCAAAGGCTCGGTTGGTGCGAATTCAAATTTTCTGGAAGCGTTTGCGGTCAAGAGGCTGTCGCATGCCACATTGGTATTGGAAACGGCTTTCCATTCCTCAGGAACATTCAAGGTCAGCTTGAAGCAGGCCTTCATGTCCGGCTGGTCGAAACACGGGAAAAGAGTCCTTGCACGGTCCGGAACAAGCAGGGTGTACATGAAATTATCCCGCCTGTTAAGTGACTGCTCACCTGCAATGAACTTGATTGAAACGGCATTCGCTCCTTTCTTCACGAACTTGCGGGGAATGATTATATGTTCATTGAATATCTCAGCCTTGCATTCATTGCCGTTTGCCTCAACCCGTAGCAGATTCCCGGCATCCACCTTGAAATCCAGCACCACATTCTTTTTGTCCGCCGCCTCGAAAGACAGTGTCTCAGTTGAATTGATACCGCTGTTGGAACATAAATCAAAGGAAAGTTCATACTGAACCTTTGAGATGAAAGCTGCACGCTCAAGGGCAAGTCTTTCGGAAACACCCTCCTCAGGAATATCGTCCGGACCGTATGAACAAGCTGAAACAGCGTTCATGGTAAGCAGAGCGGCAAAAGCCCACAGGCACTGCAAAAATAGTTTCATGGCATCAAGAAATTCCGGAAATCCGGTAAACTGTTATTGAAAAAGATAAACCTTGTCTCCGCGGCGGACTTTCATTGCGTCCAGCACGGCTATGCTGCACACCTCACCCTTGGAAACGCCTTCCACCGCCCGCAAATCAACACGTATTTCAGGGACCTTCATTTCCACCACACCTGTGGAAGACCCGATAATAAGTATATTGTCCCCTGTTTTCATCTCTCCGCTCTCCATGGTCACTTCAGCAACCCCGAGTCTGGAGAAGAAATTGGTAATCTTGCCCACATAAACCTTCTTCACCTGCGACTTGTTTCCATACACCTCGCTCCATTCCCCCAGTTTCGCACCCTGATAGTATCCGTCCCAGAATCCTCTGTTGAAGACCATTGAGAGTCTGTTCTTGAGCGAGGAGGCAAGTTCCGCTGTGAAACTGCCCTCCTGAACGTGCTTTGCCGCGGTTGAATATGCCTCGGACACTATACGCACATACTCCGCACTCCTGGCCCTGCCCTCAATCTTGAAGACTGAAACACCGGCATCAATCATCTTGTCCATGAACTCAACGGTGCACAGGTCCTTGGGCGACATTATCCATTTGTTGTCTATCTCAAGTTTCGTACCTGTCTCCAGATCGGTGACCTCGTAACCCCTGCGGCACAGCTGGAAGCAGGCTCCCCTGTTGGCCGATGCATTGTAATGATGGAGGCTCAGGTAGCACTTCCCTGAAACAGCCATGCACAGGGCCCCGTGGCAGAACATCTCCAGTTTCACCAGCTCCCCCTTCGGGCCTCTTATATTTTCCACAGCGATAGCCTTGCTTATCTCCTTCACCTGTGTGAGCGTGAGCTCCCTTGCGAGCACCACCACATCGGCGAACTGAGCGTAGAATTTCAGAGCCTCAACATTTGAAACATTGAGCTGCGTTGAGATATGCACCTCCATGCCTATGGAACGCGCGTAGAGTATTGCCGCCATATCGGAGGCAATCACCGCAGTCACCCCGGCTTTCTTGGCCTCGTCAAGCGCATGACGCATAGGTTCCAGGTCAGGACCGTACAGCACTATGTTGAGCGTAAGATAGGTTTTCACCCCGTGCTCACTGCATATCTCCACAATCCTTGACAAGTCCTCGGGCTGGAAATTGTTCGCTGAATGCGAACGCATGTTCAGATTCCCTATACCGAAATACACCGACTTCGCACCGCCCTGGATTGCAGCCATAAGGCACTCGAAATTCCCCGCAGGGGCCATTATCTCTATTTCTCTGTTCATAGACATCAATTCATTTGATGCAAAATTAAGGTTTACCGACTAGAATTCCTCGCTATACCGCTAAATTCCACTCTGAAAGGTCGGATTCATCTCAGATGACGTTTGAAGAACGCAATGATTTCAGACGGAGTGTCAAGCCGGTCCAGAGCCCATCCGTGCACACCACCTTTCACCTCATACAGAAGCACCTCAACATCCGTTTCAGGATTGATGAACTCGTGCAGAAGAATTGAATCCTGCAATTCCTTCACCTTCTCCTCCTTGCAGGCAGCCTTGTCAGCAAAACGTCTGACTGCCTCAGGAACGGACAGATAAGCACCCCATCCGCCTGCATTCTCCGGATCGCCTTCCCACATGGAAACAGTATCGGAGGTGCCGTGAACCTCCATGAGTGAAACGGCCTTGTTTATGGTAAGGGAGTCCTTCATCCATTGCATTGTAAGTCCTGCAATTGGAGCGAACGCCGCAAAGAAATCAGGCTTCTGATGGGCAAGGAGATAACTCATCTCTCCTCCGTTGGACATACCCGTCACAAAAATATCATTACTGTTCAAACTGTGCTCCACGGCAAGTGATGAAGCAAGTTCGCACAGGAAATCAACATCGTCCATTTCCCATCCCTGCTGGAAAGGATAGCCCACATTCCACGAAGGCTCACCTTCAGGGTCCTTCGCACCCTGAGGCACACAGATAGCAAATCCGTTGTCCAAAGCGGTCTGAACCATTTTGGGACAATAATCCGTGGCAGAACCGCCGTAACCATGCAGAAGCAGAATCAACGGCCTCTGACCCATCATGGTATCGGGTTCATAATAATAGTAACTGCGTTCCACCCCATTGTAAAGGTATGTCTGCAAACCATCCTGCGCAAAGGATGCAGTGAATGCGAAGATGCTCAGCACCAACGCCAGAGATATAATTCCAGTAAAACGTTTCATAATGCAAAAATACTGAACATATTCTTGTAAGCAAACCATCACGTTGACACGGTCGGATTCCGGGCAAAAACGTGACCGGATGAAGCGGCAGGCATCAGAATATAAAAAAATTTCGCCCCGAAAGGCGAAATTTTTCAGTTACTGTAACAATTTCACTACATCGTAGTACAGGCTCCACCAACCATCATCGTCATCACCCCAGGTCAGGACGCCCTTGGATTCAGTAGTGGCCCATACGTAGCATTTCAGCTCAGTGTACCAGTCATCGCCCATCGACATGCTGAACTCAGCGCCATGAGCACCTCCATTGTCGTATGCATGACAGTATTTAGGAGTCTGGTCAATCCACAATGTAACAGGCTCACCCTCGTACATGATAGTAGTAGGAATCTTTATATACTGCGAACCTGCCTCGTATGGACAATCCACAGGAGCAGGACCGGTTATGTAGAATGTGCCATCTTCAGGATCGCTGCTCATCTCAAGTGTGAAGTCAAGTGTGATGCCTGAGTTGGCAATATTCACGATTCTGTACTTTGTACCATCCTCAATGTTCTTCTGTAATGTGGAGTGCTGCTCTGCATCGCTTGTTATGCAATCGTTCAACTGCTTATGCCAGAATTCAACGGTAGCGTAATCCTCCCATTTTGCATCCTCCTGAGGTTTGAAGTCAATAACATCATAGTAAAGCGGCCACCAGCCGTCATCCTCACCGTCATTGTCCTCAGGCCAGGTAAGAACGCCCTTTGATTCGGTTGTCATCCAGACATAGCACTTGAGTTCCGTGTACCAGTCATCGCCCATCGACATTGTATATTCATCGCCGTGGTCGGTACCCTTGTCATAAATGGTAAGATACTTAGGAGTAGGATCTATCCAGAAAGTAACAGGCTCGCCTTCATAAAG
>JAGHUC010000075.1 GCA_018065035.1 Candidatus Egerieousia equi | reverse complement strand
TTCTCCAACGCATTCGAGCAGGACGGCATTGTTTTCAGCGAACCAAGCGAACTGCTGTTCTCATACAACAATCCTCTCGGAGCCTGCCCTCACTGCAACGGAAGCGGCTTCCAGGAAGGGATTGACGAAGCACTGGTGATTCCTAATCCATCGCTGTCGGTGTATGAAGGTGCCATCGCCTGTTGGAGAGGAGAAATAATGGGGACTTACCTTCAGGATTTCCTCAATGCGGCTCCGGCACTGCGCTTCCCTATTCACAGGCCTTACGCAGCCCTGTCGGATGATGAGAAAAAGATTCTCTGGGAGGGGAATGCGGATTTCACAGGAATCCTGCCTTTCTTCAAATGGGTAGAATCGCAGCGTTACAAGATTCAGTACAAATATATGCTGGCCCGCTACAGCGGACGCACCACCTGCCGTGAATGCGGCGGTGGAAGGCTCAGACAGGAGGCCAGGTACGTGAAGATAGACGGCAAGGACATAGTAGAACTGATGGAAATGCCTGTTTGCCGTCTGTGTGAATTCTTCGAGCAATTGCCGGACAAGCTTGATGATTACAGCAAGGACATTGCTGCAAGGGCAATCAAGGAAATTACTTCAAGACTGGAATACATAAACAAGGTAGGACTCGGCTATCTCACATTGTCAAGGAAATCCTCTACACTGAGCGGAGGCGAGAGCCAGAGAATCAATCTGGTAAGCTCTCTGGGAAGCTCTCTCGTTGGTTCCCTCTACATTCTTGACGAGCCTAGCATAGGTCTGCATCCATCAGACACACAGAAACTTATCAGTGTTCTGAAGGATCTTCGCGGGCTTGACAACACTGTGATAGTTGTTGAGCACGACCGTGAAATAATCCTTTGCGCCGACAGGCTGATAGACCTCGGGCCTATGGCAGGCGTTCACGGCGGACAGGTGGTTTACAACGGCACGCTCAAGGATGGGCTGAAAAAAGCCAGGGGCCTAAAGGAGACAGCCAGCACAGGCTCCCTCACCCTGGACTACCTCGCAGGACTGAAAAAGGTGAGCGTGAAGAAGCACGCCCGCAAATGGAACAGAAGCATACAGATTACCGGCTGCATGGAGAACAATCTTCAGGCGATTGACGTTACAATACCACTGGGCATATTCACTGTAGTGACCGGTGTGAGCGGAAGCGGAAAATCATCGCTCGTTGGCGACACGCTCTACCCTGCCCTCTGCCGTCATTTCGGCGGAATGGTGAATCACGTTGGTGCCTACAAGGAGCTCAAGGGAGACCTCGGAGCAATCAAGGCGGTTGAATTCATTGACCAGAGTCCCATTGGCAAGTCATCAAGGTCAAACCCTGTGACCTATCTCAAGATTTACGATGACATAAGGAAACTCTTCAGCGAGCAGCCATACGCAAAGATGAACGGCTACGGACACTCGCATTTCTCCTTCAACATTGATGGAGGGCGCTGCCCTCAGTGTCTTGGCGAGGGTTTCATAACAATACCTATGCAGTTCATGGCCGACGTGACCGTCGTCTGCGAGGAATGCGGCGGCAAACGTTTCAAGAAAGACATTCTGGAAGTCCGCTACAAGGAGCATAACATAAGTGACATCCTTAACCTGAGCGTTCTGGAAGCCATTGACTTCTTTGGGGCCGACAAGGAGAACTCGCTTGCCCAGCGCATTGCCGCCAAGCTGCGCATCCTGGACAGCGTTGGTCTTGGATACGTGAAACTTGGTCAGAGCAACAGCAGCCTCAGCGGAGGAGAGAACCAGAGAATCAAGCTTGCGCAGTTCCTTGGCAAGGACTACAACAGCCCTACACTCTTCATCTTTGACGAGCCTACCACCGGCCTCCACATGCACGACATTGAGAAGCTTCTCAAGGCCTTTGACGCACTTATTGACCGAGGCCACACCATTGTGGTTGTGGAGCATAACACTGATGTAATCAAATATTCCGACTGGGCGATAGATCTCGGACCTGGCGGCGGTGACAAGGGAGGCAATCTTGTTTTCACCGGCACCCCGGCGCAGCTTGCCCAGCAGGCGAACTGGAAACAGTATCTGAAGTAACCTGGGAAATTTGGCAAAACGCATAGAATAAAGTACTTTTGCACGTTTTACTGCAGAATTTTTACAAACACAACGGAAAACATATATGAGCGACAAGAACCTTATAGCAAAGATTGAAGGATTGAAGGAGAAATACGCCCAGCTACAGGAGCAGCTTGCAGACCCTGAACTCATGAACGACATGAAGAAGTTCGTGAAGGTGAACAAGGAATACAAGGAACTCACCCCTGTGCTTGAAACAGGCGGAAGATACAAGAAAATGGTTGAGGACTACGATGCCGCAAAGGATATCATAGACAACGATAAGGACGAGGACCTCAGGGAAATGGCCAAGGAGGAACTTGCCACTCTTGAAGTGGAGATTCCGAAACTGGAGGAGGAAATCAAGCTGCTGCTCATTCCTGCGGACCCTCAGGATGCCAAGAATGCGATTCTTGAAATCCGCGGCGGTTCAGGCGGTGACGAGGCTGCTATCTTTGCCGGTGACCTGTTCAGAATGTACGCTAAATACTGCGAGACCAGAAAATGGAAGATGGAAATCACCAGCCAGAGCGAAGGTGCGGCAGGCGGTTACAAGGAAATCATCTGCAAGGTCAAGGGCGAGGGCGTTTATGGAGTGCTCAAATATGAATCCGGCGTTCACCGTGTTCAGCGCGTGCCTCAGACCGAGACACAGGGACGAGTTCATACTTCAGCCGCTTCAGTTGCAGTGCTTCCTGAAGCCGATGAATTCGATATTGAATTGAACGAAAAGGATATACGCAAGGATACCTTCTGCTCAAGCGGTCCTGGCGGACAGTCTGTGAACACCACTTATTCCGCCATCAGGCTCACCCATATTCCTTCCGGTCTTGTTGTTCAGTGCCAGGATGAGAAGAGCCAGCTGAAGAACTACGCCGCAGCTCTTGCTGAGCTCAGAACCCGTCTTTACAATATGGAATACGAGAAATACCTCAACGAGATTTCTGCAAAGAGAAAGACAATGGTTTCAACCGGTGACCGTTCCGCAAAGATACGTACCTACAACTATCCTCAGAGCCGTGTTACCGACCACCGCATCAACTGGACAATGTACAATCTCCCTGTTTTCATGGACGGAGACATTCAGGAAGTCATTGACCAGCTTCAGATAGCCGAGAACGCAGAGCGTCTCAAAGCATCCCAGGAAGACTAAAGAATCTGATTATAAATGAAATAGAATATGAGGCTCAGGCGCTTGCGCAGGGCCTCATAATTTATATTGGCCTCTGTGTCCGATGGTTTGTTGGTGAGGTTTGTGACTCCGCTGGTGAAAAGGACGCTTGGAACGGCACGTTCCGTGAAACTCACCTGCTCGGACAGCCTGTAGAACAGCTTGTAGAACTGCGTGCTGCCGTAAAAGCTGTAATCAATGTCCAGATCAATGCCATGCAGTCTGTTGCTCAACTCCACCTTCTCCCAGATCCAGTCCTGGAACTTGTCCTGCCCCAGAACGAGCAGATAGTTGTTCACGCCTCTGTGCACCGGTGCAAGAACGGAACCTATCTGGTCTATGTTCACCATGAAATCAACAGTGTATGGTTTTATTCTTGTGCTTGAGAAAAAGTTCCTGCTGCCCGCCATGCTCTGTTCGTGAGCGTCGAATGCAACGAAAACCAGATTCACAGGAAGAACGTTACCGTCCTGCTTGTAGCGCGCGAACGCCTTGGCCAGCTCAAGCAGAACAGCCACTCCGCTTGCATTGTCATCGGCACCGGGATAGACTATGCCCTTGATTATTCCAAGGTGGTCGTAATGTGAGCCTATCACAACGTATCTGTCGCTACGGACGGTGGAACTCACCATACCAACTATATTTGAGCAGTTGAGTCCCTTCTCCTTGAAATTCTGAAGATAGCCGCCTACTCCAAGCGGCTCCACGCCATACTCCTTGTACCTGTCAACAATATACTCCCTTGCGTGCAGGCCTCCCGGAGTCCCCGCTCCCCTGCCTTGTGAAAGCGAGTCCGTGAGGGTTTTGATATGCTCCTTGAGCGCAATCCGGCTCATCACCGCCTCGTATGCGCTTGCCTTTGTCACCGCAATGGTCTCTGATTTTCCACCGGCGATGGTTTCACAAGCTGCAGTGGAAGAATATACCATCGCTGTGAAAAAGAGAAGGATATATAGTGAGAAGCTTTTCATGAAGGTGAAGTTTATAAATCGGTCCTCCAGCAGCGACGGCGCATGTAGACCCTGTAGTTGTAGGACTCCTCCCAGACCTTTATGGCATTGTTGGTTTCAATCTGGGGATTGCAGATGGCGTACTTGGTGCGCTTGTTGATATATGCCTGGCAAAGCTTTGTGTGGCAAATTGCGGACAGGCCCTTGCCTTCCCATTTCGGTGATGCTCCAACCAGCAGCATGTCAATGGTTTCGTAATTCCTGTAAGCCTTGAGAAGATGGTACCAGCCAAGCGGGAACATGTTTCCTCCGGCCTTCTGAAGCGCCCTGGACATTGAAGGAAGTGAAAAACCGAAGTACGCTATGTCGTTGTCCTTGTCCATTATGATGCAGTTGATATCGGGCGGGAGAAGCGTCACGAAGGATTTCACGAGCTTGCCAACCTCCTCCTCGGTGAACGGGATGAAGTTGGGAACACTGCTGAACGCTCCGTTGTATGCGTGTGCGAACTTGCGTGCGAGTTCGGGAAGTTCGCTGTCCTTGATATTGCGCAGGTCCAGAAAATGCAGATCATACTTCTCCATAAGAAGTCTGCCCAGTCTTGACAGACGCTCAGGCACCTTGTCAAGTTCACGCACGTCCATATAGTACTGTACCCAGTCCTCCTCCTTCTCAAAACCCATCCTCTGCATGTAATCGACATAGTAAGGATAATTGTACAGGCAATTGAACGGAGGCACCTTGTCAAAGCCCTCCAAAAGCATTCCCTGCTTGCCGGCGGTGTTATACGAAAGAGGTCCGTGAACCTGTGTCATTCCCTGCTCTTGCAACCATTTTCTGGCCGTGTCCATGAGCGCTTTGGCCACATTGAAGTCCTCTATGAAATCATACCAGCCGAAACGGCCTTTCTGCATCCTGTACAGTTCGTTGAAACGTGGATTTATCATTGCCATGATTCTGCCCGCAGGCTTGCCGTCCTTGTAGGCCAGCCATTTGCATACCTTGCAGTATTCCAGCGCCGCATCCTGGGTGAGCATTTTCTTCTGGTCAATGTCCAGGCTCGGCACATATTGCGGACAATCCTTGTACAGCTTGTTCTGGAGCTGATAGAATATCTTCAGTTCAGAGGCGGTACTTACTTCTCTGATTTCAATTGCGCTCATTGGAGTATAAAAAAATGGCGATAGCTTTGATTCACTATCGCCATGCAGGTTTATTTCACTTATTTGAGGATGAAGTGGTAGTGTGAACCGTAACGATCGAATGCAGCCTTCTCAAGTTCCTCTCTTGCAGATGGATGAGCTACGCTGGTAATGAGCTTTGCCCTCTCCTGGAGTGATTTTCCGTAAAGGTCAACTGCACCGTACTCAGTTACGAAATAGTGGATATGGTTCCTTGTGGTTGCCACGCCGGCACCAGGGGTAAGGATGTTGGAAATCTTGCTTACACCCTTGTTGGTGATGGATGGCATTGCTATGATAGCCTTGCCGCCCTTTGACATTGATGCTCCGTAAACGAAGTCAATCTGTCCGCCTATACCGCTGTAGAACTTTGTTCCGAGTGAGTCTGCGCAAACCTGACCTGTGAGGTCAACTGCGAGAGCGGAGTTGATGGCGGTTACCTTAGGGTTCTTTGCAATCACGTATGGATCATTGGTATATCCTACATCCATCATTGCTACACCAGGGTTGTCGTCGATGAAGTCATAAACCTCCTGTGATCCCATGAGGAAGGTGGAAACCATCTTGCCTTTGTCAATGGCCTTCTCTGCGCCGTTGATAACGCCTTTCCTTACAAGTGGAAGAACGCCGTCTGCGAACATCTCGGTGTGGATACCAAGGTTCTTGTGGTTGCCGAGCTGAGCGAGAACTGCGTTAGGAATTGCTCCGATACCCATCTGGAGGGTTGCACCGTCTTCAATGAGTTCAGCGCAGTTCTTACCTATTGCAACCTCAATCTCGTTAGGCTCAGTGAATTTTGCAGGCTCGAGAAGTGAATCGCACTCAACGAAATAGTCAATCATGTCCATAGGAATCATTGCGTCACCGAATGAACGTGGAACGTTCTTGTTAACAACTGCAATGACTACTCTTGCGCACTCGATTGCTGCCAAAGTTGCATCAACGCTGGTACCGAGTGATACATATCCGTGCTTGTCAGGTGTTGAAACCTGTACCATTGCAACATCGCAAGGAACCACACCGCTTCTGTAAAGTCTCTGGGTCTCGCTCAGGAAGATAGGAATATAATCAGCCCAACCTGCCTGAACGTTCTTTCTTACGTTGCCGCCTACGAAGAATGCCTGGTGGAAGAAGATTCCTGCATATTTCTCATCGGTGTAAGGAGCCGGACCCTCTGTATGAAGGTGATGGATCTTCACATCCCTGAGCTCTCCTGCATCGCCTCTTCTGCAAAGGGCGTCAATAAGAACTTTAGGTGCACTTGCAACACTGCTGAAATGGATATGGTCACCGCTCTTCACGAACTTTACGGCCTCATCCGCGCTTATGAACTTTATTTCTTTCATTACTATGTTTAATTATTATTGTTAATATTCCTTATTTCCAATAGAACTTACAAATATACAAAAATACCGCCAAACTATTTATATGAGCTCGCTGAATGTGCCGAACTCATAGCCAAGTTCGCGCATGCGGTCAATGATTTCACCAAGGTGGGTGAAGATGCGGTCAGCGTCCTCGCGGTCAGGATATACCATTGCGTGAACGAGAACCACACATCCGTTTAAAGTCTTCTCCTGCTCGTATGCCCAGATGCTTGCAATCTGCTCCTCGGCGCTCATGTACTCAGGATGGTTCTTGCCCATCCAGTCCATGCCGGTCTCTATTCCACGGGTTGGATTCACCAGTGAATAACCAAGGTTGCGCAGAGCGTCGGCTGTCTCCTGATTGTAATACTCGTATGGAGGTATCATCCAGCTGTACTGTGATTTCTCGAGTCCGAACTTATTGAGTTCAGCCTCCATACCCGCAATATCGGTTGCAATTGAATCTGCACTCACCAGTGTGGAATCACGGTTCTCGTATGCGCAAAGCAACAGGTGATGATTTGAATGTGCGCTAAGATAATGGCCTTCCTCAATGATCCGTCTGATAGGTTCCTGGTATTTCTCCTCTCTGAAGCAGTTGCCGGTTGGGAAGAACGAACCCTTCACGCCTTTCTCCTTGAGCACGTCAAGAACAGGAACGATACCATCGAAATTCTCAAAACGGCCGTTGTCATCCGTGCTGAAATGCGCGGTGAACACCAGATAAACCTTGTTGAGCTGCGGATTCACTCTCTGAACCACTCCGTACTGATCAACAACATACAGATTGTTCTCATCTGCAAACAGTGACTGGCCCTCATCCAGACTTGCCTTGATGCTGTCAACAGCCTGAACATTGCCGTTGAAGAACGCTGCCAGACCGTCTTCCCCAGAAACCTCCTCATTTGTGTTGTTATTTCCACAGGAAACTGCAGCCGACATCAGGGCCACCGATGCACATACAGCCAGACACCTGGCCCATGCGCCTTTTAAACTTCTTGAATTTTTCATACTATTATTTTATTATTTCATTTTCCACTGGCGATAGTTCCGCAAGCTCGCGCTACTGCAGTTTTCCCTCACGCTCGAGCGCTTTGGCCTCGTCCCAGATTTCATCCATCTGAGCGAGAGTCATCTCCTTGAATTCCTTGCCCTGGCTCTTGATCCTGTTCTCGAGATAGGTGAAGCGCCTGATGAACTTGCGGTCCGTCATTTCAAGTGCGCTGTCGGGATTCAGATGATAAAGTCTTGCTGCGTTCACAACGGAGAATATGAAATCTCCCAGCTCGCCTTCGGCTTCAAGCTTTGCCTGTGCCTGCGATTCGTTTGATGTGCCATCGCCGAGTGGGGAAACATATCCGGCAAGGGCTTCACGGAGCTCACCGAGTTCCTCCTGAACCTTGTCCCAGACATCCTCGCGCTCCTCCCAGTCGAAGCCAACAGCGCGGGCCTTGTCCTGGATGCGGTATGCCTTGATGAGGCTTGGAAGTGACTGCGGAACTCCGCTTAGAACCGTCTTGTTACCGTCCTTCTCCTTGGTTTTCAGCTGCTCCCAGTTGCGGACAACGTCATCGGAATTGTTCACGTGGGTTGTGGCGTACACGTGCGGATGGCGGTAAACCAGTTTCTCAACCATCTTGTTGCAAACATCAGTAATGTCAAAGGCGCCCTGCTCGCTGCCGAGCTTGGAGTAGAAGACTATGTGAAGGAGGACGTCGCCGAGCTCCTTGCATATCTCGCTGTAGAGTTTCTCCTTGAGTGCATTGTTTGTTTCTGAATCTGGCGCAGAAGCGGACAGATCATCAAGGGCGTTCACTGCATCACAGAGTTCGTAAACCTCCTCAATGGTCTGCGGGCGGAGCGAGTGGAAGGTCTGCTTGCGGTCCCACGGGCACTTTTCACGCAGATCGTCCATGACATCAAGCACGCGCTCAAAGGCCTTGAGCTGCCTTTCACGCAGATTCTTCAATTCTCCCTGTTTTTCAGTATCGAGGCAGGGAGTCCAGCTGTCTTGTATTTCGTTTTCCATAACTGTCAGATTTATTGAACAATAATAATTGAGATAGGCTCAGAAGCCTTTCAAAAGGGCTTTGCTCAATATTATTTGCAAAGATAGGCAAGAAATAATTTCTTTAAAAAATTAAAAAAAAAGTTTGCACTTTCAAAAAAAGTATCTACATTTGCAATCCCAAACGGAACGCAAGTTCAGTGGACGGTGAACTACGGTGCGGTAGTTCAGCTGGTTAGAATGCCGCCCTGTCACGGCGGAGGTCGAGGGTTCGAGTCCCTTCCGCACCGCCACAAAATGCCTCTCACACACGTGAGGGGCATTTTACATTTCCGGATTTTACGAGCCCAATGAGTCCTGGCGGGAGCCCAATATCTACGTACAAGGTTTGGCCCAGATGGGATATCTGGACATTCACTTGTTACGTGCGTAGATATTTTATAATCCGCCAGGAATATTTGGGCTACGCGCAATAAGCAAATGTGCTTTTGTCTTTATGTGCCGGAACCTTGGTCATTCGGCCCCGATTCCATTGCAAATATAATTATCATTGCCGTACTATCAGTGAAAATCTATTTTTATTCCGTCAATGTCAATTTCGTTCTCGACAACTTTGTTCTTCAATTCCTCGCCTATGTCAAGGGCTTTGAAGTCAGCCATAGCAGTCTTATGAATGGGTATAATGGCTGCTTTCGGGTTCACTGCATTACATACTTTTTCAAGAGTCTCTTTTGATGCATGGCCGGAAGTGTGGGCATATTCTAAGTGTGGAAACTGATCCACGAAGGCCTTTGTCTTTTCACTGAAAGCCTCGTGGCTTTGGATAATGTAGCCTCTAAATTGTGAATAAATGAGGCACGTTTCTTCTGGCTTGCACCAAGGCAGAATTTCGTCAAGATAACCCTGAAACTTAACGGAGCGGCGAATCATCATTGTGAATCCTTTGTCCTTCATCCAGTTCACCAGCTTTTTATTGTCGCTGCAGTAAGGATAAACCTTATTGTCGTCGAACTGATAATATCGCCCCATCCCTTTTCGAGCCTCAGCGATTGCTGCCATTGTCTGCTTTTGGTATACATCGCATACGAAAGGACGATATCGTCTTCTCTTGTTGGCGGACCAAATAGACTCAAGCCTGTCGGCATCTGCAGATGAGGATAGGATGAAGACATTTTTGTATTTCCTCATCACCTGCAGCATTTCTTCCTGAACTTCGGCCTCTGGCCTCACTCTCTTGTCGGCCTGGCCGATGTTGGTTCCTTCAGTAATGAGAACATCAATATTGCCGGCTATTCCATACTTCTCAATCACATCAATCAACTTGCCACCAGTATATCCGTGCTCACGGAAATCGCCGGTATGTAGAACTCGCTTCCCATCGCATTCCACTACCAGCATATACGAATCTGTCGCGGAATGGCTGACAGCGAACGGGGTGACTTTTATTTCGCCTGCAGGAATTTGTTTTGCAATGCTGTATGTTTTGAACGTGGACAGCTTTTCCAGTTTGTATTCACAGCCAGACTTCCACTCATCCACGTATGACATATGCTCATACCTCTTCTGCATCATTTTCAGAGCAAGTGGGCCGATATATTGATTTTTTCCTTCAGGGACGAAGTGGAACAGTTCGACATGGTCTCCGTGGTTGTGGGTGTAGAAAATGTCGTTTACGCCTTCTGTCAGCTTCGCAACAGCCTCATCAGAGGCATATTCGTCCTCTGACTCCTTGTCTCCCTTCGGGAGATTGTGACCAAGATCAATGATTATCCTGCTGCCATTCTTGGATTCAATCTCGGTAATGCAGCCGCCAATTTGGTCTTTGCCTCTATGAATGGTGATTTTCATTTCCAAATCTTATCCTTTTATCGAATAATCCCCATCTTTCAATTTGATAACGTGATACTCCTTGGTGATTCCATATTTGGGCAATTCAGTGCGATATGCTTCATCAAAGACTTCAAATTGATTGGGTGTATCTTCGCTTGCCTTTTCTTGCATGACAAACATGTATTCAATCTCATCAGAGAGGATAGCAACCTCTTGAGGTATCAGTTTCAGATCCTGCATTTGTTTCAGCACCCCCTTCATCTCGGAGACAAAATACTGAATAGTTTCAGGTGACTTGCCAGCAGTATTTTCGAATCGTTCTGCGTGTTCACCTATCCCGGCCTTATCCCTCAACGCATTCGTTCCTTTTTTTAATTCCATGATGCAGAGTTTTCCGTCAGATTTTCTGATGGCCACAATGTCATAGCGAGGAGTCGGGAGCGAATCTTTATGTTTGCCGACCATATCTTTCCCACGATACTTAAATTTTGAGCGTGAACTCACCTCATATTCCAAATCAAGGATTGTGTAATCAGACGATGACGTATATGTATTGTTGATACACAACTGATGCTGGCATTCTTTCTCTTCATCACCTTTCAATCCCAACTTAAAATAATTCTCCATTGCTGGGATAATCAGTTTGAAGTAATCTTCAAATTTCCCATCCTTAAATAGTTGTTTAGCGAGGGCACGTTTACTCACAATTTCTCCATAATCCTCGTCTGCTTTGTTCTTATGGAGACGAAAATACTCTTTGTCGAAATCGACAGACTTGGGGCTTTTGACTTTGGCTACATTCCCTCCCTTGTAATATACATTGAAATAATCATCTCTCAGCAAAATCACGTAGTCCTGGCTCTTGTTTACGATTTCTACAAGCGGTCTAAGCGAGCCTTCTGTCAGTTCCCTATACAACCTTGTCCCAACCTTGTCTGGCTTCCCTTCATTATCAAAAAAGTGAAGGCCTCTTTGGTATAATGTACTCATTTCTATAATTTGTTTAATTTTTCTATTGCTTTCTCTGCATCCTCCTCCGTAATCCCGACTCTCGGATCCACCTGAATGTAGTGCTCCTCCTGCTCCGGCAGAAAATCTGGCACATCATCCAGAATCACATACCGGTATCCATCAGCTTTCTTCGGAGCATTCTCCTTCAGCCACTGCTTCACCTCGTTGCCCTTTCCGGCAAGATTGGCAAAGGCGGCAGGATCTTCAAGATTGACGTTGAGAAGGTCCATCCCGGATATGTAGTCCGGAGTGCATCCCGCCAGAACTCCCGGCATCCTGCGTGCTTTCCAGAGGTCCATCATCCGGTCAATACCTTCCAGCTTCCAGGAGGAGATGATGACAATCCCGGCCTCCGTTTCATCGACTATCATTTTCAGATTCTCGACAGCCACCGGGTCAAACAGCGGCCCGTACTGGTCAGAGCATTTCTGCCCCAAACTTACTAGCTCGCTGTGATGACGTTCGGTGTTCAGCACTCCGTCAAAGTCTATGAACACGTATCTCCTCATACATTCCTGATTGCTTGCCTTTTGTGCTGTAAATTTAAGCATTTTCCGTCAATCGGGAATAATCGAATACGCTGAGATTATTGCCCAGCTGTCCGTATTAAGCGCCTCAAGTCCATCTTTTGCCGCCTTGAGACCTTTCAGCGTTTCCTTCATCTGCTTGAATGGCAGCACAAGTTCTTCGTCTTCGTCGACATCTTTCTTCCCTCTGGTCTTGTACTGATGCTTCAGCCATAAGTCAAAGAATTCCTCCACTCTGTTGTAGAGCTCCCTACTGATTTTCGCAAAGAACTCAAAGTTCCTGTCCAGATACCCGATGATTGCCTTGTCGATACTTCCGGCCATAAACCGGTCATAAAATTCTCCGACTTGCTCATCCGTAAGCTTGCTGTCGTAGTTCTCATTCACGAGTTTCCTCAGGCCTTTCACGATGGTCTTTTTGTTCGTTTTCGCTTCCTTCAAGCCGAACTCATCCGGCTCGACGATGATTTCCACCAGACGCTCTTCCAAGTAACGTTCCTGGTCCTTTGTGATTGTTTCTTCCATATTCATTTTAAAAAAGTGTATATATAATAAACGAATGAGAACGAAAAACATATACAGAAAAAGTGAAAAAGTTATGAACAATTTATATACTCGTCACTTTTTCATCACAGACTGCACCGGAAATCCCCCTTCTTCGGCTTCCTTGAATAGTTCCTGTGCCGTCTCCAAATCCTTATCAACTCCACGCCCGAAATAATAGCATCTGCCGAGATTATATGCAGCCACAGGTCCTGCGCCCTTCTCGTAGCCGAGTTTGTAATACCGGAAAGCCTGCACATCATCTTGAGGCACACCGCGCCCTTCGTGGTAGCATAGCCCCATCATATTGAACGCTTCCGGGTCATCTTTTGCCATAGCCATCTTCAACAGTTCAACGGCTCTGCCGAAATCCCGGTACTTCTTCGGCCCGAGGGTGAACAGATTGGCAAGATTGACCATAGCAAAAACGCATCCGTGTGACACAGCCTTCTCAAACCAGTACTTTGCCCAACGGTCACTGCGATTCACGCCACAGCCCTCCATATACATTGTGCCCAGATTATTCATTGCCATCGGATAACCACGGTCCACCATTTTGTATAGGATCTGCAGAGTCTTCGGGTATTCGTTCTTCCCGAACCAATTTGCCGTATAGCCGTACGACAGCAACTCTCCCGCCCATAAATCCTCATCAGCCCAGGCAATCAGAAGATATCTCAACCCCTCTTCTGCTTTCCCTTCTGACAGCAGGCGCAATCCAGTGCAGATGCATTCCTCATCATAGTTCTTTGGAACATATTTATCTTCCGGTTTGGGCGCAAATCTCAAAGAGAAACTGCCTTTGTAAGTCTCAGCACCGGGCTCGATTGAAACATAACTCATAAACCACTCTCGTTTGAAGGTAAATCTCTGCACGGTTCTTCTCTAATAGTCCAGCTGCAGCAGTTGAAGCAGCCTCCGTGAATTACGAGGTCACTGGCATCCACCATCTCAATGCGTCCCTCGTACTCCGGCATCAAGCGTGAAATCTGCTCAAGAGCCTGCTCATCCTCCTCGATACCGAACTTCGGAAGAATCAGCACTTGTTCCGTCTGGAGCCAGTTGATATAGGCCCAGCTATGCTTGTGGGGCTTCCTGTGGGTGCTGAACGTCAATTCTTCCACCCGTTTGAAGCAGTGCTTCAGGATATTGCGGAAGCGTTCCGCCATTCTGCTGTCGAAATCTGCATAGTTCGTCAGCAAGACCCTGTCCCCGCCGATATACCGGCATATCCCGTCCGAGTGGCCGAACTCCTCGTTTGCATCCCAGGGCAGGATGACAAGCCTTGCACCAAGAGCACTCTCGATATAATGGATGAACCAAGACAGGTTATCATTCGGATTCTCCTCGAAGATCTTGCATGTCATTATCGCCCGACCTGCAGCCTTGACCACATTGCCGCCATCTATCTTGACAGCCCCGAGCATATTGCTGCAAGCATATCCCAGTTTCCTGCAAATCTCGTTTCCGTCAGTTATCGTGGCCCTGTCCTTCGCACTGTGGTGCAGATAATCCGGGTGATAGTCATATCCCATAAATTGGTTCGGCAGTATCTGAATAGGCATATAGTCCCTGCACCATATGTCTTTAGTCCCCTCAAGCAAAGACCAGGGAACCTCATATTTGTCGAGGACTTCGGTCAGTCCCCGAAACGCTATGGGACAGCGCTCCCTAAGCAGGGCGGAAAAGAACACCCTGTTGCATTGGTTGTCTTGAATCATATTATTGGATTATTTTCTTCGGAATTGCCACATGCGCTGGCATTTCAAATACCACTTCCCGCTGTACTTAAAGACCTCATCACCAAGTTCTTTAAGTTTATTCTCGTCGGCAGGTTCTTTCTCATATTTACCATTGGTGAACACATATTGCGCGACATTAATACGTGGCAACTCTTCTATTTCACAATCTTTGTATGAATCATCCTTGCACCATTTCAAGTTAAGTGGCCTGTCTGTTGGGACACCAAAATAGAGCATATCATCAAACAGATGTGTTGAATGTTTATCAAACGGGACATCGGTATTTGATAGGTCCTGATCAATAGTCAGGATTCTATACTCACGAATCAGGAACGACGCTCTATAATGCTCATCCGGATTCTCAAACGTTACATCAATTCCGGAGGTGTGAAGATTAAGGGAACCGAATTCAAAGTATGGAAGTTCATTCATCCTTTTGAAGATTGTGGAATTCTTCATATTCAGATTTGTGTGGTACATTATCGGGTCAATAATTCCTCCATCTTCCTCGTGATAGTACAGTTCAATTGAACGTATGTCAATTTTGAACATACCATTTACAAGAATATAACCACCACATAAGATATCCTTTGCACAAGGCTTAAAGCACTTCCCGATGACTTCTTCAGAAATGGTGGATTTTGCTATGAATTCCGAACGATTAACGTCAAAGTGACGAAGGATACTTTTCAATTCTTCCATAATAGAAATCGGCTGTCTTTTGTTACTTGGTTGTGCAAAGATATGAGTTACACTCAAATCCGCCATCAAAGAAAACGTTAAAGATTGTTAAAGTTTTTGAAATAGTTGTTATTATTTAAATCTCTAATTATCAAGCTATTCCTATTTCGTTTTGATTATAATTATATCACGTGGTCAAGCCCTCTTCTCTACGCTAAAGCTCCGTTCAGAAGGCTTGGTTCCAGCCGCTCCGGCACGTCGCACCTGCGCGACTTCCACTTCATCAAGTTTCGCCCGGCAGACATTCCCGTCTGGCTGAACGCCAGCCGTGAAAGACTGCTTCGGGCTCCACGGCCACTCCGCCTTCCGCATATAATCGAGGACAATTCTGAACGTGTCAAACTAAGATTGGTTTTACTTTCAAACAGGCGTTTTCCGCCATCACTTTTCATTCACTTCACAATGGCCACTATATCCGCTGCCGACATAACGGACGTTTTTCATCTTCTTCAAGTGCCTTTTGATTGTGATTACGCTTTTCCCTGACAGACTGGCCAATTTTTCTAAGGTGATTGACGTGTCAGATTTAATCTGGTTAAACAACCATTTATCAAAATCAATTACACCTTGTGTATCATCTTGAGTGCCAGGCATCGGGAATGTCACCGTTACGAATCCATCGTGCTCATACCAGAACGGCTCCGGGACCCGTCTTCCCGGATTTGATATCTTAATCCTGTTGTTGTATAAGATGTCGGTCTGTGTGCCTGGTTGCCTCCGCTATCGTTGGTAGTTGCTATTGATTTTCTTCAAGCTGCCGCAGCAGGAAATTTTCCAGAGTGCTTTCGTCAGGCAGCTGTAGTTGGTAGGTTGAGACGAAGAGTTTGTTGTCCATTCCGGCTTTGGCGTACTCAACCATCTTTTTGCCCTTCTTGGTGCAGAGAAGAAGTCCCACCGGGGGATTGTCGCCAGGCTGCATTTCGTTCTCTTTCCAGTAGGAGACGTAGGAGTTGAGCTGGCCGAAGTTCTCGTGCGAGAAGGGTTCGTTCTTGAGCTCAACAATCAAGGTGAAGTGACCGATTCTGTTATAGAATATCAAGTCTGGGTAGTAGTATTCATCATCAATAATGATTCTCTGCTGGCGGGCTTCGATGCACATTCCCTTGCCGAATTCGAGGAGGAACTCTTGCAGGTGCTTGATGAGTGCGTCTTCGAGGTCTGATTCAGTCACCACGTCCTGTGGCTTCAGACCGAGGAATTCGAAGGTGTAGGGCTCTCTGATTTGCAGTTGTGCGCAGTCGCTTCCGTTCTTGTAGGGTGACAGGCATTTCTCAGGATCCTTGCTCAGTCCGACGCGGATATGCAGATTCGTTCCTATCTGGCGGCGCAGTTCCCTTACTGACCAGGTGCAGCGCATACATTCCTGCTCATAGAAGTAACGCACGAGAGGGTCGTCGATGGACATTATCTCGCGAATATGCGTAAAGGAAAGTTTGCTTATGATATCGTCGGCGGAAGAAATGAATTTAGGCATCACTGATGCATATTTTGCAATTATCTCATTGTCAGATGATTCCAATTTAGGCATCACTGATGCATATTTTTGAATATCAGCCGGTCCGGATATGTAAAACAATTTTTCAATCTGCGGATAAAGGGTGTAGAATCTTCTGGCCCACTGGAAGAGTGTTACAGTAAGGCCTTTCTGATTCACGGCATCTTCCAGTCTCTTCAGCAGCTTGTCGCCATACTGCGCCCTCTCTTTTCCTTTCTGCTCGAATTCAACGATGTAGTAGCCAATCAGCCAGTTTCTCATTGTGAGCATGCGGTTGATTGCTTTCAGCGCGGAAGCCTGTGATGCTTCGCTGGTCACTCTGACGGCTTTGACAAGCTCGTCAAATGTGATTTCCTTCTTCTCATTCCAGTTCTGGATTTCCAGACTCTCTCCCTCGTACAGATACGTAGGCTTATCAATTTCGTTCATAACAAGTTGTGTTTGTTGTTCGTTCTATAAATATGATTCTATATAGCAGTGCTTGCGCTTCTGATATACGAACATCCGCAATAAGTGAATGGTTCCTTTTCCCGAGACTGACAGGCTTCAAGGCCTGATCAGATTTCGTCCAGGTACTGTTCTATTGGAAGGCCTTTGTATTTGTCAACGTTGTCCTTGTTGATGCGGATGAGCCTTTCAACCGTATCCATGGCATTGCGAACGGCTGTTTCAAGCGGAATGCCGTGCATGCATCTTGAGGTGACGAGTGAGGTGAACAGATCACCGGTTCCTGAGAATTCAACCGGTATTTCATT
>JAGHUC010000044.1 GCA_018065035.1 Candidatus Egerieousia equi | reverse complement strand
TGGTTATCTTTGTAAGTTACATTAACTTAAAAACCCAATAAATTCTCAGCAATATGATAAATCTTGACAAAAAGCTTGACGAGCAGGAACTTGGCCTGGTTGCCAGCCAGATGAGACGTGATATCATAAGGATGGTCACATCTGCGCAGAGCGGACATCCGGGCGGCAGCATGAGCAGCACGGACCTTGTTGCATCGCTCTTCTTCAACGTTATGGAAATAGAGCCGAAGAACTGGACACGCAGCGGCAAGGGCGAGGACATGTTCTTCCTCAGCGCAGGTCATCTGGCTCCGGTACTTTACACAGCGTTGGCAAGACGCGGATATTTTCCTGTTAGCGAGCTTGCAACTCTTCGTCAGTTCGGTTCAAGGCTTCAGGGCCACCCTTCAGTGGAGCACGGACTTCCAGGCGTTTACATGGCTTCAGGTTCTCTTGGACAGGGCCTGAGCGTGGCAACAGGAGCCGCTCTTTCAAAGAAACTTGACAAAGACAGCAAGATTGTTTATACCCTGCTTGGCGATGGTGAATCGGAAGAAGGCCAGGTCTGGGAAGCAGCCATGTTCGCAGCAAATCACAAGGTTGACAACCTTATAGCAATCACTGACTGGAACAACCAGCAGATAGACGGTGAGGCCTCGGTGGTAGGCGGCATAGGAGACCTCAAGGCAAAATGGGAGGCTTTCGGATGGACAGTTTTCACCTGCGATGGCAACTGCATTTCATCAGTTCTTGAAACTCTGGCCAGGGCCAAGGTATCGCTCGGCGCCGGCAAGCCAGTCATGATTCTTGCAAAAACCTGCATGGGCAAGGGTGTTGATTTCATGGAAGGCACCTGCGCATGGCACGGCAAGGCTCCGAAACCTGAGCAGGCGGAGCAGGCACTGGCACAGCTTAAGGAAACTCTAGGTGATTATTAATAATTTGAGAATTATGACACAGTATACAGATAAAGGTAAAAAAGATACCAGAAGCGGTTTTGGCGCAGGATTGCTTGAGATAGGTCGCGAAAACGAGAATGTTGTTGCTCTGTGCGCAGACCTCACAGGCTCATTGAAAATGGACGCTTTCAAGAAGGAATTCCCTGAGCGTTTCTTCCAGTGCGGCATTGCCGAAGCCAATATGATTGACGTTGCGGCCGGTCTTTCCCTCAATGGCAGGATTCCATTTGCCGGAAGTTTCGCGGCTTTTGCAACAGGCAGGGTTTATGACCAGATAAGGGCAAGCGTTGCATATTCAAACACAAATGTGAAGATTGCCGCTTCACACGCCGGCATCACTTTGGGCGAGGACGGTGCCACACACCAGATTCTTGAGGACATAGGCCTTATGAAGATGCTTCCTAATATGGTTGTTCTCTCACCTTGCGACTACAACCAGACAAAGGCTGCAACAAAGGCCGCAGCTGCCTGGAACGGTCCTGTTTACATAAGGTTCGGACGTCCTTCTGTTCCTAATTTCACGGAGGAGGACCAGAAGTTTGAAATAGGCAAGGCGCAGATGATGGTCGAGCGTCCTGCAGGCGAGTGCGATGTGACCATAGTTGCCACCGGCCATCTTGTATGGGAGGCAATTCAGGCTGCCGCAATGCTTGAGGAGAAAGGCGTGAAGGCCGAGGTCCTGAACATACATACAATCAAACCGCTTGACAAGGAGGCCATTCTTGCCAGTGTTGCAAAGAGCGGATGCATTGTAAGCGCCGAGGAACATTTTGTTGCAGGCGGTCTGGGCGAGAGCGTTGCTTCAGTTCTGGCACAGAATATGCTTGTACCAATGGAAATGGTTGCCATCAACGATACCTTCGGCCAGAGCGGTACTCCTTCACAGCTTATGAAGGCTTACGGCCTGGATGCCGGACACATTGTTGCAGCAGCCGAAAAAGTTATTTCCAGGAAATAGTTGATTCAACTAATAAGGCGCTGCAGCGCCGTGTTGGAGCGTCAGCGAGACTTTCGGATGAAAGTTGAAGCAGCGGAGACACCCGCTGGAACGAAGTGGAAGCGGCATGCCCCAGTGGGGCAGCTGCGAAGCAGCGGGGGTAAAATATCAGGAAAGTGCGGTGGGAGGAAGTTTCGCAAGCCTTCCGTAAGTTCTTGAAAAAGGAATAAATTAAATGCTTGCGAAACTTGTGTAATGGAAAAAGATGCTCACATAAGGGAACTGTATCTGGCGGGCGAATGCGAAAAGGCATTCAGCGTGCTGGTGTCTCAGTACAGTGAGCAGCTTTATTGGCATATCCGCACCATGGTGGCCTCCCACGAGGATACCAATGACATTCTACAGAACACTTTCATCAAAGCCTGGAACAATCTTCCGGGCTTCAGATGGGAGTCTTCGCTTTTCACCTGGATGTACAGGATAGCAACCAACGAAAGCCTGAACTTCCTCAAGGCGGCCGAAGCCAGGGCGCATTTCTCAATGACAGATTATGAGAATGTACTATCGGCCAGGTTGGAGGCCGATCCGTACTTCAATGGCAATGACTTGCAGAGAAAGCTGTGCAAGCTGGTGCTGGAGCTTCCTGCAAAGCAGAGGGCTGTCTTCTCAATGAGGTATTTCAAGCAGATGCCCTACGAGGAGATAGCACAGATCACAGACACTTCGGTTGGCGCGCTCAAGGCATCTTATCATCATGCATATATGAAAATCAAGGAAGCTCTTGATGCAAACGATTAAACCTTTTTAACTTACGCTTGTCAAAGTAGCAAATGAATTCTGAAAATAGGGACATATTGGAAAGAGAGGATATGAAATCCAATCCGTTCGGTACACCTGCCGGATACTTTGAATCCTTGGAGGATTCCATAATGGCAAGGATAAGGAACGGTGAGGGAATTTCCGCGGATGAAGCCGTACAGAAGGCCGGGATTGCCGGCGGTGCTTCAAAGGGAACCAAGGGAATTGCCTGGAAACACATATTCAGAAGTACGGCTTCCCTTGCCGCATCTTTTGCCTTGATACTGGCTCTCGGATATGGTGTGATGGAAATTACCAGGAAGGCCTCAAGTGCAGGCAACGAGCAGATTGTTGCCGTATCGCCAAGCGAATATGATACAACGCTTGCCGGTAACTATGACTTGAGTTCCGATGAAATCCTTGCTGACACGGATGCGGACGTGGCATCTGAACAGGACGAGGAGATTTCACCTATCGAGCAGTACCTTCTTGATTCGGATCTCTCCATTTATTCAATCGCCTATGCAGAGTAGAGGTTTTATTGATTAATTAAAGTTTGATGAGATGAAAAGGTTTGTAACATTCATAATGGCGGCATTGTTCTGTGCATCGTATTCATGGGCGCAGGAAAGTGACTGCACACAGACAGGCGTTTTTGATACATATACAGTTGCCGCTTCATGCAGCAACGAGGACTCCTTGCAGTGCGGAACCAGGGATGGAAAGCATTTTGCGTTCGATCACAGGAGAGGTTCGCATGATGGCCAGAATATGAAACAGAACAAGCCGGGGCAGAAATTCGTGAAAAAGGGAGCGCCTGATTTCGAGCAGATAATGAGTCAGAAGATAGCTTTCTTCACAAAGGAGCTCGACCTCTCTTCAGAGGAGGCAATGAAGTTCTGGCCTGTATATAACGAGTACAGCAAGGCCCAGTGCGCTGCGCACATGGAAACAATGAAAGCCCTGAAGGCTCTCAAGAAAGCTATCCGTTCCATTGAAAAAGCCAATATGGCAAAGAGCGATTCCAAAAACGTTGAGAAACAGGGAAAGGAAATGAAGCCTGCCACCGAGAAGGAGATAGATGAACTCGCTCAGAAATATATCAAGGCGCAGGAAAAGGAGAAAGTGATTCTTGCAAATTACTATCCTAAATTCAAAGGCGTGCTTCCTGTATCAAAGGCTGCAAAGATTTTCAGCATAGAGGAAAAATTCCGTTCATTTCTTATAAAGGGTTTGAAGAAACATTAATAGGACATAGGGAGGTTATTAGAGTTTATTGAAAGGAAACGGCCCGGATCCGCAAGGAATCCAGGCCGTTTCTGATTTTCTGTGCTGTCAGTTATTTCTTGCAGCATTTGCACTCTGATGCGAGGCATTTCCATACAAGGGCAGCAATTGCGCCACCGATGAGAGGAGCGGCAATGAAGATATAAACTACATCCATTGCGCCTTCTACGAACAATGCAGGTCCGAATGAACGTGCAGGGTTAACGGATGTTCCTGTAAGATTGATGCATACAAGGTGAACGAGGATAAGTGTAAGACCTATTGCAAGACCTGCAAGATTGCCTGCACCTTTCTTCTCGTCTGTTGTTCCAAGAACTACAAGAACAAAGATGAATGTTGCAACAATTTCAACAAGCCATGCTCCGCAAGGAGTAACGCCTCCGCAACCGTTTGCACCGCCCATTGCTACTGCAGGCTCTGTAACGCTGCATATCCAGGCAAGAATGGCTGCTCCAGCAATACCGCCTATGAACTGGCCAACCCAGTAGCCGCAAGCGTCCTTCCAGCTCATTCTTCCTGAAAGGGCAACGCCAAGGGTGATTGCAGGATTGATGTGGCAACCGGAGATTCCGCCAATGGTGTATGCCATGGCAACTACTGAAAGACCGAAAGCAATGGCTGTTCCAACAACACCTGCAGGTGTGTCACAACCAAGAAATACTGCTGTACCGCAGCCAAGGAGTGTAAGGACCGCTGTTCCTATGCACTCTGCTAAATACTTTTTCATAATCCGTTTATTTAGTGTATTTTAATGAGTAATAATTTCGCAATAAAAACGGGCGCAACCATGTTCAATATTCAAAATTAGAAAAAATGTGATTTGTTTCAAAAAGAAAGGATGGATATGCACTCCTTGAAAAAGGAAAATTTTCATAATATCAAGGAAATAAGTTAAATTTGGCACCAAATGAAAAATTTGGATACATACCTGAAAGTCTCCAGCCCGTCAACGTTCATAGCATTGTCGGCATTGACCGTATTGTTCATATCGTTAGTGATATGGTTCTTTTTTGGAACAGTTACAGATACCGCAACCCTGAAAGGTGTAATCTTTCCCAGCCATGGAACAGTCAACGTGAACCTTCCGAACAAGGGTCTTGTAAGATCCGTGTTCGTTCACAAGGGCGATAAAGTAGTGAAGGGTCAGCAGCTTGCGCTTGTTTCCGTTGACGGTTCATACAGTGTGGTTTCTTCACCTGCAAACGGAGAAGTGCTTTCATATCTGTCCGAGGGCGAGTCCTTTGAACCGTTCAAGGGCATAGTCAGCATTTATGCCGGTGAGAACTCAGCAACTGTGAATACAGTGGTTGCCCTTGCCGATTTCAAGCAGTCACGCGATATTAAACCGGGCCAGATTGCCCAGTGTACACCAACATACGACAGCCGTGAGAGAATAGGATACATAAAGGGCCGAGTGCATGATATAATTCCTTATCCTCTTTCACGCAGGGAAGTGGAGGACTTTTTTGAAAACAAGTCAATTGTTGACGAAATCTTTCCTGAAAGCGGCGCAGTGTTCTTCCTCAGGATAAATCTTGATATTGATCCTGAAGATCCTTCCTCACTTCAATGGTCCTTCAAAGGCAGGAAGGATCTGGAAGCAGGAGTAGGCACTTATTGTAACATCCAGGTGATTGTACGTTCACGTTCCATGTTCGAATATCTTATGGAAAATGTGAATGAAGCCAGAAATACAATTGGATTATGGTTGGAGTGAAATTCAATACCATAAAGTTCATTGGAAACCATTTCAAGGGCTTCCGTATGACTGTGGTGATTGTCTTTGTCAATTTTCTCATAGTCATACTCCCGTTGGTTTCCTATCCAATATTGTATCAGGTGTTCGTTGACAACATAATCTCCGGCGTAAATCCTGACTGGGCCTCCGCATTTTTTGTATTTTACTTTCTTGTTACAATGATGGAGATAGCTGTCAGGGTCATTGAGGCTTCGAACTGGAAATATCAGTTAAGAATGACAATCAATGCAACCACAGAGCTCCTGTGGCATACCCTGCATCTTCCACTTAACTTTTTCCATGATAATTTTGCTGGTGACATAGCGTCAAAAGTGTCATATCCAAGCGGAGTTGCGGACCATATCCTGAGGAAAATGATGCAGACTGTTGCCGAACTCATGTTTGTTATAATATACATGCTGTTCATGATAAGGTACAGCCTTTTCCTTTCCCTGTTCGGAATACTCCATATTGTCCTGACCATACATATAATGAAACGTGTGAACAGGAGAAGGGTTGAGCTCAACAAGAAAATGCAGATGGAAACAAGCAAGCTGCAAGGTTTCACTTCCGCAAGCATAAACAACATTGAGGCAATCAAGGGAGCAGGTGCCGAGTATGGATTTTTTGAAAGGTGGTCCAGCCATTTCACAGCAAGCCAGAATGCCGCGTTGAGGTGCTCGAGGCAGAACGTTTTCCTTTCGGCGGTTCCTCTTCTGCTCAAGGCTGTGGCCGATGCTTTTGTTATGGGCATAGGCATATACTATATTATGGAAGGCCAGATGAGCATAGGAATGCTTCTTGCTTTCCAGGGATTCATGGCCGGATGCATGGGGTCCATGACCAAACTTTCCGACAGATTCCAGATATGGGCGGGAATCAAGGCCAAGTGCGAGATCATGGACAGGATATATTCGGAACCCAATGAAATTTCCGAAGAGCTGGATGACAATACTCCTTACACAGACGGCAAGCTCAAGGGCTATGTTGAACTCAAGAATGTGACCTTCGGTTATGACCGTAATGCCAAACCTCTTATTTCAGACTTCAGTCTTTCCCTGGAACCGGGAAAAAGCGTTGCTTTCGTAGGTCAGTCAGGCTGTGGGAAGAGCACGCTTGCAAAACTTATCTCAGGCTTGTACAGACCGTGGGACGGGAATGTGCTGTTCGATGGCAAACCTATGGATGAAATCAACAAGAGAGTGTTCAATAACTCCGTTGCAATAGTGGACCAGAACATTGTGCTGTTTGACGGAACAATCTCGGACAATGTTAAATTATGGGACAAGTCCATAGAGGATTTCGTCATGCTTTATGCCTGCAACGATGCTCAGATCCACAATGAGATTGCTTCACGAAGCAATGCATACGAATCCAGGGTGGAGAATGGAGGAAAGAATTTCTCCGGCGGGCAGAGGCAGAGACTGGAAATTGCAACGGCACTTGCAAAGGAACCTACTGTCATTGTCATGGATGAAGGCACTTCGGCGCTGGATGCCGTTACGGAGGAGAGGGTGATGAAGGCCATAAAGGATATGGGCATATCGCTCATAATGATAGCACACCGTTTGAGCACCATCAGGGATTGTGATGAAATCATAGTCCTGGACAAGGGCAAGGTTGTTGAGCGTGGAACACATTCCGAATTGATGAACAACAAGAAACTTTACAGCCAGCTGGTTGGCAATATCTGATATGTTTGAAGATAAATTGGAAGAAAAGATCAGGTTCAACCAGAAAGCGGTTGACGACATGTACAGCAAGCTTGCTTCAATGGTGGGCAGCAGCAGGATTGTGTCCGGTGGAGACAACTCCCTTGTTGCATTCACGGCTGTTCTGTCAAGTCTGGGCTTCAAGGATTTCAGGATTGAAACAGATACGGACGTTCATTCGGACTATCAGACCATATTGAGGAAGATGGGCATCATATCACGGCCTGTAAGTCTGGAGGGCAGATGGTGGAAGGACGCCACAGGACCGTTTCTTGCAACTGACTCCAAGGGGGATTTTGTTGCCTTGGTGCCGGGATTCATAGGATACTATCGTATTGATCCGCAGAGCGGAGAGCGTATAAGGGTCAATGGCAGGACAACAAGGGATCTGGGAAATGAGGCCTTGTGTTTCTGCAAGGAGCTTCCAAAGAGGAAACTTTCCATGAAGGACCTGCTGAAATATGCATTGGGAACCATCAGTGTACAGAATATTATAATTACTCTGCTGCTCTGCGTGATGGCCATTCTGCTGGATATGATAATTCCGTTCATCAACAAGTTCATATTCAACGATGTGGTTCCTTCAGGTGAAATCAGCGGAATCATGCCTATATGTTCCTTCCTGCTTGGAATAGGCCTGTGCTCCGTGCTGTTCTCCATATACCGCAACATGGTGCTCAACAGGCTAAAGGACATGTTCAACGGTAATCTTCAGGCTGCCGTAATGGCAAGGCTGTACAGCTTGCCTAACCGATTCTTCAAGGAATTCTCGGGCAGTGACCTGAGCGTGAGGGCGCTTTCTGTAAACAGTGTTTATCAGTTCATTTCAAATGAAATCATGGTGAGCGTTGTTGTAGGTGTTTTTTCATCAATGTACATATTCGTGGCCTTTGTCTTTGCCAAGGACCTTGTTATTCCGCTTACGTTCATCTTCATCATTTACATAGCATTCTCACTCACGGTTTATAGGATGTTCTCAAAGCGTAATGCACAGGTTCTTCCTTACAAGACATCCTCTCAGGGATTTGTGTTCAGCCTGTTCTCTGGCATACATAAAATAAGGAACAACGGAGCGGAATCACGAATGATGCAGCAATGGGCGGAGCGTTTCACAAAATCCGAAATGCTTTCCGCGGACAGTCCCAAGTTTGTAAGATATCAGAAGACAATGGGAGTTTCGCTTCTGCTTCTTTGCAAACTTGCCGTCTTCTTCTTTGCGTGGAAGTCAGGAACATCGATTTCGGACTTCATAGCATTCTACACCGCATTCGGAGTAATGCTCCAGGCTTTTGACCAGCTGCAGGTTGTCCTTATGGATGCATCACAGATTGCTCCTCAGCTGCAGCTCATCCAGCCGATTCTCGATGTGGTGCCGGACAGCAATGACGATTCGGAGACCGTTACGTCAATTTCAGGTTCCATTGAACTGAGCAACGTCACTTTCAGATACGGTCCGAATTCCCCGGATGTGATCAAGGACATGAGCCTTACCATCAGTTCCGGTGAGAATATTGGAATTGTTGGCACTTCCGGATGTGGCAAAAGTTCGCTCATGAGACTCATGATGGGATTCGAGCAGCCCGTTTCCGGCTCTGTTTTCTATGGACCGCACAATCTGGCGCTGGTGAATCTCAATTCGCTGCATCAGTTTACAGGATATTGTCCTCAGGAACTTCATATATTCCCTGATACAATAAGAAACAACATCAGGATTTCAAAGCCCGACGCCACCGATGAGGAAATATGGGAGGCCGCAAGAATAGCCTGCATAGACAAGGACATAATGAATATGCCTGATCAGCTGGACACTGTTCTGGGTGAGGGCGGCAGCGGTATGAGCGGAGGTCAGGGACAACGCATAATGATTGCCCGCGCAGTTCTCAACAGACCACGAATCATGTTCTTTGACGAGGCAACATCGGCTCTTGACAACATAACCCAGAAACAGGTTGTGAAGAATCTGAACGAACTTCATTGTACAAGAATTTCAATAGCCCACAGACTGAGTACAATAGAACAATGTGACAGAATCATAGTTCTGGACAAAGGACGCATAATTGAGGATGGTTCCCCGTCACATCTTATGGAACTCAAGGGATTTTTCTATTCACTGGCAAAAAGGCAGCAATTATGACAAGGAATTACATCATCATATTCACGGCGCTTATAATGGCGCTTTCCATTTCATCCTGCAATGGCGGTAATGGCAATGTTTCAAGCGTTGAAAAGGGCAAGGACACGCAGCGTCAGGTTGTTGCCGCATTGCGCCGTCCGGAAGCAGTGAACACCAATATGCTTGTGAGCAAAGGTGTGATAAAGTCAGACAATGAAGTTGCCGTGTTCAGCCGCATCACGGGCCAGCTGAATGAGGTGAAGCTCATTGACGGACAGAAGGTGAAGAAAGGCGATGTGCTCTTCACGCTTGATCCGGATGAATTGCGGATGCAGGTTGAACTTGCCGAGGCCCAGCTCGAGCAGGCGTACCTCAAGACGGAGGAGATTGTGATAGGTCTCGGTTATCAGAAAGGGCAGATGAACAAGGTTCCGCAAGCACTGCTGCGCGCGGCAAAGATCAAGAGCGGTTACAATGTTGCCGAGAAGGAACTTGCCCTTGCAAGGAAGAAGTTGGAGAATTCAATCATCAAGGCACCGCTTTCGGGTGTCATTGCCAACGTATCCTCAACCAAGTCATATTCGTATGTGAATCCGGGGCAGACCCTGTGCAAGATAGTTGACACAGGAAAGCTCATAGTGGAATTCTCAATCCTTGAATCCGAACTCGACAGATTCGCAGTCGGTAAGGAGATTCTGATAAACTCACTGGCATACAGCGATGAATATCACAGTGCGGAAGTGCGGTCCATAGGCTCAATAGTAAATGAGGCAGGAATGGTGATTGTTGAGGCTGAAATCAGCGACAACAGGCATCTGATGCCAGGTATGACAGCAATCATAAAACTATAACCAGATAAAAATGAAGCATTACTCCATTGCAGCCCTGCTGTTGTCATTGTTATTAATAATTCCCGATACCGCCATTTGTCAGGAGGTGCGGAACATCTCATATCCTTCGTTCAACAAGGTTTACAGCAAAGAAAAGAGCAAGAGCAAGAAAAAAAGCAAGAATGAGAGAACCATACAGATTGAAGAAAACATTCTTGCAGTGCATACGTACAAGGACAGCACTGTGATTGATATGGAATTTCTGTTTGCAAAGGAGTACGAAGGTCATATTTACATAAATGACATGACGGATTTATGGTATAAGGACAGCCTCGCAGAATACGGTTATTCAACTTCAAAGCTATTACGTGCAAATGGCATTGATATTTCCAATTTCAAAAACGAGGAATCTAATTCTGAAGTAAAAGATTCATTATACACCGCCGGCACAAAAATGAATTTCTCACTTACATTCGAAGCTTTGCCTGACAGCACGGAAACTTTTGATCTTATTGCAATGAACGGGGCGGTGTGTATCCTTGATATTGATTTGACAAAATCAAACACTCCTCAAGAACAGATTATAGGGAAAAGACCTGTTGAGGATGTTGTAACACTTCCGGATTTTCTGGGCGAGGACGTACATAACTTTACCATCTGGACACACAAACGACTGGTATATCCCGAGGTTTGCAGGAAAAACGAAATAGAAGGGAAAGTCATCTTCAGGGTAATCATTGACGAAAACGGAACACCTGCGTTTTCAGCTTTGAAATTCGATCATAGCCAGCTCGCACAGGCAGCATATCAAGTGGTTAGGAAATCACCTCAATGGACTCCGGGCAAAATTCATGGATGTCCTGTGCAATTCGAATTTGTATTTCCTGTTATTTTCGAATTGAGATAAGTCCTAAATCGTAAGCACAGGATTGGTGTTTACGGAGGTCTTCATCACTCTGGCTTCAGGGAAATTCCTGAGTATTATCTTCATGAGCAGCTCCTGGGTGTACTGCTCGCTCTGATAATGCCCCATCTCAACCAGAAGCATGTCCTGCCCGAAGTAATCGTGATAATGTATTTCACCGGTTATGAAGGCATCTGCCCCCATTTCCCTTGCCTTACCCATAAGAAAAGCCCCTGCACCGCCACACAGAGCCACTTTCCTTATTTCCTTTTCCACAGCGATGGTTCCACAGACGCTTTTCTGCTCCGCAAAGGCTGAGTTTCCGCGGCAGTTGTTGAAAAGAGCATCAACCTTGAACAGAGTCTTCAGGCTCAGCAGAAGCTGCATGGCGGTCATTGGAACAGGCAGTTCACCTATGACACCGCTGCCACCTTCACTGCCGCGCGGCTCAAGCCACTGGAGATTGTTCAAGCCGAGCATCGATGCTATTATGTGGTTCACACCTCCTCTGGCGTTATCGAGGTTGGTGTGTGCTGAATACAGTGTGATGCCGGCAAGTATCGCCTTTGCCACGCATCTCTGCTGGTAGGTCTGACCGCAGACACGCTTAAGAGGCTGGAAGATGAGAGGATGGTGTGAAACCACCATGTTGCAGTTCTTAGCAATAGCCTCGTCAATCACCTGTTCGGTTATGTCAAGACATACAAGAACGCCTGTAAGTTGTGCATCAAGTGCGTCCGGACAGCTGTTAACTGCCACCTGAACGCCTGCGTTGTCAAAATCCTCCTGAAGGTCCAGCGGGGCGAAGGCTTCCAGTGTGTTGATAATCTCTCTTATAGTCATAATATCTGAATTTTATACAAAAATGAGTTTTTTTCAATCAAAATGCCAGTTTGACAAAGATACGTATAATCATTGGTTGTAATTTCAATAAAAAGTTCATAAATTTGAAAGTTTTGAGTTAAAATGCAGAATTGAATATTATTTATAATAACATACAGATATGAAAAATTACAACACCCAAAATGTGAGGAACGTTGTCCTGTTGGGCAGTTCCAAGTCCGGTAAGACAACGTTGGCTGAAACAATGATGTTTGAAGGTAAGGTCATTGACAGAAGGGGCAGCATTGAGGCAAAGACTACAGTTTCCGACAACACGGAAATTGAGCAGATTTACCAGCGCTCCATTTATTCAACACTTCTTTATTCAGAATTCAAGGACAATAAATTCAATATCATAGACACTCCGGGCTCCGATGATTTCGTAGGCGGTGTATTCTCAGCATTCTCAGTAGCCGAGTCAGGTATTCTTCTGGTGAACGCCACACAGGGTGTTGAAGTTGGAACAGAGATTTTTGCACGTCACGCAGCAAACAGCAGGAAACCTCTCATCATAGGTGTTAACCAGCTCGACAGCGAGAAGGCAGACTGGCATGCAACAGTAGATTCACTCAAGCAGGCATTCGGAAGCAAGGTTGTTCTCGTTCAGTTCCCTGAGAATCCAGGCACATCATTCGATTCATTCATTGATGTTCTCAAGATGAAGAAATACCACTTCACAGACGAGAATGGTACACGTGAGGAGCTTGATATTCCTGCAGACCAGGCCGATGAGGCAGCTGATCTCCAGCAGCAGCTCATTGAAATGGCAGCTGAGAACGATGAGAGCCTCATGGAGACTTTCTTTGAGAACGGCAGCCTTTCAGAGGATGAGATCAGAGCAGGTTTGAAGATAGGTATGCTCAAGGGCGATATCCTCCCTGTATTCTGTCTCTCTGCAAAGAAGGACATTGGTGTGAAGAGAATCATGGAGTTTGCAATCAACATAGGCATCACTCCTGATCTCGAGGAGAACGAGCTCAAGGACGGCACAATGGTCAAGGTTGATGCCAACGGTCCTACATCACTCTACGTTTACAAGACAATGCAGGAGCAGCACCTCGGTGACGTTTCATACTTCAAGGTAATGAGCGGCAAGGTTACAGAGGGTATGGACGTAGTAAATCCTGAGACCGGTGCAAAGGAGAGAATCACAGCTCTCTATGCAGCAGCAGGAAAGAAGAGAGAGAAGCTTACAGAGGTTCTCGCAGGTGACATTGCCTGCACGGTGAAGCTCAAGAGCGTGAAGTCCGGCCAGACTCTCAACGCTCCAGGTAACGAGTGGGTGTTCAAGCCAACCCAGTTCCCTGAGCCTAAGTTCAGAACAGCCATCAAGCCAAAAGATGAGAAGGATGCGGAGAAACTCGGTGAAATCCTCAACAAGTTCTCAGCAGAGGACCCTACCATCATTGTAGAATATTCAAAGGAATTGAAGCAGACCATCCTCAGCGGACAGGGCGAGCATCATATCAATATTCTCAAATGGCATCTTACAAACACCCATAAGATTGAGGTCGAGCTCTTTGCTCCAAAGATTCCATACAGAGAGACAATCACCAAGGTTGCAAGAGCGGACTACAGACACAAGAAACAGTCAGGTGGTGCAGGTCAGTTCGGTGAGGTTCACCTTCTCATTGAGCCTTACGTAGAGGGTGCTCCACAGGCTACCAAGTTCAAAGTTGACAACTTCGAGCTCATTCCTAACATCAAGGGTAAGGAAGAGTATCCACTCGAGTGGGGCGGTAAGCTCGAATACTACAACTGTATTGTTGGTGGTGCGATTGATGCACGTTTCATGCCTGCTATCCTCAAGGGTATCATGGACAAGATTACAGAGGGCCCTCTCACAGGTTCTTACGCTCGTGATATCAAGGTTTACGTTTACGATGGTAAGATGCACCCGGTAGATTCAAACGAGCTCGCATTCCGTCTTGCAGGTAGAAACGCTTTCAAGGAGGCCTTCAAGAAAGCAGCTCCTAAGATCATGGAGCCTATCTACAATGTTGAGATCATGGTTCCAGGTGACTGCATGGGTGATGTAATGAGCGATCTTCAGAACCGCCGCGCAATCATCGAGGGAATGAGCAGCGAGAAGGGATTCGAGGTCCTCAAGGCACGTGTTCCACTTGCAGAACTCTACAAATACTCAACAACACTTAGCTCTCTCACAAGCGGCCGCGCAACCTTCACAATGAAGTTTGCCGACTATCAGCAGGTTCCTGCAGATGTTCAGGACAAGCTGCTCAAGGCTTACGAGGAAGAGGAGAAGGACGAGTAGTCTTT
>JAGHUC010000034.1 GCA_018065035.1 Candidatus Egerieousia equi | reverse complement strand
GGTATTACAGAACGGCTGAAATAGAGAGCATTCCAGTTGCTGTCAACAACCACCTTGGGTGCATTGGCATTCTCAAGTTCCTCAACCGTACTGATCTTCTTCACCAGGGTGGCCAGCCTTACAGGTGATGATTCTTCACCATCGACAGTGTAGAAACATGACTTCAGCTGTTCAAGCTGTGCAGGCTGTATATAAGGTTCATCTCCCTGAACATTCACTATGATATCGAAAACCTCACCCGTTGCCTCTTCAAACTTGCATGCCGCTTCAAGAACTCTGTCCGTACCGCTGTTGTGAGATGCACTGGTCATGACCGCATTGCCGCCTCTGTCTCTGACACAGTTGTAAATGCGTTCGTCATCAGTTGCAACGCAAAGGTTTTCAAATGCTTTGGATGTCTGCTCATAAACCCTCCAGATCATAGGCACTCCTTTTACCAAAGCAAGAGGTTTGCCCGGGAAACGGGTTGAAGCGTATCTGGCGGGTATGACAGCCAAAAATTTCATAAGTCTACAAGAAACCTAGTATACAACAATACGCAAAATTACTAAAAAAATGTTAAAATCAAATTAGTTTAATTATTTTTGCGACTATGGAATTACAAGACATAAAACAGAGGTTTGATATAGTTGGCGATGACCCCAGACTGAACGATGCCCTTGATACCGCAATGCAGGTGGCAAGAACCGACCTGGCTGTGCTTGTAACAGGCGAAAGCGGTGTGGGAAAGGAAGTTATACCTCAGATTATCCATCAGTACAGTGCCAGAAAACACAATACTTACATTGCAATAAACTGCGGTTCCATTCCGGAAGGTACCGTTGATTCCGAACTGTTCGGGCACGAAAAGGGTGCTTTCACCGGGGCTGTTGAAACAAAGAAAGGATATTTTGAATATGCCGACGGGGGAACCATATTCCTGGATGAAATCGCGGAACTGCCTGTTTCAACCCAGGTAAGGCTGCTGCGTGTGCTTCAAACCGGTGAATTCTACAAGGTTGGATCAGCCAAAGTTCAGAAGACGAACGTACGGGTTGTGGCCGCCACCAACGTAAACCTTGAGAAGGCAATAAAAGAAGGGAAATTCAGAGAGGATTTATATTATAGAATCAGTACCGTTCCCGTTCATATTCCTGCACTGAGAGAAAGAAAAGGTGACATATATCTTCTTTTCAGGAAGTTTGCCGCAGACTTTGCGGAAAAATACAGGATGCCTGTAATCAGACTCGGTCACGATGCGCAGGTGCTTTTAAGCGAATATCCTTGGCCTGGAAACATAAGGCAGCTGATGAGCATAGTACAGAGGATTTCAGCTTTGGAGGAAACAAGGGAAATATCTGCGAACGTGCTCAGGAAATACCTGCCCTCAACAACAATATCCAATGACAACCTGCCGGCACTGGCCAGCAAGGATGAAGATATGCTCAGCAACGGCAAGATTCTTCTTCATATGATAATGTCGCTGAAAAAGGAACTGGCTTCGCTCAAGGAAAAGGTTGACAGTCTGGCTTCCGGTCAAGGCACAACTGCAATGGAGACCAGCAGATTCAATGATTTTGAAATGGTGGATGACATTGTAAGCTCTTCCTTTGATGAGGCGCCGGTCCCAGCCGATGTGATACCTGAGGATATGACCGAAGAAAGTCCTGACAGCATGAATGATGAAGTTCCCGCTGAGGAAATCAGTTTCTCAATCAAGGATAAAAATGACGAAATGATCCGCTCCTGCCTGCTCAAGCATAATGGTAACAGGAAAAAAGCTGCGGCTGAACTGGGTATTTCCGAACGTACACTGTATAGAAAAATCGACCAGCTCGGACTGGAAGGCAAAAAGAAGAAACGCAAATGAAACAACTGATTACAATACTGTTCATTACATTGGCTTCCTTTCTTGCAGGAGGCTGCGGAATCTATTCATTCTCCGGAACATCCATCCAGCCTGATGTTCAAAGCATTACCGTGAACACCATAGAGAACAGGGCAATGAAGGTGAATCCGTCATTGAGCAACACTATGACAAATGCCCT
>JAGHUC010000071.1 GCA_018065035.1 Candidatus Egerieousia equi | reverse complement strand
TTCTCAGAATAGATTGTTTGTATAGAGTCTACTATCAGCAGCTGCGGAGCCTGCTCCTTTGCCTGTTTGAGTATGTTCTCAAGCAAGGTTTCGGAAAGCACCCAGCAATTGTTCAGCGCACTTTCTTCAACAGCACCTTGTTGCAATGCACTTTGCTGAACGCCTTGTTGTTCCGGCTCGTTTGCAATCTGTCTGCTCAGTCGTTCTGCACGCATCTTGAGCTGCTTCACGCTTTCCTCGCCTGAAACGTACAGAGTTTTCAGATCCGGGCAGCGCAGAGGTATCTGGAGTGAAAGGGTTGACTTGCCTATTCCGGGTTCGCCGCCGATGAGTATGAGGGAGCCGGGTACAATTCCTCCGCCAAGTACCTTGTCCAATTCGCTCAGGCCATCGCCGGTGGAAGAAAGTCTAATGCGTGGTTCGTCTTCCGTGCGAATCTGGCTCAGGGGCTGAGGTTTGCATTCAAGGGTGTCTATGAATGCGCGGGAGCGGGAGGTTCTGGCACTTCCTTCATCCTTGCTCACGAGTTCTTCGTGCATGGTGTTCCATTCTCCGCAGGCAGGGCAGCGGCCCATCCATTTGGGACTCTCGTTTCCGCAACTGGTGCAGAACCATACTTTCTTTGCTTTTGTGGCCATAAGTTTCAATTACTTCATACTGCTCCACAAATTTCGTAATTTTTTTCAAGTTTTTGCCAGCCATGCTTTAAAATGACGGTCAGGTCCGGCTTATGCCATATCTGCTCCGAACAAGAATTTTATATTGTCCACAAAAGAGGCCTTTTTGTGGATTTTTGACCTATTTTTCCTCAAATATCCACAAATGCGTTGGTTTTGTGGCCATTTCATTGTTTCCGGCCACAAAATCGCTCTAATTGTGGATAAACACGGAAAAATGACATAGTACAAAGTGTGAAGATGACGTATATTTTCAAGGGGATAGGAGAAGTGGACTGCGAAGCTGTAGAATTGACTATCGCTGTAGAATAATAGTGTACAAAAATAAGAAGATTGCCGAACAATTTGTATATTTGAAGATTGATTGTCGGGGGAAAATCAAATAACTACAATACTATTTACCTATGAAAAAGTTTTTCAAAAGTGCGCTGATGCTGGTGGCTGCCGCTTGTGCGGTTCTGGCAAGTGTTCAGTGCAACAATGGCGGCAACAGCCGTGAAACAGTTGCTGAAAGTATTGACAAATACATTCAGGACGTAAAGGCGGAGTGGAACATTACAGGTATGGCGGTCTGCTTCTCACTTGACGACGAGCTCCTTTTTGAAAAGGGTTACGGTATCAAGGATATGAACAAGCCTGTCGATGATCCTGACAATCAGATTACTCCTGAAACAAGATTCCAGATTGGCTCCGTTTCAAAATCATTCACAGCTCTTGTAATGAGCCAGCTGGTTGAAGAGGGCCTTGTTGGCTGGGAGGATACAGTCAAGAACATTCTTCCTGACTTCCAGATGTATGACCCTTGGGTTACCGAGCACATGCAGGTAAAGGACATTATGACACACCATACAGGTCTTCCTGATGATTACGGTTCATATCTTCCTAACCTCGGTTATGACAGGCACGATGTTTACAGGATGATTGCAAGAATGAAACCTTGCTATGTATTCCGTGGCGACTATCAGTACAACAACATAACCTTCCTCATTGCTTCAGAGATGATTGAGAAACTCACAGGAAAGACCTGGGAGGAGAATGTTCAGGAAAGAATATTCAATAAGCTTGGAATGAGCGCTTCTTCAATGAACAAGGAAGGGTTCGAGGCTCCAGGCAACGTTGCAGTTCCTCACGAGTATCTCTGGGACCACGGTTTGAAACAGAGGGCTCTCTATGGCGACGACCAGGCTCTGTGGTGGCTCACAGTAATCGGCCCTGCAGGCGGAATCAATTCAACCGTACAGGATTTGAACAAATACGCAAAGGTTCAGAGAACGAACGGACTGCTTGACGGCGAAAGGATTTATCCGGAGAAGGTTCTGAAAGATGTTCACAAGGGATACACAATCTGTTCACAGGACAGCACATATATCAGACTTTACGGACATTGCTGGTTCATTGAGCAGAACAACCGTTACAAACTCTTCTTCCACACAGGAACAACCTGGGGATTCACCTGCATCTGCTTCTACGTTCCTGAAATCGGCCTGAGCGGTGCAATGCTTTGCAACGATGAGATTCCTGCCGAGCCTCGTTACGCAATCATGAGAAGACTCATTGACCTTGTAATGGGTGCACCTGCCAACAAGTTCACCGACAAGTTCGTTGATTACAACATTGCTTATCATAACGAGTGGCTTGACTATCGTGCAAAACGTGACCAGAAGAACGATGAGAACTATGTTGAGCCGGTAGCAGAGCCTGAGAATGCAGCACAGCTGATAGTTGGCACATACAAGAAGGACGAGCTCTTCGGTGACGCAGTGATTTCACAGGAGGAAGGCAAGCTCTACATAACAATAGGTCCTAAGAACTTCAAGAGAGAGCTTCTCCACAAGACAGACCTTTCATACATTTTCTGGTGCGACGGTCACGACTTCACAATCCACTTCAACCGCAACGCAAGCGGCAGCAAGGTTGACGGCTTCATCATTGAACTTGCGAACGGCGAGGAGAACGACCTTGGCGGCTGGACAAAGAAATAGTAATCAGAATGAATCTCTTACAATATGAAAAGCTTTAAATCACTTAAAATAGCAGTGGCTTTCCTTCTTTCACTGCTGATAGTAACAGAATCCTTTTCTGCATTCGCCGGTGAGGGAAAGAAGGTTGATCCGAATTATAAACCTGTAGTAGGAATCTCAGCAAGTGAGAACGGTCCTTGCGGAGCACCTCTGAACTATGTGAACGCAGTACGCCGTGCCGGTGGCATACCAGTAGTCATCCCAATGACCACCGATGCCGAGCAGATTGCAGCTGTCCTTGACATTGTTGATGTAATAATCATGACTGGCGGCGAGGATATAGATCCTCTAAGCGGTTACAATGAGGAGCCTGTTCCTGCTCTCGGCGAGGTTGTTCCTTACCGTGACAAGTTTGACATCATGCTTATAAAGGCAACTGTTGAGAAGGGCATTCCTTTGCTCGGTATATGCAGGGGCGAGCAGCTGCTCAACGTAGCAATGGGCGGTTCACTGTATCAGGACATTCCAAGCCAGGTTGAGGGCACATACGTGAAACACAGACAGAGCGCACCTTCAAGTTTCGGTACACATACTGTAAACCTTGTTGGCGGTTCGCTTCTGGCAAATATCCTTGGAGTGGAGCAGTGTGTCACAAATTCACATCACCATCAGGCCGTGAAAGCCGTGGCTCCAGGTTATGAAATAATAGCTCAGGCCAAGGACGGTGTTGTTGAGGCAATTGCGAAGAAAGGCTGCAACAAGATACTGGGTGTTCAGTTCCATCCGGAGGGACTCATCAACTCGGCGGACAACTCCAACTTCCTCAAGATTTTCCAGTACTTCATGGAAAGAGGACGTGAGTATCACGCAAGCAAGTAAACAGCCTCTTCTGCATTTTCATTTGAAAATTAAGCACAGGGTATTGCAAATATCAAAAATATACTTACCTTTGCAATCCCAATGGTGGATTCGTCTAACGGTTAGGACAAAAGATTCTCAATCTTTAAATAGGAGTTCGATTCTCCTATCCACTACAAAGGCCTCAAGATGTATCTTGGGGTTTTTTAAAAAGACGAAAGTCCTGGACCCATAGCTCAGTTGGTTAGCAGCACCTGACTCATAATCAGGGGGTCGTTGGTTCAAGCCCAACTGGGTCCACTTCCAA
>JAGHUC010000056.1 GCA_018065035.1 Candidatus Egerieousia equi | reverse complement strand
GCGTGTGTGAAAAGGTCAAGGATTGTGATGTCGGTCTCCTTTCCGGTTTCAGGATCAACCCAGCCCTCGAACCCGGGGATGTACATCTTCACAGGATCGGTAAGACGGAAACCGCCGTGCTCCATGAGATGCATCATTGACATTGTAGTTCCAACGCACTTGCTGCAGGAAGCCATGTCGAACACGGTCTCAACTGTCATAGGAATGGTATCAGGGAACACGCTCTTATTGCCGTATGCTTTCATGTAAGCGGTCTGGCCATCAACAACAACGGCAAGGACCGCACCCGGCATAAGGCCTTCGGCAATGGTCTGATTTATGACACTGTCGGCCGCTTTCATCTTTTCAAGATCAAGCAGAGCCTTTTTGCTGCCATCATTGCAATTGCAGCAGGATGATACTGCAAAAGCAGCAAGCATCAGAAGGAGGAAGATTTTTTTCATAATGGTTTTATGTAAAATATTTTACAGCGATAGTTTCAACTAAAGAACCGATGCGGCGGCAATGTTGCTTACAAGAGCTGTGATTCTTCCAAGACCACCCTTGTCGTAAGGATGAACCCTGTTGGTAAGCAGGATAACGGCAACCTTGTTCTTTGTATCAAGAACGAATGATGTTCCGGTATAGCCTGTATGGCATATTGTAGCATCCTCGGTAAAGAGATTTCCCTTGTTCCATGAATAACCGGACTGCTTGTCCCAGCCAAGTGCGCGGCCAAGGTGCTCGTAGCCTGTAGGAACAGTTATCATTTTCTGGAAAGTTATCTTGCCAATTATCTGCTTGCCATTGTAATTACCCTCGTTCATAAGACATTTTGCAATCCTGCAAAGGTCCTCTGCACAGGAGAACACACCTGCATTCCCTGAATTGCCGTGGTTGAGCACGCGTGCAAGAGGATCGTGAACCTCACCAACAAAGCAGCTTGTGCTGTCCTTCTTCTCGGTAGGAGCAACAAGAGCCATGACTTCCTCATTGTTGTTTGCTGCAGGATTGTAGCAGGTATGGGTCATTTCAAGAGGCTTGAAGATATTCTCAGTTGCATAGTCACACAGCTTCTTTCCGGTAATCTTCTGAAGAATGTTCTGAAGGGTGATGAAGTTCAGGCAACTGTATGTAAAATCCTGTTTAGGCTTGTAAAGTCTTGGCATCTGAGCTATATAGCTCATAAGTGAATCAGGATCGTCAACTCCGCATTTGGCAATTACGGTGTCGGGACTTACGTATGAAGGAAGGCCTGAAGCATGTGTAAGAAGGTCATAAATGGTGATAGGAGTCTCCTCTCCTGTCTCTGGATCAACCCAGTTGCGGAAACCAGGGATGTACATGTCAACATTGTCACCGAGCCTGAAACCGCCATGTTCCATAAGGTGCATCATGGACATTGTGGTACCAACGCACTTGCTGCAGGAAGCCATGTCGAATACGGTTTCAACTGTCATTGGAACTGTGTCAGGGAACACGCTTCTGTTTCCGTATGCTTTCATATAAGCGGTTTCACCGTCAACTACCACAGCCAGTACTGCACCTGGCATTTTGCCTTGGGCAATAGCTTCATTAAGCACGCTGTCCGCAGCCTGCATTTTTTCAAGGTCAAGAAGAGCGGTTTTCTTTTTGCAGTTGCAGCAATTGCAGGAAGATGCCATAGCCATTGAGGCAAGCATCAGGAGTAAAAATAGTCTTTTCATAGTATGTTTAGGTAAATTTGTTTCCAGCTATCAAAATTAAGAAAAATTTTCAAGCGAAAATTTATTAATTTTGGAAACTGAACCATTACTTAAAAACGACAATAATTTCAGGACTATGAAGGAACTTGAAGAATATTCCGATCTGTTCCAGGCCGAACTCGACAGAGCATACCTTGAAGACTGCGGAATACAGGCCGCGGTTTTCAACAGGAACATCAACTGCATTGCATGGCCCAACACCGGGCTGCTTGCAGTAAAGCTTATGGTCAACGATGAGGACTACCTCAAGGCAAAGGAAGCGCTTGCAAACAGACCGGCAATTGATGCCGACGATATTCCTGAAGACAAATAAATCACTTATTTCCAATTATTTCATTATCACTACTTGACATGAACAGTACCGAACGTTTCTCTACGCCGTTAGGATTTATGGATGTAGAGCACATAGGCCATGCCTGTGTAAAGCTTACTCTGGAAAATGGATATACCATTTACACCGATCCATATTCCGAAGTTGCCGATTTTTCGGGCCGTCCGAAAGCCAACCTCATACTTATTTCGCACGACCATTACGACCACTACGATCCCAAAGCCCTTGTGCATATTGTAGATGAGAAAACAAGTTTTATAACCGCCCCTGCCATTTCCGAGTTATTGCACCGCGATGGTTTCAACAACAATGTAAAGGAACTTGCAAACGGTGAGAACTGCTTTGTGAGCGGCAATTTCGGCCTTATCGGAATCAAGGCGGTAACAGCATACAACATTAACCAGAAGAACCCGGACGGCAATCCTTTCCACCCGAAAGGCTATGGCAACGGCTATGTAATCACACTCATGAACGAGCCGGAAAAGGAATCCGAGGATGATTTCGTAATATATTTTGCCGGAGACAGCGAGTTCATTCCTGAAATGAGCAATCCTGAAAGCGGCATTCCTCACGAAGCCGACATTGCCTTCCTGCCAAAGAACCTTCCGTACACAATGAGTGACGAGGCCTTTGTTCAAGCCGCCAACACACTCGTGCCAAAGGCTCTGTTCCCAATCCACTACTTTGAACTGGATATGGATTATCTCAGGAAGAACGTCAATCCTGCAATTGAGCTGTACTGACAGACAATCGGAACACTGACCGGGAAATCAATCAGATAACGAAAAAAGGTGCCGGATAAAAATCCAGCACCTTTTTCTGTATAAAGAAGCGGGTATTACTCCTGCTCTCTGTTACGTCTTGGGCCGTTGCCACCACGTCTGCGGTCATTTCTGCCACCTCTGCGGTCACCGCCTCTGCGCTCGCCTCTTGGAGCGTTTGAAGCAGCCTGTGCGTTAGCTGCAACACCTGCGTTAGGAGTAAGATCTCTCTTACCGTAAACCTCACCGTTGCAAACCCATACCTTGATACCGAGAACACCAACCTTTGTATTAGCCTCTGCCAATGCATAGTCAATGTCTGCACGGAAAGTATGGAGAGGAGTTCTGCCTTCCTTGAACATCTCTGCACGAGCCATTTCAGCACCGCCGAGACGACCGCTGATGAGTACCTTCACACCCTCTGCACCCATTCTCATGGCTGTAGCAATGGCCATCTTGATAGCCCTGCGGTATGAAACCCTACCCTCAACCTGTCTTGCAACGTTGGTAGCTATAAGGTTAGCGTCAACATCAGGTCTCTTGACCTCAAAGATATTGATCTGAGCCTCTTTGCCACAAACTTTCTTGAGTTCCTCTTTAAGTTTGTCAACTTCCTGACCGCCCTTTCCAATGATAACGCCAGGTTTAGCTGTATGAATTGTAACAGTGATAAGTTTGAGAGTTCTCTCAATTACTATCTTGGAAACGCTTGCCTTTGGAAGACGGGTGTCAAGATACTTGCGGATCTTGTAATCCTCCTGAATTCCGTTAGCATAATCACCGTACCAGTTAGAGTCCCAACCGCGGATGATACCAAGTCTGTTGCTGATTGGATTAGTTTTCTGTCCCATTATTTAGTCTCCTCTTCCTTTACGGCTTTCTTGCCTACAATGATAGTGATATGATTTGAACGCTTGCGTATTCTTGCAGCTCTGCCCTGAGGGGCTGTTCTGATTCTCTTGAGAATACGGCCACCGTCAACCATAACGGTTGAAACAATGACATTACCGTTCTCCAACTCCTTTCTGTCATCAGGATTCTTTGCCTCCCAGTTTGCTATTGCGCTACGGAGAACCTTCTCCATACGAACGGAAGCCTCTTTCTTTGAATATTTGAGAATATCCAAAGCCTTGTTAACCTCAACACCTCTGATGATGTCCGCTACCAGACGCATCTTTCTAGGTGAGGTAGGAATGTCAGTCAGCTTAGCTATAGCTGTCTGTTTCTTTATCTCTTTAAGCCTCTCGGCCATATTATGTTTACGAACACTCATTTGTAATCTGTTTTTAATTGATTATTAACGATTACCTGCGTGACCCTTGAAGGTTCTTGTTGGTGCAAACTCACCGAGTTTGTGACCTACCATATTCTCAGTAACGTAAACAGGAATAAACTTATTTCCGTTATGAACAGCTATAGTATGACCAACGAAATCAGGAGATATCATGCTGGCTCTTGACCAGGTCTTTACTACGTCCTTCTTGCCGGATTCATTCATGGCAAGAACTTTCTTTTCCAGGCTGACCTCAATATAAGGACCTTTTTTCAATGAACGACTCATATACTCTAAAGTTTAATTCCGTTATTTACTTCTTCTCTCAATAATAAACTTCTTAGTAGTCTTCTTAGGGTTCCTTGTCTTGAAACCTTTAGCCATCAAGCCCTTTCTTGAACGAGGATGTCCACCGGAAGCACGGCCTTCACCACCACCCATAGGGTGATCAACCGGGTTCATTACAACACCTCTGTTCCTTGGTCTGCGGCCCAGCCAACGTCTACGGCCGGCTTTACCATGAGACTCCAAGTTGTGATCAATGTTGGATACTATACCAACGGTAGCTCTGCAGGTAACGAGGACCATTCTGGTCTCGCCTGAAGGCAGACGAAGGATTGCGTGCTTGCCCTCTCTTGCTGCTACTGTAGCGTAGCAACCTGCACTTCTTGCCATTGCAGCACCCTGTCCAGGAACGAGTTCAATATTGTGAACGTTTGTTCCGAGCGGAATTTCAGATAATGGAAGAGTATTGCCGAGCTCAGGAGCAACACCTGAACCTGAAGCTATAACCTGACCTACCTTGATGCCGGCAGGAGCAATGATATAACGTTTCTCGCCATCACCGTAAACTACAAGAGCGATTCTTGCACTACGGTTAGGATCGTACTCAACTGTTTTAACGGTAGCGGTGTAATTATCCTTGTTCCTGAGGAAATCAATGATTCTGTACATTTTCTTGTGACCGCCGCCCAAGTAGCGCATTGTCATTCTACCCTGGTTGTTGCGTCCGCCTGTGCTCTTCAAAGGCTTCAACAATGACTTCTCAGGAGTAGTGCATGTGATTTCGTCAAATGCGCTTATAGCCTTATTTCTCTGACCCGGAGTTACGGGTTTGAATTTACGTAATGCCATGCCTCTTAAATGTTACTGTAGAAATCTATCTTATCTTCTCCGGCCAATGTAACAAACGCTTTCTTGAAGTGGTTGTCACGACCTGACATCATACCCGCCTTTGTATAGCGGTGTCTCTTCTTACCATGGTAGTTTACAGTATTTACATCCTTTACTGTAACATTGTACATCTGCTCTACCGCAGCCTTGATCTCTATCTTGTTAGCGCTGCGCTCTACTATGAAACCATAACGGTTAAGCTTCTCGCCAAGAGCCGTAAGTTTCTCAGTTACTATTGGTTTTATCAATATTGCCATCTTCGCCGATTTTTATTGATCCTCCATTAGTATTTGATCATGTCCTGAACACCGTCAACCATAACGAGCTTGGTAGCGTTTACGATCTCATAAGTGTTGATTTCATTGACTGAAATCACTTTGACATTCTCAAGATTACGTGAGGACAAGTAAATATTATTTGAGTTCTCAGGAAGCACGAACAAAACCTTTCTGTCGTTTGACTTGATATTGTTGAGAATACCAATGAACTCCTTTGTTTTAGGGGCCTCCATTGCAAATGGCTCAACTACTGTGATAGCGTTCTCGTTAGCCTTGTAAGTAAGAGCTGAATGACGAGCGAGCATCTTAACCTTCTTGTTGAGCTTGAATCCATAGTATCTAGGATCCGGACCGAAAGCCCTGCCACCACCTACATAGGTGTTTGACTTGATGCTGCCGTGACGTGCTCCGCCACCGCCTTTCTGTCTGATGATCTTCTTTGTGCTGTAAGCAACTTCGCTTCTGTCCTTGGTCTTGTGTGTACCCTGACGACGGTCTGCGAGGAACTGCTTTACATCAAGATAAATTGCATGGTCGTTTGGCTCTATGCCAAAGACTGCAGGGTTGAGAGTAACTTTCTTTCCTGACTCTGAACCGTCAATTTTCAATACTGCTACTTCCATAACAATTAATCCTCCACAATTACATATGAACCTTTGGCTCCAGGAATAGAACCCTTAACGAGAATGAGATTGTGCTCAGGAATAACTTTCACAACCTTGAGGTTGAGAACCTTAACCCTTTCAGATCCCATGTGACCAGGCAATCTCTTGCCTCTGAATACTCTTGATGGCCAAGAAGATGCACCCATTGAACCAGGAGCTCTCAGACGGTCGTCCTGACCGTGTGTCTGACCACCTACACCATTGAAACCATGGCGCTTTACAACACCCTGGAATCCTTTACCTTTGGAGATACCTGTTACGTCAACCCAAATGTCCTCACCTGTGAAAACATCTGCTACTGTAAGGGTATCGCCAAGAGCAAGCTCCTTTGCAAAATCAGCCGCGAACTCAACGAGTTTGCGTTTTGGAGTGGTGTTGGCTTTTTTGAAATGTCCCATAAGAGGGGCGCTGGTGTGTTTCTCCTTTGCCTCACCATAACCGAGCTGAACGGCCTCATAGCCATCTGTCTCTACGGTGCGGATCTGAGTTACTACACAAGGACCAGCTTGAATCACGGTGCAAGGAATATTCTTTCCATCTGCACCGAATACGGATGTCATTCCGATTTTTGTTCCAATTAATCCAGGCATTGGTATTAATTATTTAAGTTTAACATAGTTGCATTGCCACCAGCTTCCCAATCAGAAATTTATATTCAACTTTGTTTCAGGGTACGCTTCACAGCCATCCAAAAACCAAGCATATAGCTGAGAATCTGTTGGTTACAACTCCCCACACATTTTGCAGGGGTTGCAAAGATAACACTAATTATTTGATTTACAAATATTTTTGATCCAACTATTTGCACCACTGGTCGAGCCAGCTGAAGAACTCGCGGTTCCAGAGAACTGAATTCTGAGGCTTGGTAATCCAGTGGTTCTCACCAGGGAAGAGCACCATCTTGGATGGAACGCCCATCATCTGTGCCGCATTGAATGCCGCCATACCCTGATCAACAGGCACGCGGTAATCCATCTCGCCGTGCATTATCATGATAGGTGTGTTCCAGTTCTTGATGAGCTTGTGAGGCGAGTTGGTGTAATGTCTTACAGCAACAGGATTGTTATCCCAAGGTGCGCCGCCGTTGTCCCAGGTAGGGAACCACATCTCCTCGGTCACCATATACATGTGCTCCTGATTGAAGATTCCGGCATGTGCGATGAAAGCATCGAACAGCCCGTTGTGAACTCCCGCAAGATTATATACGGAATATCCACCGTAACTTGCTCCACAGGCCGCTACCTTGCCTATATAAGGCTGAGCCTTGAGATACTTGGCTGCGCTCATGTAATCCTGCATGTTCATGCCTATATAGTCACCGGAAATCTGCTCGCACCAGGCCTGGCCGAACGCTGTTGTACCACGTCTGTTAGGCAGTATGACAACATAGCCGTTTGAAGCCATGAGCCTGTAGTTCCATCTGTAGCTCCAGCCCTGGCTGCAAGTGCCCTGAGGACCGCCAAGACAGATTGTGATTGCAGGATAAACCTTTGTGGAATCGAACTCCGGAGGATAAAGCACCCAGCAATGCATGTCCTTTCCATCAACTGTCCTTATCCATTTCTGGTCCATTGAAGGAGTTGCCAGTCTGGCAATCAGTTCATCGTTCTCGTGAGAAAGCTGCTCAACGGCTCCGCTCGCAATGTCAATTGACACTATCTCCGCAGGGCGCATCATAGATGCGTTCACTGCAATGAGCTTTCCTTCATTTCCAGGAACGAGTTTCAATGAAGAGAAATCATACCAGCAATCCTCTGAAGTAATCCTCCTCACGCCGTTTCCAAGAATCACATCACCGGTCCTTTCATCCGCAGCAGGAGTGTACGCAACTGAACAGTCTTTCTCCACATCAACCTCAAGCACTGCTTCAACAGCATTCACGCACGATGTGAAATAGATTTTTCTTGAGTCCGCGCTCCATACATATTCATCAACATTATACTTGAAATCACAGCTGAGTTCCTTTACAGCCATTGAAGAGAGATCCAGAAGCATCAGTCTGCGCTTGTCGGCCTCATAACCGCCGCGCGCCATGCTCACCCAGGCAAGATATCTGCCATCCGGTGAGAAGGCAGGCTCGGTATCGTATCCCGGGAACTCTCCTTCAAGTCCGGCCATAAGGTCCTTTGTGGAACCATCGCCGGTGGAGTAAAGATATATGTCTGCATTGGTGGAGAAGGCATAGTCCCTGCCAGTGAGTTTCCTGCAGGAATATGCTATGGCATCCTTTCCGAAAGAGAGCTGCTCGAGCCCGCTGAAAGGAAGTGCAGGGAGCTCATACTCGGTTCCCTCCAGCAAATCCTTCACATTTTCCACAGCGATGGCTCCACCATCCTTGATTCCTTTGATTGAAGCCGCGAGGGTATGAGGAACCTCCTCCACAAAATGATCCCAGTGCCTGTACATAAGATTGTCAATGACCCTTGCCTCAACCTTCTGCAGATCCGGGTGAAGGTCCTTTGCGCGCTGACCGTATTTCACGCTTATCTGCATGATGATGCCGTCGCTGGTGGAATTGAGTTCGAAAGCCTCGATTGCAGGAACGCCCTCAACGGCTATCTCAACCTCATCCTTGCCCTCGGCGCTGCAGCAGTGCAGTTTCCCTTCTTTCAAATAGAGAATCTTGCTTCCGTTGCAGATCCAGCGGGCGTTGGAGATTGACTTCGGGCTTGCGCTTATCTGATGGTTGCCGGAGCCATCGATGTTCATTACGAACAGATTCCTCACTCCCTTGTTCTGCTCAATTGAAGTGTATGACACTCCGTAGAGAATCTTTGTCCCGTCGGGACTGATCTGAGGATCGGAAACCTTACCCATCTGATGCATTATCTCCGGAGTGTATTTCCCGTCCACAACCTCAACCTGAGGTTTGCCAATGACTTCTGTTTCATTGGACGAACAGCCGGCGGCTGCCAGGCCTGCCATCAAAGCTGCCATAATCAAACGAATTACTTTCATATATTAATGTATTACTTATTCAAACCTGTAACCCATGTCATAATCCTTGTCAACTACAGGACGGCCGTGCTTCATCCATGACGGCATAGGTTCGCCCTTGAGGAAATGGTTGAAGAACTGCTCGAGCCTTATGCTCAGATCCTTCCTGTTCTTGCGCTGTACAAGGTTGTGGTCCTCATCGTTGTACTGGAGCATCCAGGCCTGCTTGCCAAGACGTCTGAGTCCATTGAACATCTCAATGCCCTGCCACCAAGGAACAGCACCGTCCTGATCGTTGTGCATTATGAGCACAGGTGTCTGGACATTCGGCAGACGGAACAGAGGGGAATTGTCCATATAAAGTGGAAGACCGTCCCAGAGGTTGTAGCCTATGCGGCTCTGGCCGTCTTCGTACTGAGCCTGGCGTGTAACGCCGCTGCCCCATCTAATTCCGCTGTATGCACTTGTCATGTTGGAAACAGGAGCACCTGCACCTGCAGCCTTGAATCTGTTGGTCTGCGTAATGATGTATGCAACCTGATATCCGCCCCAGCTCTGACCCTGAACGGCCATGTTGTCCTTGTCAATCCAAGGATACTGCTCGAGCATGTCAACGCAAGGCATGAGTGAACGCATGCAGCTCTTGCCAGGTATTCCTACATTATAATAAAGGTCAGGAACGCATACAATGTAGCCGTTGCTTACAAAGAAAGGAATGTTCACCGTTGATGCGCTAGGAGCAGGGCTTCTGTAATTGTACATTGTCTGTGAGTTTTTCTCATAGAAATAGAAAATCACAGGATATTTCTTGTTCTGATCAAAGTTCTCAGGCTTGTAGAGAAGACCGTCTGCCTTTATGTCATCCATTGTGGTCCAGTGAATGAGTTCAACAGTTCCCCAGTTGTAATCCTTCTGCCAAGGATTGATGTGCGAGATCTGCTTTGCCGAAGCCATCTGCTTCCCGTTGGTTGAAGCATATCTTACGCCATTGCCCGCAGCTATGCTTGCATCACAGCTCCATACATCCATAGGATTGTTGAAGTTGCCCTTGATGAAGAACAGCTTTGCAAGCTTGCCTTTCTGAGGCATTGCGAAAACACTCTGACCGAAGGAACTAGGCGCGTCAATTACCTTTTCAGGAGCGGCGAATTTGTCCTTGAACGGATTGGCCGGAACCGTTATGGTATAATAACCGTTCTGCTTGTTCACCTCATTGTATGAGATGAGATATACAGGGCGTGATGCATCAAGCATGGAACTTACTGCCATTCCGCTCATTACATCAGCCTCAGGAATGAATCTGTCATTCTTGTATGCGTTCACGGCAGTGAACTTTGTATCGTTGTTCCTTCCGTATGACGAAGTTGCGCATACGGCTTTCTCGTTCTCATTGACTGAAACAATCCAAATATCGTTCTGGTCTGCAATCAGGGCCTTCCTTGAATCGGAGAACCATACCGGAGCCCCTGCGTATGATGGAAGGTTAGGTGTGTCGTGGCCTTTCTCATAGAAAAGAACGCCGAGGTCTCCGGTGAGATTCCAGTTCCTGCCTGTTGCAAGTTCATACATTGAATACTCGGATTTGATATCGTCATAAACCAGGGCGTGAAGGCCGTCAGGGGCGGTGAACATTGTCTTGTTGGCCTTGCAGAAAAGCATTCTGCGCTCGCCTGTCTTCAAATCCACGATATATTCGTCTGCCGGAGCATCATAATCCCACTGTGACTGGATTACATAAGGGGTTCTGCTTGCCGCGAAAGCATAATCGGCATCACCGTAGTTCTCCACTCTTACAGATTTGATATCACTATCGCCAAGTTGGACAAAGGAGCCTGCCTTTGCGCCGTTCATGTTCATATAGCAGTTGAAGCTGGTTCTGGCAATCATTGTCTTCCTGTTGTTCTGGATTGTTGGGATATAGTCAGCGTCCCAGGCCCAGATATCGAGCTTGGCGCGCTCGAACTCAACAATTGAGGTATCCTTCTCCCTTGGAGCAGGTACTATGCCAAAGAAAAGGCGCTTGCCGCTGCCGCTCCACTGCAAAGGAGAATTCTTTGAAATCAAAAGCGGCTGCATGTCAAAGCGGACCTGCCTGTTCTTGTCCTTGGCATATTTGCCGCGGGCAACTTCATTGGCCTCGGCCTTCATATCCTTGCGTGACTCCTCATATTCGC
>JAGHUC010000069.1 GCA_018065035.1 Candidatus Egerieousia equi | reverse complement strand
TTTTTGTCCATCGGAGTTTTGTATTTTTGCGGATTAAAATGAATTATTATGGCTTTTTTCGGATTGTTCTCAAATAATAAAAAGGAGCAGAAGGAGTCACTCGACGCTGGTTTGCAGAAAACCAAAGCAGGAATCTTTGACAGAATCAAAAGAGCTGTTGCAGGTAAGAGCGAGATTGATGACGATATGCTCGATGCAATTGAAGAGGCGCTCGTGGCTTCTGATATCGGAGTTGACACCACACTTGAAATCATAGATAATCTTCAGGAGCGCGTGGCATCGCAGAAGTATATGAATTCATCAGAACTGAACTCCATACTCAAGGAGGAGATAGAAAAACTTCTTAACATCAACGATTCTGAAGAAGAAAGCGCTACAACGGTGTTCGATTTTTCAAAGAAACCATACGTTATAATGGTAGTTGGTGTGAACGGAGTAGGCAAGACCACAACAATAGGCAAGCTTGCAGCAAGACTTGCTGCAGAAGGGAAAAAGGTGGTTCTTGGTGCTGCCGATACCTTCCGTGCGGCTGCGGTTGACCAGCTCGTGATATGGAGCGAAAGGGCAGGCGTTTCGATTGTAAAGCAGGAAATGGGCTCAGACCCTGCATCGGTTGCATTCGATACTCTGAAATCCGCAGTTGCCCAGAACGCGGATGTCGTTCTCATTGATACCGCCGGCAGGCTTCATAACAAGATCAACCTCATGAACGAGCTTACGAAAATCAAGAATGTCATGAAGAAAGTTGTGCCTGATGCACCTCATGATGTCCTGCTTGTCCTTGACGGTTCAACGGGGCAGAATGCTTATCAGCAGGCAAGGGAATTCACGAGGGCAACAAGCGTTTCTTCTCTTGCCGTCACCAAACTTGACGGCACGGCCAAGGGCGGAGTCGTTATTGGAATAGCGCACAAATTCAAGATTCCTGTAAAGTTCATAGGCGTTGGCGAAAAGGTCGAGGACTTGCAGATCTTTGACAAGAAGGCATTTGTAGATTCATTATTCGATTGAAACAAAAATACTTAGATATATGGATATTTCTTATAACTGGTTGAAGGAATACGTTGATTTCAATCTCCCTGCAAGCGAGGTTGAAAGGATTCTTACATCAATAGGACTCGAGATAGAGGGATGTGAAACAAGGGAGGAGATACCTGGCGGTCTGGCCGGAGTTGTTGTTGCAAAGGTGCTTACATGTGAGGCACACCCTGATTCTGACCATTTGCACGTAACTACAGTTGACTATGGCGCAGAACAGCCTCTTCAGGTTGTCTGCGGTGCACCGAATGTTGCCGCCGGCAGGAAAGTGATGCTTGCTACACTCGGCACCGTTCTTCATTTCAGCGACGGAACAGAGCTCAAGATGAAGAAATCCAAAATCCGCGGAGTGGAGAGCTTCGGTATGCTCTGCGCGGAGGATGAACTTGGAATAGGCACCAGCCACGATGGTATCATGCTTCTTGACGACAGCGCTGTTCCCGGAACCCCTGCAAAGGAGTATCTCCATCTCAAGGAAGACACTGTTTTCACCATAGGACTCACTGCTAACAGAATAGATGCAGCAAGCCATATAGGAGTAGCAAGGGATCTGAGTGCTTATCTCAGATATAACAATCTCGGTGGCCGGATGAAATACCCATCTGTTGAAGAGTTTGAATCATTCACCGGCGATAGTGCATCAAACTATACCCCTGTGAAGGTAAGTGTGAATGCAGGTACTACAGCTCCAAGGTACAGCGGCTTGACCATCAGCGGTGTAAAGGTGGGACAGTCCCCTGACTGGCTCAAGGCAAGGCTTCTTTCTGTAGGTCAGAGACCTATCAACAGCGTGGTTGATATCACCAACTTCGTGCTTCAGGAAATGGGTCAGCCTATGCATGCATTTGATGCTGACAAGGTCAAAGGCAGGCATATAGTCGTTGATTTCTGCCCTGAGGGTACAAAGTTCACCACCCTGGACGGCGTTGAGCGTTCTCTCAGCGCACAGGATCTGATGATCTGCAACGAGGAGGAACCTATGTGCATGGCCGGTGTGTTCGGCGGCCTTGACAGCGGTGTGACTGAGGATACCGTAAATGTCTTCCTTGAGAGCGCTTATTTCAATCCGGTTTCAATAAGGAAGAGCTCCAAGAGACACGGCCTCAAGACCGATGCGGCTTTCCATTATGAGAGAGGCTGTGATCCGCTTGTTACAATATATGCTTTGAAGAGAGCTGCGCTTCTTATAAAGAGCATCTGCGGCGCAACAATATGCGGAGACATAATTGATGTGGTTTCTGACTCCAGCGTTATGGAACCGAAGAAGGTTGAAATCAACTACGACAGAATGCAGAGACTCATTGGCAAGGAGATAGGTTCGGATGCAATAAGGACAATCATGAAGAACCTTGACATGAACTTCGTGGAAGAGACAGAGGAAGGTGCAGTTGTAGAAGTTCCACCATTCAGAGTGGATGTTTACAGGGAGTGTGACATTGTTGAGGATGTCCTGAGAATATACGGTTACAATAACATTGAATTCCCTCAGGCCGTAAGTGCATCCATAAATACAGGCGTGAAGCCGGATCCAGAGAAGTTCACCCGCAGCGCTTCCAATTTCCTTGCGGCTGAAGGTTTCAATGAAATAATGAACAACTCGCTTTCCAAGAGCGATTATTACAAATCATTGAAAACATATCCGGCGGAGAATTGCGTGATGATAATGAATCCTCTGAGCAGCGATCTAAACTGCATGAGGCAGACTCTGCTTTTCAGTGCATTGGAAGTTGTTGCATACAATGTGAACAGGCAGACCAACAACCTGAGAATGTTCGAGTTCGGCCACGTTTACAGTTTCAATCCTGAAATCAGGCCGGAGGATGACAAGACCGTTCTTAAACCATATTCAGAGGAGCAGCATCTTTCAATAACGATTTCCGGCAACGGAAGTGCAGGCTGGCGCAACAGGACAGCCGGAGGCAATTTCTTCACTCTCAAGGCGTATGTGGAGCAGTTGTTCAGCCGCTATGGCGTGAATGTGAATTCACTTGAAACAGCACCGGCACCTGTCGACCTGTTTGCAGAAGGAATGACATATATGGCAAACGGCAAGGAACTCGCTTCACTCGGCCAGGTTGCGGCGCCAAGACTCAAACAGCTCGGTCTCAAACAGCAGGTTTATTTTGCGCAGATCAGATGGGATGTCCTTTTCAAACTCGTAAAGAGAGTAAAGGTTCAGTTCAAGGAACTGCCTAAATATCCTGAGGTTAAACGTGACCTTGCACTGCTCATCAACAAGGATGTCAAATATTCAGATTTGTACAGAAGTGCCTTCGGAGCAGAGAAGAAACTGCTGAAGAATGTCTCATTGTTCGATGTGTACACAGGCGACAAGATTCCTTCAGACAAGAAGCAGTATGCGTTGAGCTTCACCTTGCGTGATGAGGAGAAGACATTGAATGACAATGTTGTTGATTCTGTAATGAACAAACTCGTTAAAGCCTTCGAATTCAAGTTCGGAGCACAATTGAGATAGCTTATGAACGCATTGGAAACCTGTCTGTCCTGTGTGGATCTGACTTCGCTCCATACACAGGATACGCAGACAATCATAAAAGAATTCACGGAGAAGGTCAATGCCTTCCATTCAATATATCCGGAATTGCCGTTGCCGGCTTCAATATGTGTATATCCGAATTTCGGCAGGGTAGTAAGGAAAACCCTTTCAGATGAGGCCGCTTCACAGGTACACGTGACCTGTGTGGCCGGAACTTTCCCTACATCTCAGAGCTGGACAGATGTAAAACTGCTTGAAGCAAGGCATGCCGTTGAGGAGGGGGCCGATGAAATAGATATGGTTCTTGCCGTTGGCGAGTTCCTGGAAGGAAATGTGCAGAAGGCTCAGGAGGAAATCCGCAGTATGCGCAGTACAATTGATTCAACATCCGCAGGAAAGAAAATTCTCAAGGTCATTCTGGAAACAGGCGCTCTCAAGACAAGGGAAAACATTGTGGCCGCATCGTTCCTTGCAATGGAGGCAGGTGCTGATTACATCAAGACCTCCACTGGAAAGATGGAGCCTTCCGCAACTCCCGAGGCTGCACGTATCATGTGCGAATGCATAAAGGAGTATTACGGGAAGACCGGCAGGATGGTGGGGTTCAAGCCTGCAGGTGGCATTTCAACTACTGAGGATGCATTGCTTTACTATGGAATAGTTGAAAGCGTGCTTGGCAGCAAATGGCTGAATAAAAACTACTTCAGAATCGGTGCAAGCCGTCTGGCGAACAATCTCGTTTCCGAGATTGTCGGTTCCAAGGTCTCCTGCTTCTAGGAAGATTTCAGCTTCACTGTCGCCAGTGGAAAATATTAGAAAGAGAAATAGTTGGTGAGGGTGTTGAGAAGCAGAATCATTGAGAATATGTAGAACAATGAGTCTGTCTTCCTGTTGCTCCCGGAAGAGAATAGAATACCGGATGTCAAGGCAGCCGGTATTGCTATATAAAAGCCAATGGGGCCGGCACCCATTCCTGCATTGAAAATGAAGTAGAGGACAACTATGCTTGCAAAACTTACCAGAGTTGCGTGCTGCATGTTGTACATGCTGGACTCGCTTAAGTAGTTGTGGTTGTTCAGCAGGTGTACGGCAGGTATTATTGTTGCTGCAAGCAGAAGATATGTGAGCGGGTGCATGGATGCAAAAGGCGTTGATATGTGCAATGCCTGATTGAAGAAGGCCGCAGCGCTTTCCATACTGTCATGTGTGATGAGCTCTCTGAACAGAGTGTAGTACAGAACAGGGCATGACAGTGCGGCAAGGACAATCGTGATTCTTTTAGTATTTGCTTGGAGCAGCAGGCAGGAAATCAGCATTATCGGTGCCAGCCAGATTGCGGAAGGAAATATCAGGAATGATGCTCCTATTGTGAATAGTGGAAGGAATATCCGGCCTTGAGTGAAGTTCAGAATCGGGTATATGATGAACAATGGAACAGTCTGCCAGACCTGGAAAGTGGCGTCGGACGCTGAGGACAGGGTAATTGCAAGAAAAATGAGTATGGTGATCTCTGCCTTGACGTCCTGCGCACATCTGGAGATAAGGTAAATCCCGAATACCGATGCAAGCTCAAGCGCAAAGAACAGCAGTGCATCTGTCCTGAAATTGTTTATTATGAACAATATCAGTCCGAAAATGCATAGTATGTACAGAATCGCCTTGCGTTTGTTCTCGAACATATCACAGTTCTATCTTTTTACAAATCAGACCTTTTTCCTTGATTGCCTCCATGACCAGCGGCAGAGCGTAGAACATGTTGTTCGCGCTCTTTATTGAGTTGTGGAAGACAATGATATCGCCCGGCTGGATATGCGGTATTACGTTTCTGGCGCACCTTTCTCCTGAAATGGAGCTGTTGTAATCACGGCTGAGAATGTTCCACATTATTATCTTGTATCTTTCTGCGAGCATTCTGGCCTGGTTTATGCCTATTCTGGCGTAGGGCGGACGGAACAGATTGGAATGGATCGTGTCCGCCGCAATGTCAATGTCCCTTATGTAGTCTCCGGTTGGCATTCCCCATCCCTTCACGTGTGAATACGAATGGTTCCCTACGGCATGTCCTCTGTCAATTATTTCCTGATACAGTTCAGGGAAGAGTTCAACATTCTTTCCTATACAGAAAAAAGTGGCTTTGGCATTATATTTGTCAAGCAGATCCAGAACCCAAGGTGTGACTTCAGGCCTTGGACCGTCATCGAAAGTAAGGAATATACCGTCCTTTTCCTCCGGAAAATTCCAGATGAATGAGGGGTAAAGCTTTTTTATGAGTCCTATAGGTTTGATTTTCATTGCCGGTGCGGCAAGCTTTGTGTGGCTGCCTGTATTTTGGGTGGCAAAGATATAAAAAATTGCTAACTTTGCGTAATATGACAAGTTTGAAGAAAATATTCATTACTCTGTTTATCTGTGCATTATCGGTGCCGTTGTTCATTGCTTGCAACAAGGAGGTCATCATACCCAAGAAAGACATGGCCAATATTCTGGTAGATATGTATCTGGCTGACTTCTATATTGAACGTCACAATATGATTTCAAGCACGGATTCCCTGCTGGTATATGACGGAGTTCTTGCAAAATACGGATATACATACGAACAGTATGAGGCCAGTGTAAGAAAGTATATAATGAAGGATGACGAATATATAAGAATTCACAAACTGGCTCAGGAAATAATCAGAAAACGCAAGGCTCTGGCTGTAAAGCGCGCCGGCGAGATGAGAAATGTTTCTGTGGAGCCATTCTGGCTGAGTGATTCAGTAAGGAAATACAGCAGCCGTGAACTTCTGGACAAAGGGCAGTACAGATGTTTCAGATGGCTTGCCAAGGTTAGACCGAATGATACCATCGTCCCTGGTCTGGGCATCATAGCTGACACGTCTCTTGCAGACTTCCCTTCAGATGTGAAGTGGTGGCAGCGCAACGTCAATCCGGAAAAATAATCAATTATGTCCACAATTCTGTTCAATCATATAGTTTTCGGACCTATAATCAGCCGCAGGCTGGGTCATTCCCTTGGTGTAAATCTTTTGCCGAAATTCGGAAAATGGTGTTCATTCGACTGCATCTACTGTGAATGCGGCTGGAACAAGGATGGTAAAAAGGATAATGTGCTTCCTTCAAAGGAAGAAGTGAAAGAAGCACTGGAGTTCAGGCTGAAGGAGCTCAAGGCTTCCGGGAGTCCGGTAGATACCATCACATTCAGCGGCAATGGTGAACCTACCCTTCATCCTGACTTCGCTGAAATAATAGATTTCACTCTTGCCGCACGCGACAGGCTCTATCCTGATGCAAAGGTCTCGGTTCTTTCCAATGCAACACAGACTGGCAGGGAGGAAGTGCGCAAGGCGCTTATGAAAGTTGACAATCCTATTCTTAAAATAGATTCAGCTCTGGAAGAAATGGTCCGCGCAATAGACAATCCGGTGCCTGGATATTCGCTTGAATCCACCATAGGGAACCTCAAGTTGTTCAACGGCAATTTCATACTCCAGACCATGTTCCTCAAAGGTTGGGACAGGGATGGGAAGTTCCATATAGATTGCACCGATGAGAAACATTGTCAGGCATGGATTGAACTTGTAAGGGAATTGCACCCCCGCGAAGTCATGATGTACACTCTTGACAGGGAGACTCCACAGAAAGGTCTCGAGAAGGTAAGCGTGCAGGAGATGGAGAGGATTGCAGCACCTTTGCTTGAAGAAGGTTTCAAGGTGCAGATAAGAGGCTGAGAAGCCTCCTTTTTATTTTGGCAGATATCAAATAATTGAGTAAATTTGTATGATATTATTGTTTCTGAAACATTAAGTTCAATTGCATATGAATAAAAAAATCACTTTGGCTGTTTTATCCCTTGCAGCCTTTTTAATGGTTTCTGCCGGCGCATTCGCTCAGGGCAGTGCCGCCAGATTCGTAAAGAATCAGCTTAAGACAGATTCATTGTTCACACATTCTGTTGTTGGAATCAAGGCAGTCAACGAGCACGGCAAGGTTATTGCTGAATGGAACAGCACCATGCCTCTGCTTACAGCATCAACAATGAAGACCCTGACTACAGGAATGGGCCTTAAATATCTTGGCAAGGATTTCAGATATGAAACTAAAGTTGTTTACAGCGGAAAGGTAAGCGATGGCGTTCTTTACGGTGACATCATAATTGTAGGCGGTGGCGATCCTACACTTGGCTCAAAGGATACACTTGCAACCCCGATTGACAAAGTCTTCGGAGAGTGGGCTGAAGGAATGAAGAAGGCCGGGATAAACAAGATCACAGGCAACATTGTAGTAGATGACAGCTACTTCGTTCGCGAGCAGATGCCTGACAGCTGGAGCTGGGGCGATTTCGGCGAGGATTACGGTGCGGCGCCAAGCGGCCTGACATTCTGCGAGAACTGCCAGGAACTTGAAGTGATTCCAGGTGAAAAGGAAGGCGATCCTGTACAGGTTAACCAGGTATATCCTGTTGTTCCAGGACTCAAGATTGTAAACAAACTTACAACAGGTGGCGAAAAGGACGGCAACGAGGCTGCATATTATGTACAGGATTTTGCACGCTGCGCTTCTTACGAAGGACAGTTCGGCCGTGCAAGGAAAGTTTACCATCCTCTTCAGTCATGCAGATTCCCACAGCTTGCGTGCGGTAACGAATTCGCAAAATTCCTCCTTGCAAAAGGCTTCCAGTTCAACGGAGAAATAGTTGATATCAATGAATATGCAAAGAAGGACTATGCAAAAGCAGCAGTTGAAGTGGCAAAGACTTATTCACCTGAACTCTGGAGAATTGTTCTTGTAACAAACAGAATAAGCCAGAACCTCTTTGCTGAAACAATACTCAAGACCATAGGCAAGGTGCTTGCAGGCGAGGGTAGCTACGATGCGGCTCTTGACAAGATGTATGAACTCTACAAGGAGAACGGTATAAGCACATTCGGTTTCAGGCAGGCTGATGGAAGCGGTCTTTCAAGAAAGGATCACGTTTCACCAACATTCTTCTGCAACTATTATAACATGATGGCCAAGTCGGACGTATTCCCTGAATTCTTCCTTTCACTCCCTGTTCCAGGACACGGCGGTACACTCAAGTCTGTGCTCAATGACGAACCTGCATCATTGAAAGAGAGAGTTCATGCAAAGAGCGGTTCGCTCAACGGAGTAAGATGCTATGCCGGTTATGTTCAGGCAGGCAAGAAGAACGGTCTGATAAGATTTGCAATACTTACCAACCATTACTGCTATCCTACATCGGCTGTTCAGCCTAAGATTGAGGGATTCCTCAAGGCATTGGCTCAAGAAGATTAATCAATAACAACATAAACTTTTTAAATCATATTTCAATATGCTTAAACTTTCAGATAAGGCCATTGCAATGCCTTCATCACCAATCAGAAAACTTGTCCCTTTTGCAGACGAAGCAAAGAAAAGAGGCGTAAAGGTTTATCATCTTAACATCGGTCAGCCTGACATCGAGTCTCCTCAGTGCGCTCTTGACGCAATCAGGAACATTGACCTCAAACTTCTTGCTTATGCAAATTCAGCAGGAAACGAGTCTTACAGAAAAGGTCTTGCAAAATACTACAACAATATCAACATCAAGGTTGATTATACAGACATTCTGGTAACCACATCCGGCAGTGAGGCTGTTGAGCTTGCTCTCAAGGCTGTCTGCAACCCTGATGATGAGGTTATAGTAATGGAGCCTTTCTACACCAACTACAATGCATTCGCTCTTCAGAACGGTGTCAAGCTCGTTCCTATCCACACATCAATCGAGGACGGTTTCAAACTTCCTCCAGTAGAGGAATTTGACAAACATATCACAGAGAGAACAAAGGCTATTCTCATCTGCAACCCTGGCAACCCTACAGGTACCCTTTATTCAAAGGAGTCACTTCTCAAACTGGGCGAGATAGTTAAGAAGCATAACCTGTATCTTCTTACCGATGAGGTTTACAGAGAGTTCTGCTATTCAGACACTCCTCACTTCTCTTGCGCAGAGATTCCTGGATGTGAAGAGAACGTAATCCTTCTTGATTCAGTTTCAAAACGTTACAGCATGTGCGGTGCAAGAATCGGTTGCATTGTTACACGTAACAAGGAGTTGTTCAAGGCTCTCATGAAATATGCACAGGCAAGACTTTGCTCACCCGTTGTAGAGCAGATTGCAGCTGAGGCTGCCCTCAACACACCAAAAGAGTATTTCGCTGCTGTAAAGGCTGAGTATATTCACAGAAGAAATGTAATGGTTGACCTTCTCAACAAGATTCCTGGTGTTTACACACCTACACCACAGGGAGCTTTCTATACCATTGCTTCACTTCCAGTTGACAACGCAGACAAATTCGCACAGTGGTTGCTCGAGGAGTTCGAATACAACAAACAGACCGTAATGGTAGCTCCTGCCGCTGGCTTCTATGCTACACCGAATACAGGCATGAACGAGGTAAGACTTGCTTACGTTCTCAAGGTTGAGGATATTGAGGCGGCTATCAAGTGTCTCGAGGAAGCTCTCAAGGTTTACCCTGGCAGAACAAACAAATAATAAATTGTTTGCAGATATATCTTTCAGAGCGTGTCTCCGGTACAGGAGGCACGCTTCTTTATTTATGCCATAAAATTGCTTTATTTGCCTAAAAAAATTAAATTTGCAGATTAATGTTTTATTTGGATAATTATCGGTTTATGAAACGTTTCGTCTGGATTTTATGTGTTCTGGCCTTCTGTGCTGCCTGCTCTCCAAAGGAGGAGCAGACTGCCGGTGTTGAGTTGACACCTATCATGCATAAGGCACTCAATGATTCCACATCCATTTTCTTCGCTGATTTCAAATCATTCCCAGCAGAGAGGAATCTTCTCCCAATAGGCGTGTTTGACAGCGGCACAGGTGGACTCACCGTTCTTGAAGTCATGCTCAAACTGGATGAATTCGACAATGTTACCGGCGAAGCGAAATCTGATGGCATTCCTGATTTTGTGGGTGAAAAATTCCAGTATCTGGGCGATGTTGCCAACATGCCTTACGGCAACTACTCATCGGAGGACAAGGACATGTTCTTCAGGGAACTGGTTGTCAAGGATGCATTGTTCCTTCTCGGTCAGAAATTCCATAACGGATTCATGGACAAGGAGGGCTCCGAGCAGAAGGAACCTTGCAAGATTCTTGTAATTGCCTGCAATACGGCAACTGCATACGGCCTTACCGACATCAGGAATCTTCTTGAGCTTAGCGGCACCGGAGTCAAGGTCATAGGAGTGATCAACGCAGGTGTGAACGCTTTGTTCTCCCAACTTGGCGATGGTGAAGACTCTTCTGCAGTGGGAGTGCTCGCAACCAAGGGAACAATAGCTTCAGGAGCATATCAGAGAACCATAGAGGAAATGGCCTCTAAACTTGCCTATAAAGGAAAACTTACCGTTGTTAACCAGCCTTGTGCAGGTTTTGCAGAGTCAGTTGACACAGATGTTGATTTTGCTGACGCAAGCCGCAAGGAAGTCAGGGATTCTTACCGCGGGCCTGTCCTTGGCAGTACACTCAACGATATAAGGGAGGATCTGCTTCCTGTTTATCACTTTGCATCTGCAAACGGAGAACTGCTCACAGCAGAGACGGACAGCTCCAAGGTAATGCAGCTCAACGCTTCGTGCAATTATGCAAGACTTCATCTTGTAAACCTGATAGAAAGATACAGGGAAATGGGCGGTACAGCACCTATGAAACACATCATTCTTGGCTGCACTCATTATCCTTTCCTGCTTGATACTCTCAAGAAGGCTGTTCAGCAGATAAGGGAATACACTGTTGATGGCGTTGCAGTATATGCCAAGCTTCTTCCTGAAAACGTAAATTTCATAGATCCTGCGAAATTCACTGCCGTTGAGGCGTTCAATGCATTAAGAGAGGACAAGCAACTGGCTTTGTCATTGGAGGATACGCAGGTGTCAGGATACATTTCAGTTCCTGTTTATGGTCTGCTTCCTGATCAGCTAACAGAGGACGGTGAACTTGCATACGATTTTAAATATGGCAGGGAGCATGGTACGGAAGACATTACAACTGTGAATGTTCCATTGCTTCCAAGATATGTTAGTGAGGAGAATATGAACAGGCTTGCCAGCCTTGTCCCTGTTTCTTATTCATATATTTTCGGTGAGAAAAGTAAACTTGTAGAGTAGGTGTGCATTATGGGTTTTGCGGCAAGCATAAGCAATGAGGAGATAGAGAAGCTGCCTTTCGCAGCCTTTGATGGTGAAATCATAGTTGTTGACAGCACCACAGGTCACAGCTATGCTCAAGCCATTGAATATCTTTCAGCTCAGGATATGTTGGGATTCGATACCGAAACCAAACCATGCTTTGTTGCAAAACATCCACGGAACATGCTCGCGCTTCTGCAGTTGAGCGGTCCTGACAAGACTTTCCTTTTCAGGTTGCCAAAAACCGGTATTCCGCAGGAACTGGCTGCTATTCTGTCAGACGAAAGAATCTTGAAAATAGGGGCGGCCGTGGATGATGATGTTGCAGGACTCAGAAAATACAATGAATTTTCCGGCAAGGGTTTTGTAGACTTGCAGACTGTGGTTGCAGATTACGGCATAGAGCAGAAAAGCGTGAAAAGAATGGCGGCTATCATATTGGGCGTGCGAATATCAAAGTCCCAGCAGCTTTCAAACTGGGAGAGCGCAGTGCTTTCCACGGCTCAGCAGCGCTATGCTGCCATTGATGCATGGATATGTCTGAAGATGTGGAATAAACTGTCGCCAGTGAAAAAATAAGATTGGATATGCAGCGGAGAACTCAGATAGTTTTAAGAAAAGGGCGTGATGCTTCCTTGAAAAGATTCCATCCATGGGTATTTTCCGGCGCCATTGCTTCTGTCAGGGGAAAGGTTGCTGAAGGAGATATAGTTGATGTGATATCTTCAGAAGGACAGTTTCTGGGCAGAGGACACTGGCAGGAGGGTTCCATCAGTGTAAGGATTCTTACATTCGAGGATGAGGCAATTGACTGTAATTTCTGGGAAAGCAGGATAGCACGGGCGTTCGAGGCAAGGAAGAGGATGCCTCTGCTTAAAGATGATTCCTGTCCTACAAATGCATACAGGCTCGTACATGGAGAAGGTGACAATCTTCCTGGATTAATAATTGATGTGTACGGCAACGTGGCGGTGATACAGGCTCATAGTGCGGGAATGTTCCTTCAGCGTGAGGAAATTTCTGCTGCTATAAGAACAGTCCTTGGAAAGGAGATAGTTGCCATCTACGATAAAAGTGAGGCAACGGCACCGTTCAAGGCCGGTCTTGAATTGAGGGACGGATATCTGTGGCGTAAGGAAGGACTTGAAGATTCACAGTCAAGGCTTGTGTTCGAGAACGGACATAAATTCATCGTTGACTGGGTGCGTGGCCAGAAAACCGGATTTTTCCTTGACCAGCGTGACAACAGGATGCTGGTGGGCAGATATGCACAGGGCAGGCGTGTGCTCAATCTGTTCTGCTATACCGGAGGTTTCTCAATCTATGCCTTGGCCAACGGGGCAGTGAGCGTTGATTCCGTTGACAGTTCGGCAACAGCAATTGAAATGCTGGAGAATAACGTTGCCGCCAATTTCAACGAGCAGATTGCATCGAGACATAAATCATATACCGAAGATGCAATTGATTTCATGAAAAATTCGCCTGATGGCAAATATGATCTGATAATTGTTGATCCGCCAGCATTCGCAAAGCACAGAGGCGCTATTGACAATGCCTTGAGAGCCTACAAGAGACTGAATGCATCGGCTATAGAGAAAGTTGCAAAATCAGGTATTGTCTTTACTTTCAGCTGCTCGCAGGCTGTTGACAGGCAGTCATTTGCTCTGGCTGTATTTTCCGCCGCCGCGCAGGCCGGGAGAAAGGTGAGAATCATTGGAAGACTTACACAACCGGCTGACCATCCGGTTAATATATATCATCCTGAGGGAGAGTATCTCAAAGGACTTGTATTATATGTTGAATAGCAAATATTGGAGGATTTCAATATGAACGGAAATATGATGAACCCTGAATCTTTCAGATTCTGCCCGATTGCAGGCGAACAGGCAAGAATCATTGAATGGATTCTTTCAGGTCTTGAGGGAAAGGTGGACGACAATGTCTTCTTCAATGTGAACCTTGCTGTGGAAGAAGTTGTAGAAAACGTTGTTTCCTATGCCTATGAAGACGGTAACGGTTTCCTCGAGGCAAGCAAGGAAATCACAGGCGACGGCATTCTTCGTATCGTTATAAAGGACGGCGGAGTGAAATTCAATCCTTTGGACAAGGAGGACCCTGATATTACGCTTTCCGCCGAAGAAAGGGAAATCGGAGGCCTTGGAATATTCCTGTGCAAGAACCTGATGGACAAAGTATATTACAATTATGAAAATGGTTGCAATGTACTTGTTATGGAAAAGAATGTAGCTTGATCTTCAATATGTTCAAGAAGTTGTTCAGACATATCGTTTTTCTGCTCACCCTGTTGTGCGTAACCGTATCTCCGTATGAGTTGTGCGCTCAGCAGGAGCCAGTTGCATCTGCAGGAACAAAGAACCTGACCAAACTGACTTTTATGCCCAACTGGCTTCCTCAGGCTCAGTTTGCGGGTTACTATATAGCCAGGATCAAAGGCTTTTACGAAGAGGAGGGCCTTGATGTGACAATCAGGCATCTTCCTCAGGGATCAACATATTCTGTCCTGGACTGTTTGAACGAAGGAGCGGTTGACATTATTTCAAATCTGCTTATTACCTGTATGACAGGAGCCTCAAAAGGATATGATCTTGTGAATGTACTACAGACATCGCAGCATGGGTCTCTGGTGTGCGTGGCTCAGGACTCCATAGGCAGGCTTGAGGACTTTGCAGGCAGGAAAGTGGGTATATGGAGAAGCGGAAACGGCGAATGCGCTGAATCAGCCTTTATGGAAAGTAATGTCAAGGTCAACTGGATTCCTTTCATACGTGACATAAACATATTCATATTCAAGGCTGTTGATGCAACACTTGCATACTCATATTCAGAGTATCTTGAACTTCTTCTCTGCAAAGGCGATATCCCTGAAAATCACGTGTTGCGTTTTTCGGATTACGGATATGACTTCCCTGAAGACGGATTATATGTGAAGAGCTCGTATCTCAAGGAGAACAGAGAAACAGTGGAGGCATTTGTAAGAGCCTCGAAAAAAGGCTGGGAGTGGGCGGCCGAACACAAGGAGGAGGCTGTTGACCTCGTCTGGCACTATTTGAAGCCGTTCCAGACAGGAACCAGCAAGTACTATCAGTCACTCATGCTTGATGAGGTGTTGAGACTGCAGGTGAAAGATGGCGAGCGCAGTTTCAGGACAATTGGCATTGACGAGTTCAATTCGCTCAAGTCCAAATTGTTGAAGGGCGGCATGATGGTCAATGATATTGATTATAACAAATTCACAGTTGATTTGCTGAATGGCGGAAATAATTAACATAGTAAAGAAAATCAATCCTGTCGAATTGATAAGACAGAATTTGGTTATAAGGTTGAGTTTCTTCATCCTGATAATAGCTGTTTGTGTTTTCCTGCTCAACAATTTGATTTTCTGGACCATTTCCACAAAGGAACTGCTGCAGTCCGGAAACACCAACGTGCAACAGAAACTGAGCATTGCCATTGCGGGCATTGACCACGACCTTCACGCTGTTGAAACAGCTCTTGACAATGTCAAGTGGGTCGTTGAGGAAAGTCTCGGAGATGAGGAACGCCTGTACGACATCACCCGCAAAGTCGTTTCTGAAAATGAGGAGATAAGCGGATGTGCCATTGCGTTTGCTCCATATTTCCATAAAGGAGAATTGTTCTTCTCGCCATATTCATACGTCAATTACAGGGGCGAGATAGTTTCAAAGCAGCTGGGAAACATCAATAACAACTATCATTATCTGGACTGGTATCAGATACCTGCACTGCTTAAGGAACCTGTATGGAGTGAACCATATTTTGATGAGGGCGGAGCGAATATGCTCATGTCAACATATTCTTTGCCATTGATTGACAAGAATGGTAATGTATATGCAATCTTTACAGCTGATTTGACGCTGAGCACAATTACGGAACTTGTATCCGCCATCAAGCCTTATCCTACGTCCTTCGCTTTCCTTATCAGCCGGAATGGAACTTTCGTGGCGCATAAGGATTCAAGCTATATCTTCACACATACGGTCTTTTCCGCAGCGGCTGAGGAAAAATCAAAAGACCTGTTTGATGTTGGCAAACAGATGCTTGACGGCCAGAAAGGTGTTTATACCAATTACACTTATCAGAACGATGACAGCTGGTTCATAACATACGGGCCATTGAAGAACAAGTGGTCCCTGGCAATTTTAAGCAACTACGATGATGTTATTGATGGTATCAAGCATCTTACCTGGGTTTCCCTCGCCTTTGTCATTATATTCGCCATCATCCTTTTCTCGGTTACCAGACGAATGATGAAACGTCAGCTGAAACCGCTGGTACAGTTGAGCGATTCCGCCCTGAAGATTGCCAAAGGAGATTTTCACGCGGAGTTGCCTGAGATAGAAACCCATGACGAGATGTCACATCTGAAGAACAGTTTCGAGTATATGCAGAAGTCACTTGTAACATATATTGATGAACTGAAACGGACAACAAGTACCAAGGAAAGAATCGAGAGCGAGCTGCGTATTGCTTCAGATATCCAGAGGCAGATGGTGCCATCTGTCTTCCCTCCTTTCCCTGAAAGGTCCGACTTGGATGTATTTGCCATTCTTAACCCGGCCAAGGAGGTGGGAGGTGATCTCTATGATTATTTCATAAGGGACAACAAGTTCTATTTCATAATAGGCGATGTGAGCGGAAAGGGCGTGCCTGCCGCTATATTCATGGCAATTGCAAGAAGCGCATTCAGATATGTGGCCTCCTCGGAGGATAATGTGGCTCTTATGATGGACAAACTCAATGACAGCGTCACTGAGGGCAATCCTACAAATATGTTCATTACAATGTTCATAGGAAAAATTGATCTCCAGACCGGCGAGTTCGAGTACTGCAATGCAGGACACAATCCGGGCGTTGTGATGGACAACGATGGCAAGGCTGAATTCCTTGATTTGAAGAGCAACCTTGTTGCAGGAGTGATGAACGGATTCAAGTATTCCGGTCAGAGTTCACATGTAGGGAAGGGCAGCACTTTGCTTTTCTACACCGATGGTGTGACTGAGGCTGAAAATGCCGCCAAGGAACTATATTCAGAAGAAAGACTGCTTTCATTCTGTTCTGGCAAGGAATTTGCATATAGCGAGGAATTCATAACTTCGCTTGTTGCCGATGTCAGGGCATTTGCAAACGGTGCGGAGCAGAACGATGATATTACAATGCTGGTCATTAAATTGAAGTAATAACAATTAAAAAATATTAACATTATGGATGTAACTATTAAGAATGAAGGAGCTGTTTGCTTCGTTACATTGAACGGAAGGTTGGACACAACCAATGTTCAGAGATTCAATGAGGATATCATTCCTGTAATGGAATCAGATGCCAAGGAGATTGAACTTGACTGTTCGGGCATGTCTTATACCAGCAGCCAGGGATTGCGTTCTTTCCTTACACTCCAGAAGCGTATTGAGAGCAAAGGAGGTAAAATGGTTTTGAAGAACATGCAGCCTAACGTAAAGCAGGTTTTTGACATTACAGGTTTCTCAAATATCTTCAAGATCATTTAATTCATACTGTAATTCTCATACAATGGCTTTTGGTAAATGGAAGCCGTTTGTCTTTGTTTTCCTGCTGGTATTGCTCAGCGCTCAGCTGGCATTCGCTCAGATTACAAAGATAAAGGGTCGTGTCACTGATTCACAGACAGGGGAGGGGATCCCTTTTGCAGGAGTATATTTCAAGGACTCCAAGGTTGGCGTATACACCGACCTTGACGGTTATTATACTCTTGAAACCAGGAACCTCACTCTCAGGACTCTCTGTGTGTCAATCCTTGGTTACGAAAGCCTTGAAATGGATGCGAATGTCGGCAATTTTGCCAAATTGGATTTCAAGCTCAATCCTGTCATAAGCAATTTGAGTGCAGTTGTGGTCAAACCGGACAACAGCTATATGAAATCCATTCTGCACAAGATTGATGACAACAAGAAAAGGAATGATCCAAAGAATCTGAATGATTACAGCTGTGATGTCTATACCAAGATGGAGCTGGATATAACCAATCCTCGCGAGCAGATAACCAACAAGAAAATCGTTCAGAACTTCGGCTTCATTTTCGATTACATTGATACTTCGGTTGTTAGCGGCCAGCCATACCTGCCTGTCCTGATTTCAGAGAGTGCGGGAAAGAAATATCACTCGCTTGATCCTGAAATGGACAAGGAGGTGCTTGAGGCTTCCAGAGTCTCCGGTTTCGAGGATAATTCCAGTATGCTTCCTTTTACAGGCAGCATGTACCTCAAGGTGAATTTCTACGACAACTACATCAATGCTTTCAATCTTGATGTGCCATCGCCGTTGTGCGCACATGGAATGATGTATTACAACTACTTTTTGATTGACTCCATCAATGTGGATGGCAGGAAAACCTATGTGATCCGTTTCCATCCGGGTAAGAATATTAGTTCTGTTGCCTTTGACGGAGAAATGCAGATTGATGCCAAGGACTACGCAATGCGCAAGATGCATGCAAAGCTCAAAAAGTATGCGAACGTGAACTGGGTGAGGGACTTCGTAATGGATGTGGAGCATCGCAGACTCAATGATTCCACCTGGTTCTATTCAAAGGAAAAGATGTATGCAGACTTCTCCGTTACCATGAACGACTCCTCAAAGATGCTGTCCTTGCTTGGTAACAGGGAGATTGCTTTCACCAATCCGGTTCTTGACAGAAGCGCTTTCCCTGATGAGGAGGTGGCAAAGCACAGGGGCAGAGTCATGATGAACAAGGGCGGCGTTGCACGTCCGGAAGCATTCTGGGACAGCATAAGGCCGTATGAACTCTCTCAGAAGGAAAAGGATATCTATACAATGGTTGATTCGGTAAAGAATGTTCCATTGTACAAGAACATATATACAGCCATCACCACTATTGTAACCGGTTATTATGACGGCAAATATCTTGGATATGGACCATACAACAAGCTGATCTCGTTCAATAATCTGGAGGGCCTGAGGCTGCAGTTCGGACTCAGGACAACCAAAACCTTCAGCAAGAAAGTACGTTATACCATATTCGGAGCATACGGATTCAAGGACAAGGATTTCAAGGGTGGCGGTACCGTTGAGTACATGATTGGCACTGAACCTTTCAGGAAACTTACACTCAACGCTTTCCACGATGTGAGGCAGCAGGGGCTTTCAGCGAGCCACTTCTCTGAAAGCAGCATTTTCGTGTCTGTCCTGTCAAGAGGCGGTCAGAAACGAAGCATGGTGAATGAAGTGAGCCTTGACTACGAGCATGAGCACACGCCCGGATTCACGAGCATTGTTTCACTTGCACACAAACGCATTTTCTCAAACGGGTATGTGCCTATGATAACTCCTGATGGAGAATCCATGCACAGTGTGGCATCCAACAACATTCACTACGCCGCAAGATTCTCGTTTGATGAGTCGTTCGTGCGAGGAACATACGTGAGAACATACGTGCCGTCAAGAAAGCCGGTCATCACTGTGGATTTAATAGGTGGAGTCAAGGGCATTGCAAGGAACGATTTCGAGTTCTTCAGACCTGAGTTGTCATTCACGGTCACTCCTCCGATTCCGCCGTTCGGATCCTCAACAATAAGGCTCAATGCCGGAACCATTCTTGGAAAGGTTCCGTATCCGTTGTTGAAGATTCATGAAGGCAACGGCACTTATTTCCTTGATCAGAACGCATTCTCCTGCATGGACTTCTACGAGTTTGCATCCGATACTTGGGTGTCTCTTATGTACGAGCACAATTTCAACGGCTATTTCCTTGGAAAGATACCTTTGCTCAAGAAGCTCAACTGGCGTGAAGCTCTCACAGTCAAAGCCGCATACGGTACCCTTCGTGACGAGAACGATGGATGCATAGGACAGGACGGTCTGCTTGTCAATCCAAATGCCAATCCTTACCTGATTTTCCCTGAAGGAATGGAGGAACTCAAGACTCCTTACGTAGAGATAGGCGCAGGAATAACCAATATCTTCAGGCTCCTCAGGGTTGATGCTACATGGAGACTTACGCACAGACACAAATTCAAGGACGGAATGAGAACCAATGCACATAACTTCTCCTTCACATTCGGCTTTGAGTTCAAGTTCTAAAATAAATTTGCAAAATATAGAATAAAAACCTACTTTTGTAATCCCAAAACGGTGCTATGGCCGAGTGGCTAGGCATCGGTCTGCAAAACCGAGTACAGCAGTTCGAATCTGCTTGGCACCTCACGAAAATGCCTCTGAACAATTTCAGAGGCATTTTTTATTGCTGACTGATTTGTGGCTGGAAGAACGGGCAGCCTTCGAACAGCCTCTGCCAGTTGTGAAGGCCTTTCCAGAAGCTTTCCATCCTTCTTCTGTAGTTACTGCGATAGCAATCCATACTTACATCGTGGAGCTTTTGAAAGTCCTCTTCGCCGAAATTCGGGTTTACTCGCGTTGTGAACCTGGCTAGAAGTTCTATGGAAGCACCGATGCTTTCAAAATCCTCCAGCGCTTCCAGCTGTTTCTTGTCTTTACTGTCGATGGTGGAAAAATCCTTTAAGGCGATTGCCTGGGCAAGCAGACTTATGATGGCTGCGATTTCTGATATTTCCTTTTCTGCATAGATGTATTGCATGGGAGGTAGGATGCTGTTTGCTGCAGCAGTTGTTGTTTCTTTATTCAGATACTCCCTGTCCATTGTGCCTGTAAGAAAAATCCGAGCCGTCCATGAGTAATCCACTCGGCCCTGGCAGGCCATAGATCTACACCCACAGGATAGCCCGGATGGAGTATCCGGGCACAATCCCATTACTGAGGTAGATCTTGAAAAAACTGCCAGGTTTAGTGGACTACCAGTAAAAAGCTTGTGCTCTTAATGAAAAATATTTTGAATCGTTGCTATGCTTCCACGATTTCTCTACAAAATTAATTTGCATTCTATAAAATAACAAGTATTGACATCAAAAATAGGACTTCTCGTCATTGAAGCAATCAATGACGAGAAGTCCTTCCATTTATAATTGATGTTCAAGAATCTATAGCTGTGACACTATGATTTCGGCTTTTGGGGAATGAAGCTCCACAACTTCGGTGAGAGGTTCGTAAGTATAATTGCGGTACTCGAACAACTGGATATATGCCAGACCTTCGGCTTTGTTGAAGTACGCATCCAGGCGTATGGTTCCGCCGCAGTTGCCTTTCTTTATTTCCGGCTTTACATCCTTGCCGTTGAGGAAGTCAATGAGCGATGCCTTGCATTCCATGCAGATCTCCTCTGATTGTCTGGTGAGCAACGTGCCTTGTCCGTTCTTCTTGTATCCTTTCCTGAATATGCACAGCATAGCCACGCCCATGATAGTGAAGAATACTCCCAGTCCGGCGTTTATGAAGAGCAGGCAGATTCCTGCTATGAATACTATACCTGATATTGTAAGGTCCTTTGTTGTATGTACGTTTTTGAAAATTGTTTCCATTTTTATTCTATGCGATTTAGTGCGGAAGGTTTCTCTCTTTAACGCAGACCTTCCGCGGTTGTTTGAATTAATGCTTTGGTAATCAGTTGCTTGAAATTGATTTCTGCGGAAGGTCTCTGCAAATTCCGCAAACCTTCCGCACACTGTGGAAAACAGTGCTGCTGACTAAATCCTCAGAATACAGATGGAATGAATATAGCGAGCATTCGAGCGGATTCCGGAAGAGAAGAGTTCCAGATTGCTCTGGAACGTGACAATGTTACGGGTGTCAATCAATTTGCCGGATCTGGCAATACGCAGCGATGTTCTTGATGAAGACTGAACCCTTCTGCCATTGCTGGTTGATCTTACGGATGGGCTGAAACTGTTGCTTTCTTCTGAATATCCCGATGCACTTGTTGAAAGGAGTCCTTGAAGATTGAATCCGAAGGTCCTGCTGCCACAGGCAGTGTAGCCAATGCTTGAACAAGTGGCATTTTCAGTACTGAGCGCATTTGTGTGTGACGCATTGTCTGCAAAATTCAGCGGATTATTGCAGAACAGGCACGCCAGCAGAAAGGATAATATGAAAAGCGAGCGCTTCATTATCTACAAAGGTAGATAGAAAATGAGAAAAATAATATACTCCTATGAATTGAGTATGAGAAAAAGTAGCACGGAAATTATCACCAGTACCTTTTCAAATCCGTCGATGTGCTCGTCCTGGTCTTCGCTTTCAGTCTGTGTGCATCCTGCATTGTCATTGATTCTTGCACTATCGCTGTCTATGATGCATTCGTTACTTGTTCTGCTGCTGTTGTTTCTGAAAAATGTCTTCATACCCGTATCGTTTTGTTGATACAAAGGTATTCCGGCATTTTGTCAACTTTTGACAATTATAATTATTTTAAAGCCAGTTTAGATGTACTTCCCTAAAAAAGGTTGACAGATTAGAGGGTATTCAACTATATCAAGTTTACACTTACCCTAAAAGAGTTTACATTCATCACTGACTATGTTGTCA
>JAGHUC010000095.1 GCA_018065035.1 Candidatus Egerieousia equi | reverse complement strand
AAGGAGCTCAAGGGTCCGAAGATTCTGCACGTCATGACAGTAAAAGGCAAGGGTTACGCGCCGGCAGAAGCCGATCCTTGTGTCTGGCATGCACCTGGTAAGTTCAATTACAATACAGGTGAGAGGATAAAGTCAGGCAATGGAAGGTTGAAGTATCAGAACGTCTTTGGCAGGACCATGGTTCAGCTTGCCCAGGAGAACAGGTCAATAGTAGGTATCACAGCTGCCATGGCCTCCGGTACTTCCCTTGACATGATGATGGATAAGTTCCCTGACAGGGTTTATGATGTTGGTATAGCCGAAGGTCATGCAGTGACATTTTCTGCCGGACTGGCTGCGAACGGCCTGCTTCCTTTCTGCTGCATATATTCGACTTTTCTTCAGAGAGCATATGACAATATTATCCACGATGTTGCTCTTCAGAATCTCAAAGTGATATTCTGCATAGACAGAGGCGGCATTGTTGGCGAGGATGGCGCTACGCATCATGGTGCCTTTGATCTGGGTTATCTCCGTACAGTGCCAGGAATGACCATCATGGCTCCGCTTGATGAAATGGAGCTCAGGGCCATGATGTACTCTGCAGCAAGCCAGGAATATGCCGGACCTGTTGCAATCAGGTATCCAAGGGGCTCCTGTGAGGGTTATGAAATGGATTGGACGCTCAAGCCTGAATTCATTGCACCCGGGAAGGCCAGACTGCTAAAGGCCGGTTCAGGCAATGTTGCGGTCCTTTCAATCGGTACAATAGGCAACAGGGTGCGGAAGGCGCTTGAGGAACTTGATGCGGCCCATTATGACATGCGATTCCTGAAACCTGTGGATGAGGAGGTTCTTGAAGAGGTATCACAGAAGTATGATACTGTAATAACAGTTGAGGATGGCACAGTGGCCGGTGGTCTGCACAGTTGTGTGAGCCAATGGATGTCCGAGCGTGGGAAACGTTGCATTGTAGTTCCGCTTGCCTTGCCTGACAGATTTGTGCAGCATGGCAGCGTTGATGAACTCCTTTCGCAAAGCGGGCTCAATATCAAAGAAATAGGGAATTGCGTTAGAAAATATTCAAAAAAATAGCAAAATTCTCTCAAAAAAATTTGGTAGGAATAAAGGAAAAACATACCTTTGCAATCCCAAACGAAAAAAAGGGAAATGCCGAAGTAGCTCAGTTGGCCAGAGCAGCTGATTTGTAATCAGCGGGTCGGGGGTTCGAATCCCTTCTTCGGCTCCATGAAATAAATGCTCAGTCATTTATTTTTTTTGAATGGCTGAAAAGTTTTTTGAATAGTTTAACAAGTCGGGGAGATACCAAAGTGGCCAACTGGGGCAGACTGTAAATCTGCTGGCGCACGCCTTCGTAGGTTCGAATCCTGCTCTCCCCACTTTTTTTATGCTTGCGGAAGTAGCTCAGTTGGTAGAGCATCAGCCTTCCAAGCTGAGGGTCGCGGGTTCGAACCTCGTCTTCCGCTCCAGCAGGCCAGTGTAGCTCAGGGGTAGAGCGCTTCCTTGGTAAGGAAGAGGTCGTGAGTTCAATTCTCACCACCGGCTCTATAAGTATATATAATATCAATTAATAAAGCTTTACTATTATGGCAAAAGAAACCTTTAAAAGAGACAAGCCCCATGTAAACATTGGTACTATCGGCCACGTTGACCATGGTAAGACAACCTTGACAGCAGCTATCACAACTGTATTGGCAAAGAGAGGCCTTTCAGAGTTGCGCTCATTCGATTCAATTGACAACGCTCCAGAGGAGAAAGAGCGTGGTATCACCATTAATACTGCACACGTTGAGTATCAGACAGAGAACAGGCATTATGCACACGTTGACTGCCCGGGCCATGCTGACTATGTAAAGAACATGGTTACTGGTGCCGCTCAGATGGATGGTGCTATCCTCGTTGTTGCTGCAACTGATGGTCCTATGCCTCAGACACGTGAGCACATCCTTCTCGCTCGTCAGGTAAACGTTCCAAGAATCGTTGTTTTCCTGAACAAAGTTGATATCGTTGACGATCCTGAGATGATTGACCTCGTTGAAATGGAGGTTAGAGAGCTCCTCAGCTTCTACAACTTCGACGGTGACAATGCTCCTATTATCCGTGGTTCAGCTCTTGGTGCACTCAACGGTGACCCACAGTGGGAGGACAAGGTAATGGAACTTATGAACGCTGTAGACGAGTACGTTCCACTTCCAGTACGTGACAACGAGAAACCATTCCTTATGCCAGTTGAGGACGTATTCTCAATTACAGGCCGTGGTACAGTTGCTACAGGTAGAATCGAGACAGGTACAATCCACGTAGGTGATGAAATCAATATCATCGGTCTTGGTGATGAGCCTAAGAAGAGTACTGTAACAGGTGTTGAGATGTTCCGTAAGATCCTCGAGCAGGGTGAGGCTGGTGATAACGTTGGTTTGCTTCTCCGTGGTATCGACAAGAAAGAGATCAAGAGAGGTCAGGTTATCGCTCGTCCTAACACAATCACTCCTCATGAGAGATTCCAGGCTGAGATTTACGTATTGAAGAAAGAAGAGGGTGGTCGTCATACTCCATTCCACAACCACTATCGTCCTCAGTTCTTCATCCGTACATTGGATATTACCGGTGAGATCGCTCTTCCAGAGGGAGTTGAGATGGTAATGCCAGGTGATAACGTAACAATTACTGTAGAGCTTATCTACCCTGTAGCTGTTAACGAAGGTCTTCGTTTCGCTATCCGCGAGGGTGGTCGTACAGTAGGTGCAGGTCAGGTAACAAAACTTCTTGACTAATACGTTGTACTGAACAATTAAGGTCTGCACTAACGGTGCAGACCTGTTATAGGGGAATAGAACAAGGGTAGTTCATCGGTCTCCAAAACCGCGGATGTGGGTTCGAATCCTGCTTCCCCTGCCAGAATCAAAGTTACGTTTGGTTTATTTTTTAACACGGATTTTCAAAGCTTCCATTGGAAATCCATAATAAAAAAGTGATGAGCAAAATTACTTCGTATATCAAAGATTCATATGTTGAGTTGACCCAGAAAGTCAGTTGGCCTAGCTGGTCTTCTCTTCAGAGTTCTGCCATCCTTGTAATGATTGCTTCATTTATTCTTGCAGTTGTCATAATGCTTATTGACATGTTCTTCAAGAATACCATGAGCTGGATTTATAACATTTTGTATTAGAAATGGGCGAGGCAGAAAGTTTGAAATGGTACGTAGTCAGGGTAGTTGGAGGTAAGGAAAAGAAAGCCAAGGAGTACATTGAAAAGGAGATCAAGAGACTTGGTCTTCAGGACAAGGTGACACAGGTGCTCATTCCAACCGAAAAGGTCTATCAAGTAAAGAACGGTAAAAAAGTTAGCGCGGAGAGAATATTCTTCCCGGGCTATGTTCTTATTGAAGCCGCCCTCACAGGAGAGATTCAGTACATAATCAGAAACGTTACACACGTTTCAGGTTTCCTTTCCGACCGTCAGGGTGGAAAAGAGACTGAACCTACACCGCTTCGTGCCGTTGAAGTCAATCGTCTGCTTGGAAAAGTTGACGAACTTATTGACAAGGAGGAGGAGAATATTACACCATTTGTAATTGGAGAAGACGTAAAAGTTGTAGATGGTCCTTTCAACGGATTTGATGGTACAATCGAGGAGATTCTTGAAGACAAGAAGAAACTCAAGGTTATGGTCAAGATTTTCGGAAGAAAGAACATTCTGGAACTCAATTTTGTTCAAGTTGTTAAAAATTAATTTTTTTTATTATGGCTAAAGAATTTGCCGCATTCATTAAGTTGCAGATCAAGGGTGGTGCTGCCAATCCTTCACCTCCAGTAGGACCGGCTCTCGGTTCAAAGGGCGTGAACATTATGGATTTCTGCAAGCAGTTCAATGCACGCACCCAGGATAAGGCTGGCAAAGTATTACCGGTAATCATTACTGTTTATACAGACAAATCTTTCACTTTTGAAGTTAAGCAGCCACCTGTAGCAGTACAGCTCAAGGAGGCAGCCAAGATTCAGAAAGGTTCAGCTGAGTCCAATCGTAAAAAAGTAGCTTCAATTACCTGGGAACAGGTAAGAGCTATTGCTCAGGACAAAATGCCTGATATGAATGCATTTACTCTTAAATCAGCTATGTCAATGGTGGCTGGTACCGCCAGAAGCATGGGTATTACCGTAACAGGTGAGTTCCCGGCTGATGTTAAATAATTTCACACGCTATGAGTAAACTTACTAAAAATCAGAAAATGGCGGAAGCCAAGGTTGATGATAAGTCAATGTACTCTTTGGCCGATGCATGTGCTTTGGTAAAGGAAACATCTTTTACCAAGTTTGATTCATCTGTGGAGATTTCCATGCGTCTGGGTGTTGACCCTCGTAAGGCTAATCAGATGGTTCGTGGCGTTGTGACACTTCCTCATGGAACCGGTAAACAGGTAAGAGTTCTGGTTCTTTGTACTCCTGACAAGGAGAATGATGCTAAAGAGGCCGGTGCCGACTTCGTAGGCTTGGATGAGTATGTTGAAAAAATCAAAGGTGGCTGGACAGAGATCGATGTAATTATCTGTACTCCTTCCGTTATGGGCAAGATTGGTCCTCTTGGTAGGATTCTCGGTCCTAGAGGTTTGATGCCAAACCCTAAGACCGGTACAGTAACCATGGACGTTGCCAATGCTGTAAAGGAAGTCAAGGCAGGTAAGATTGACTTCAAGGTTGACAAGCAGGGTATTGTTCACGCAGCTATCGGAAAGGTTTCTTTCAGCGCATCCCAGATTGCTGACAACGCACAGGAGTTTATCAACACAGTTGTTAAGCTCAAACCTCAGGCTTTGAAAGGTTCTTATGTCAAGAGCATATATATCTGCTCTACAATGGGCCCTGGTATTTGTATTGACAGCAAAGGTGTTGGTGCTGCTTTGTAATTAAAATAATCTGTTATGAAAAAAGAATTAAAAGCACAAATTATTGATAAGTTAGCAGCACAGCTCGAGGAAACTCCAGGTTTCTATGTAACCGATGTTGAAGGCTTGAACGCCGGAGATACCACAAAGTTACGTCGTGCTTGCTTTGAGAAGGGCATCAAGATGATCGTAGTTAAGAATACTTTGTTCTTCAAGGTATTGGAGAGAAAGGCATTCGAAGGTTACGAGCAGTTCAAGGATGTTCTCACGGGCTCTTCTGCAGTTATGTTCACCACCGTTGCCAATGCCCCTGCCAAACTTATCAAAGAGATTGGCGGTGACGACAAGAAGCCGGTATTGAAAGCTGCTTACGTACAGGACTGTGTTTATATTGGCAAAGAGAATCTTGAGACTCTCGTCAATATCAAGAGCAAGGATGAACTTCTTGGTGATATCATCGGTATGCTCCAGTCTCCTATGCAGAATGTTATATCAGCTCTCCAGGCACAGGGTGGCCAGAAGATTGCAGGTATTGTAAAAACACTTTCAGAAAAAGAATAAAAACAAAAATTAACACATAATAAAAAATTACAATTATGGCAGATATTAAACAATTGGCTGAGGAACTCGTTAACCTTACAGTAAAGGACGTTCAAGAGTTGGCAAAAGTTCTTAAAGAGGAATATGGTATTGAGCCAGCTGCTGCAGCTGTTGCAGTTGCTGCTCCTGCAGCTGGTGCAGCTGCTGCTGTTGCAGAGCAGACCGAGTTTGACGTAGTCCTCAAGGCTGCAGGTCAGGCTAAATTGCAGGTTGTTAAAGTTGTTAAAGAGCTCACAGGTCTCGGACTTAAAGAGGCTAAGGAACTCGTAGACGGCGCTCCTAAGGCAGTTAAGGAGAAAGTAAGCAAGGCTGAAGCTGAAGAACTGAAAGCTAAGCTTGAGGAAGTTGGTGCTGAGGTAGAAGTAAAATAACTTCGATCCACCCGGCTTCAAGCGGGAAATAATCAGGTTTAGGGTATTTATGCCCTAAACCTTTTTGTCGTTTTTTCAGTTTATTTTTTCCAACCCTTACAAAAATGGCGCAAAAATTTAACAATCAGCGTATTACATTTGCCACATCTAAGACACTTCTGGATTATCCTGATTTTCTCGAGGTTCAGCTGAAATCATTCAAGGATTTCTTTCAGTTGGATACAACCCCTGAAAACAGGAGAAATGAGGGTTTGTACAAAGTATTTCAGGAAGTTTTCCCAATCACCGATACGAGAAACAATTTCATTCTCGAGTTCATTGACTACTTTGTAGATCCTCCACGTTATTCAATGGATGAGTGCCTTGACAGAGGTGCCACTTATTCCGTTCCTTTAAAGGCAAAATTGAAATTATATTGTACAGATCCCGAGCACGAAGATTTCGAGACAGTTATTCAGGATGTGTACTTGGGGAGCATCCCATATATGACACCAAGGGGTACTTTCATAATCAACGGTTCCGAGAGAATCGTGGTATCCCAGCTGCACCGTTCGCCTGGTGTATTTTTCGGACAGAGCATGCATGCCAATGGTACAAAGTTGTACTCTGCCCGCATTATCCCGTTCAAGGGTTCCTGGATTGAGTTCGCTACTGACATCAACAATGTCATGTATGCATACATAGACAGGAAAAAGAAATTACCTGTAACCACTTTGCTGCGTGCCATAGGTTTTGACAGCGATAAGGAAATACTTGATATTTTCGGACTGGCTACAGAGGTTAAGGTTAACAGAGAGAATCTTCAGAATTGCATAGGCAAGAAACTGGCCGCAAAAGTCCTCATGACATGGAACGAAGACTTCGTTGATGAGGATACAGGAGAGGTAGTTTACATTGAAAGAAACAATGTCCTCTTCGAGAGGGAGATGGTTATTGACGAGACCAATATTGAGGATCTCCTCAATTCAGGAGTTGATTCCATCCTCATCAAGAACGATGAAGCTTCAGCCGCTGACTATGCAATCATCTACAATACATTACAAAGAGACCAGACAAATTCCGAGAAAGAAGCTATATTGTTCACATACAGGCAGTTGAGAAACTCAGAACCACCTGATGAGGCTACTGCAAGGGATGTGATCGACAAATTGTTCTTCTCTGACAAGAGGTATGATCTCGGAGATGTAGGCCGTTTCAGATTGAACAGAAAACTCAATCTCGATACTCCTGCGGATGTGAGAGTGCTTACAAAGCAGGATATCATAGAGATTATCAGATATCTGATCCAGCTGATCAACTCAAGGGCTACTGTTGATGACATAGACCATTTGAGCAACAGACGAATAAGGACCGTTGGCGAGCAGCTTGCAAATCAGTTCAGCGTTGGTCTGGCCCGTATGGCAAGAACAATACGTGAGAAGATGAATGTAAGGGATTCTGACGTATTCACACCAACCGACCTTATCAATGCAAAGACACTGTCTTCTGTAATAAATGCATTCTTTGCAACAAGCCAGCTGTCACAGTTCATGGACCAGACAAACCCTCTTGCTGAGATGACTCACAAGAGAAGGCTTTCGGCTCTCGGACCTGGCGGTCTTTCACGTGACAGGGCAGGATTCGAAGTCAGGGACGTACACTATACACATTACGGCCGTCTCTGTCCTATTGAGACACCTGAGGGTCCTAACATCGGTCTTATTTCATCACTTTGCGTATATGCAAGGATCAATGATCTCGGTTTCATTGAGACTCCGTACAGGAAAGTGAATGAAGGCGTTGTTGACCTTTCAAATAACGGAGTGGTATTCCTCAGCGCAGAGGACGAGGAGAACAAGATAGTTGCCCAGGCCAATGCAAAGATTGATGACTCCGGTCTTCTCGTGGAGGACAGAATCAAGTGCAGATACGAGGCAGATTATCCTGTAGTAGGCAGGAATGATGTAAATCTCATGGACGTTGCTCCTAACCAGATTGCATCAATTGCAGCTTCATTGATTCCTTTCCTCGAGCATGATGATGCTAACCGTGCTCTTATGGGATCCAACATGATGCGTCAGGCCGTTCCTATCATTCATCCGGAGGCTCCTATCGTTGCAACCGGATTGGAAGGCGCCGTTGCAAGAGATTCACGCACACAGGTTACAGCAACCGGTAAGGGTGAGGTCGTTTATGTTGACGCCAACGAAATTCATGTGAAATATGACAGGACAGAAAACGAGAAGTTCGTAAGTTTCAGCCCTGACGTTACAGTTTATAAGCTCCCTATTTACAGGAAGACCAACCAGAGCACTTCTATTCACCTCAAACCTATTGTAAGAAAAGGTGAGAAGGTTGTTGCAGGTCAGGTCATGACCGAAGGATATGCAACTCAGAACGGTGAGCTTGCTCTCGGAAGGAACCTTAAGGTTGCATTCATGCCTTGGAAGGGTTATAACTTCGAGGATGCTATCGTGCTTTCTGAAAGAATTCTCAGAGAGGACCTCTTCACATCCATCCATGTAGATGAGTATATAGTTGAGGTAAGGGATACAAAACGTGGTGCGGAGGAACTTACATCGGATATTCCGAACGTAAGTGAGGATGCTACACGTAACCTTGATGAGAATGGTATCATCAGAATCGGTGCGGCTGTTGAGCCTGGAGATATTCTTATAGGTAAGGTAACCCCTAAGGGAGAGAGCGATCCGTCTCCAGAGGAGAAGCTTCTCCGCGCTATCTTCGGTGACAAGGCCGGTGACTGGAAGGACGCTTCACTCAAGGCTTCTCCATCACTTTCCGGCGTTATCATAGGCAAGAGCCTGTACCAGAAGGCGGCTAAGGAAAGCGGAAACAAGAAGCTTAAGAACAGCAACAAGGCTCTGATCCAGCAGGCTGAGGATGAGTTCAACAGAAAGGCAAGGGCATTGCGCGACAAGTTCCTTGACAAACTCATGGTTCTTGTTGACAAGAAAGAGTCCGCAGGCATTTCTGACCTTTATGGAGCGGAGCTTATTCCAGCAGGAAGCACATTCTCCAGAGAGGTTCTTGACAGTTTCAATTATGAGAATGTGAATGCTGTCAAGTGGACCAATGACAAGACTGCCAATAACATGATCAAGCAGCTTGTAAACAATTATATGATGGTTTACAAGGAGTACGAGGCTCAGCTCAAGAAAGAGAAATACAATATTACCATAGGCGATGACCTTCCTAACGGAGTAATGCAGCTTGCCAAAGTATATGTTGCCAAGAAGAGAAAGATCAGAGTTGGTGACAAGATGGCGGGCCGTCACGGAAACAAGGGTATCGTTGCAAAAGTCGTAAGGGATGAGGACATGCCTTTCCTCGACGATGGTACTATAGTTGATATTGTACTGAATCCTCTTGGTGTGCCTTCACGTATGAACCTTGGACAGATTTATGAGTCTGTACTCGGATGGGCAGGTAAGGAACTTGGTCTCAAGTTCGCTACTCCTATCTTTGATGGCGCGTCCCTGGATGATATCTGCAACTATACCGATAAGGCAGGACTTCCTAGATATGGAAAGACCTATCTGCGCGATGGCGGTACAGGTGAGAAGTTCGACCAGCCTGCTACAGTTGGTGTGATCTATATGATCAAGCTCGGTCATATGGTTGACGACAAGATGCATGCTCGTTCAATCGGACCTTACTCATTGATCACACAGCAGCCTCTTGGCGGTAAGGCACAGTTCGGAGGACAGAGATTCGGAGAAATGGAGGTTTGGGCTCTCGAGGCATTCGGAGCATCAAACGTTCTTCAGGAGATTCTTACAATCAAATCTGATGACGTAGTTGGAAGATCAAGGGCATACGAAGCCATTGTCAAGGGCGACCCTATGCCAACTCCTGGAATTCCTGAGTCACTCAATGTGCTTCTGCATGAGCTCAGAGGTCTGGGCTTGAGCGTAAATCTGGACTAATCATTTAACTGAAAATCATAGTTGAAAATATGCCTTTTACAAAAGATATCAAAGTAAAGAGTAATTTCAGTAAAATCAGCATCGGACTTGCATCTCCTGAGGCCATTCTCGAAAGGTCATCAGGAGAGGTCCTCAAGCCTGAAACCGTAAATTATAGAACATACAAACCGGAACGCGACGGTTTGTTCTGCGAGCGCATATTCGGACCATCAAAGGATTATGAGTGCCACTGCGGCAAGTACAAGGGAATCAGATACCGCGGAATCAAGTGCGACCGTTGCGGTGTTGTTGTTACCGAGAAGAAAGTCAGGAGGGAGAGGATGGGTCATATCAAGCTTACAGTTCCTGTAGCCCATATATGGTATTTCCGTTCAACTCCTAACAAAATAGGTTATCTCCTTGGTATTCCTTCAAAGAAACTCGACGCCATCATATATTATGAAAGGTATGTGATAGTGCAGCTTGGAGCCGCCAAGGGTATTGAACTGGCAAAGAATACAGAGAAGAAACATCAGATCGAGGAGCTTGAGCTTCTTACTGAAGATGAATATCTCGAGATTCTTCACCAGCTCCCTAAGGAGAACCAGATGCTTCCTGATGATGATCCTCAGAAGTTCATTGCCGCAATGGGTGCGGAGGCAATATACACCTTGCTTTCAAGACTCAACCTTGACGACCTTTCATATTCATTGCGCGCAAGGATAGAGAATGACAAGTCCCAGCAGAGAAAGGCGGAAGCCCTCAAGAGACTTGGCGTAATAGAGTCATTCCGTGAGGCCAAGGATATAAACAAGCCTGAGTGGATGATTCTCAAGGTGATTCCTGTGATTCCACCTGATCTGAGACCTCTTGTTCCACTCGATGGAGGCAGATTCGCAACCTCTGACCTCAATGATCTCTACAGAAGGGTTATCATAAGGAACAACCGTTTGAAGAGACTTATGGAAATCAAGGCACCTGAGGTGATTCTCAGAAACGAGAAGCGTATGCTCCAGGAAGCTGTTGATTCATTGTTCGATAATTCAAAGAAGTCCACTTCAGCAAAATCAGAGGCAAACAGAGCACTCAAGTCCCTTTCCGATTCATTGAAAGGAAAACAGGGAAGGTTCCGTCAGAACCTACTTGGTAAGAGAGTTGACTATTCTGCCCGTTCAGTCATCGTTGTAGGACCGGAACTCCACATGCACGAATGCGGACTTCCTAAATACATGGCTGCTGAGCTTTACAAACCATTCATTATCAGGAAACTGCTTGAGAGAGGCATTGTAAAGACCGTTAAATCTGCAAAGAAGATCATTGACAGGAAAGATCCTGTAATATGGGATATCCTCGAGAATGTGATGAAGGGTCATCCAGTTCTGCTGAACCGTGCTCCTACACTTCACAGACTCGGTATCCAGGCATTCCAGCCTAAACTCATTGAGGGAAAGGCAATCCAGCTTCATCCTCTTGCTTGTACAGCGTTCAACGCCGACTTCGATGGTGACCAGATGGCTGTTCACCTTCCACTTGGCAATGCTGCAATCCTTGAGGCTCAGCTTCTGATGCTCGGTTCCCACAATATCCTCAATCCTGCCAACGGCGCACCTATCACAGTTCCTTCACAGGATATGGTCCTTGGTCTGTACTACATTACCAAGCCAAGAAAGGGCGTACAGGGAGAAGGCCTCAACTTCTATGGACCTGAAGAGGTTATCATAGCAAACAACGAGCGCAGACTTGACCTTCACGCAATCATCAACGTAAGACTGCCTAAGGATATGACCGACCCTTCAAAGGGTACTCATATGGTGGAGACCACAGCCGGAAGAATCATTTTCAACCAGGTTGTTCCACCACAGGTAGGCTATATCAATGAGCTCCTTACAAAGAAATCCCTGAGGGATATCATCGGTAATGTAATCAAGGTCTGCGGAGTTTCCAGAACAGCACAGTTCCTTGATGACATCAAGGCAATGGGTTACAGGATGGCATTCAAGGGCGGCCTTTCATTCAACCTCGGAGACGTTATCGTTCCAGCTGAGAAGAAAGAGCTCGTTGATGCCGGTTATGCGGAAGTTGAGAACATTCAGGCTAGTTTTGACATGGGTCTTATCACCAACAATGAGAGGTACAACCAGATCATTGATGTATGGACCAATACCAACGCCAACCTTACCAAGATAGTCGTAAAACAGATTTCAGAGGACAACCAGGGATTCAATCCTGTATACATGATGCTTCATTCCGGCGCCCGTGGTAGCCAGGAGCAGATCCGTCAGCTTTGCGGAATGCGTGGTTTGATGGCAAAACCTCAGAAATCAGGTTCACAGGGAGCTGAAATCATTGAGAACCCTATTCTTTCCAATTTCAAGGAAGGTCTGTCTGTCCTCGAGTACTTCATTTCAACTCACGGTGCACGTAAGGGTCTGGCCGATACCGCTTTGAAGACTGCTGATGCAGGTTACCTCACAAGAAGACTTGTTGACGTATCTCACGATGTGATCATCAATGAGGAGGATTGCGGTACATTGAGAGGTCTTGTTGCTACTGCCATCAAGAAGAAAGATGATATTGTTGAGACCCTTTATGACAGAATTCTCGGTAGAACAACTGTTCATGATGTATACAACCCTCTTACAGGTGAGAAGATCATAGGTGCCGGTGAGCAGATCACTGAAGACATCGCCGCATTGATAGAATCTCTTCCTATAGAGGCAGTTGAAATCAGGTCAGTGCTCACCTGCGAATCCAAGAGAGGTGTATGTGCAAAGTGCTACGGCCGAAACCTTGCTACCAGCCGTATGGTGGAGAAGGGCGAGGTTGTTGGCGTGATTGCAGCACAGTCAATCGGCGAGCCTGGTACACAGCTTACACTTAGAACATTCCACGTAGGAGGTACTGCATCAAGCAGCGTTTCCGAGAGTGAGATCGTTTCAAAATATGATGGTAAGCTCGAATTCGACGAGCTGAGAACCCTCGTAAAGGAAGAGAACGGTGTCAAGAGCGAAATAGTGATTGGTCGTACAGCGGAAATGAGAATCATTGACCCTAATACTGGAATCACATATTCTCAATACAATATTCCTTACGGTGCAACCTTGTATTTCGGCCCTGGCGCAGTTGTAAGCAAGGGCGACAAGATCTGTGACTGGGATGCTTACAATGCAACAACAATCACCGAGGTAGGCGGTAAGGTAGTTTATGACAACCTTATAGACGGTCTTACCTTCAGGGAGGAGGCTTCCGATGAATTCTCAATGCATAAGGAGAAAGTGGTAATCGAGAGCCGTGACAAGTCAAAGAACCCTGCCATCAGCGTTGTTGATGAAGATGGTGTTGCATTGCATACATACAACCTGCCTGTAGGCGCTCACATCATGGTTGACAACGACCAGATGATAGGTGCCGGAGCAATCCTTATGAAGATTCCTAGAGCCATTGGCAAGTCAGGCGATATCACCGGTGGTCTTCCACGTGTCACTGAGCTGTTTGAGGCAAGAAATCCTTCAAATCCTGCTATTGTATCTGCAATCAATGGCGAAGTCCGTTTCGGCAAGTCAAAGAGAGGTAATCAGGAGATTGAGGTTGTTGCCAAGACAGGAGAGAAGAAAACTTATCTCATTCCTCTGTCAAAACAGATTCTTGTACAGCAGAACGATTATGTAAGAGCCGGTATGCCTCTGTCAGATGGCGCCATTGCTCCTGCGGACATCCTCGAGATACTTGGTCCTACCAAGGTTCAGGAGTATATCGTGAACGAGGTTCAGGAAGTATACCGTATGCAGGGCGTTAAGATCAACGACAAGCATTTCGAAATCATTGTAAGACAGATGATGAGAAAGGTTGAGATAGTTGATCCTGGTGATACAAGATTCCTGCCGGAGCAGCTGGTTGACAAATGGGAGTTCATTCAGGAGAATGATTCAGTCTGGGACAAGAAGTTCATACTCAATGCAGGCGATTCAACAACTCTCAAGGAAGGTCAGATTGTATCTGTAAGACGTCTCAGAGAGGAGAATTCACTGCTCAAGCGCGCCGACCTCAAGCTTGTTGAGGCACGTGACGCCAAACCTGCTACATGTAAGCAGATACTTCAGGGTATTACACGAGCAGCATTGAGAACAAACAGCTTCATGTCAGCCGCTTCATTCCAGGAAACCACAAAGGTACTCAGCGACGCTGCAGTACGCGGTAAGGTTGACTATCTGGAGGGACTTAAGGAAACCGTTATCTGCGGTCATCCAATTCCTGCAGGTACTGGACAGAAGGAGTTTGAAAACATTGTTGTAGCTTCCATGGATGACTACAACAGAATGGTTCAGGCCAAGGCTGTTCAGCATGAGGAATAATACTGATGAGTTCTGAAAGTAAAGAATTTTGATTGATATGCAAGGGAGGGGAGACCGGGATATTCCTGAGTATCCCCTCTTTTGTTTTAATAGAGAGAATATGGAAGCTATAATCAAGGATCTGAGAGGGTTCACCCCAAAGATAGGCAAGAACTGTTTCATTGCCGAAAACGCTGTGGTGCTTGGCGATGTTACAATAGGTGATGATTGCAGCATATGGTACTGCACTGTGCTCAGAGGCGATGTGAATACCATAAAAATAGGGGACAGGGTTAATATCCAGGATGGTGCGGTTGTTCACACCTTGTACCAGAGATCGGTTACAGAGATAGGCAATGACGTGTCTGTAGGCCACAATGCAGTAATTCATGGAGCAAAGATAGGCAACAACGTCCTGGTTGGGATGGGAGCCATTGTAATGGACAATGCAGTTGTAGCTGACAATACAATAATAGCCGCCGGATCCGTAGTCCTGAGCAACGCTGTCCTTGATTCCGGCGTATGGGCCGGAGTACCGGCAAAGAAAGTCAAGGATGCAAGCGAGGCAATAGCAGCTGCCGCACATAAGAATGCCCAGGGCTATATGATGTACAAGGACTGGTACAAATAGTATGAATAATCATCATCTACTTCGATAGAATATGAAAATGAAAAAAATCCTTGCCTCAGCCACCTTTATCTTTCTGAGCGCAGCTCTGATGATCTCCTGCAGCAATAAGAAGCAGGAATATGAACTCGGAACAGGCTTTGTAGTGGATGTGAATCTGGAAGGAAATCTGGAACTTCTGTCCAAGGACAGTCTTTTCCTGAGAAGCACAATGCCCGATGCACGTTTTGAAATGGCTTTGCCAATAGAGAAAGGAAGGGCCGTATTCACCTGCGATACAATGATAACTCCGCAGGACGTAACTCTGTACGGAACAGGCAATGACGGAAAGAAACTCCACATAAGCCGTTTCTTTCTTGAAAACTGCCACGCGAGTGTGAATGCGGTTCTTGATGAACAGTACGCATCCAAAGTGCGTGCGGAAGTGAAAGGATGCCCTACTCATGACATGTTCAGAAAACTGTTCGAGCACCGTCTTGCAATTGCACAGGAGTTCAGGCTGGACTCACTGAGCCGTGCGTATGATAAAATGGGAATTATTTCCAAGGAGAATTTCAGGCATCTGCTGGATTCCGCAAGGACTTTGTCCGATGAATACGAGCGGAGCCTCATTGCACAGGATCCTGTTTCAATCTTCGCCTTCGAGCGTTTTGCTTCATCTTTCATTTCAAAGGGAAGCATCGAAGAGAATCTTGCCAGATACCAGCAGTTCGCTGGCAGCGGAAAATTCAATGACAACATGCGTTTCAAGATTGTAGGAAAGATGCTTGAAACACTGAAAATCACCCAGCCGGGCTGCAAGGCGATTGATTTCACCTTGAACGACATTGCCGGCAAGAGCGTTACAATCTCCGATATCTACAAAAGCAACAGACTTACAATGCTGGATTTCTGGGCCAGCTGGTGTCTGGACTGCAGGAAAGAGAATCCAGGCATTGTTGCAATGCACAGATACTATGCTTCAAAGGGGCTGGCAATAGTTGGAATATCTCTGGACAATGAATACACGGAATGGAAGCAGGCCGTTCAGGACGACAAACTTGACTGGCTTCAGCTTTCAGACCTGCAGGGCTGGAAGAATGCAGCGGCAGAGATGTACTGCATAAAGGAAATCCCGCAGAACATATTGATTGATTCAACGGGAGTCATAGTTGCAAGGAATATCGGGACCGACGGTCTTGAAGAGTTCCTTAAAGAGTATCTGCATTAATTCTCTGCCTTACAACTTCATAGCAGAGCACTGCCGCACTTATTGAAACATTCAGCGAATCAATCCTTCCAAGCATTGGAATGATGATTTTCCTGTCAGAGGCTTCTCTCCATTCAGGGGAGAGGCCTTTTGCTTCACTTCCAAGAACAATGGCGGTAGGGGCGGTGAAATCAGCGTCGTAGTAGGGAACAGAGTCCTGAAGCTGAGCCGTGTAGATTGAAACGCCGTTCTTCTTGAGCCACTGAATTGCCTGTGTGCTTGAACATATTGCTATCCTGTTTGTGAACACACCGCCAAGAGAGGAACGTATGATATTAGGATTGTAAATGTCGGTAAGCGGATTGCATATTATAACAGCATCTGCACCGCAGGCATCTGCCGTACGGAGCAGAGCACCTATGTTCCCGGGCTTTTCTACCTCTTCGGTAACGATTATGAAAGGCGCACGCTTCCCGTCAAAGATGTCTCCCAGACTGTCCAGGGAAAGCTCCCTGGCCTCCACAATGGCAATGGCACCCTCGGTGCTTCCACGGTAGCCTATCTTCTCATAAACATAATCATTTACACTGGCGATGGTCACGCTGCTGCCGGCACCGTCCGGAAACATTTGCAGGAGTTTTTCCTCACTGATTATGGAAGGATTGTGGAATATCTCCTTTATGATGTATCCTCCTTCAATGCAATGCTGGATTTCCCTGAGTCCTTCCACAACAAAAAGCCCGCGCTCCTTGCGGAGACGGGACTTTTCCTGTAATGCAAGCAGATCCTTTATCCTCGGATTCTGCACTGAACTTATACTTGTGTTCACGTTGGCTAGTTGTAAACCTCAGGACGCAACTGAGGGAAAAGAAGTACTTCCTGAATGGCGTTCTTGCCTGTCATGAACATTGTAAGTCTGTCAATACCTATACCCATTCCAGATGTTGGTGGCATACCTACTTCCAGAGCACGTACAAAGTCATAGTCAACATACATTGCCTCGTCATCACCCTTCTTTCTCAGGCGGAGCTGCTCCCTGAACCTTTCAAGCTGGTCAATAGGGTCATTCAACTCGGAGTATGCGTTCGCAAGCTCCTTGCCGCATACGAACAGCTCGAAACGCTCGGTGAGGTCAGGGTTCCTTCTGTGTCTCTTTGTAAGAGGAGAAGTGGCAACAGGATAGTCTGTGATGAAGGTAGGCTCGATGAGATGCTTCTCACAGTACTCGCCGAATATTGAATCAATGAGCTTTGAAGCACCGAATGATTCATCAATCTTTATGTGAAGATCGCGGCAGACCTGCTTGAGCTGGTCCTCGTCCATTCCCTCTATGTCAACACCTGCATATTCCTTGATTGCCTCGAGCATAGGAAGTCTGCGGAAAGGTCCCTTGAAATCAACCTCGTTGCCGTCTATCATCTTCTTTGTGGTTCCGTCAACAGCTATGGCAACTTTTTCAAGCATCTGCTCAACGAAATCCATCATCCACTCGTAATCCTTGTATGCAACGTAAATTTCCATACAGGTGAACTCAGGGTTGTGGGTTCTGTCCATACCCTCGTTCCTGAAGTTCTTTGCGAACTCATAAACACCAGGGAAACCGCCTACGATAAGCCTCTTCAGGTAAAGCTCATTTGCAACTCTCATGAAAAGATCCATGTCAAGAGTGTTGTGATGAGTTATGAAAGGACGTGCGGAAGCACCTCCAGGAATTGGCTGGAGGATAGGGGTCTCAACTTCAAGATATCCGTGATCATCAAAGAATTTCCTCATGGTTGAAATAATCTTTGCCCTCTTTATGAATGTCTCCCTGTTTTCAGGGTTGACAATGAGGTCAACGTATCTCTGGCGGTATCTGAGCTCAGGATCTGAGAATTCGTCATAAACGACTCCGTCCTTCTCCTTGACTATAGGGAGGACCTTCAGGCACTTGCAGAGAACTGTAAGCTGCTGTGCGTGAACGGAAGTCTGACCGGTTTTTGTAATGAAAGCATAGCCCTTGATGCCAATGATGTCACCTATGTCAAGGAGTTTCTTGAAAACGGTGTTGTACATTGTCTTGTCCTCGCCCGGGCATATCTGGTCCCTGTTGAGGTAAACCTGGATTCTGCCGGTTTCATCCATAAGCTCTATGAATGAGGCGGCACCCATGATTCTTCTTCCCATTATACGGCCAGCTATTGTAACGGATGAATAGTTCCCCGCCTCCGGGTCATAATTGCTGAGAATTTCCTTTGCAGTTGCATTCTTTGGATAGAGCTCTGCTGGATAAGGGTTGATTCCCAGGTCTCTGAGCTGCTGTAATGCATTGCGTCTGAACTGCTCCTGCTCGTTGTAAACCGGTTGTTGCATTTTATATATACAGTTTATGTTTTTTACTCAAAAAAATCTTTTTTGTAACGGAAATCCGTTGGAAACTGCAAAGATAGTGATAATTGGACTATATTTGTGAAAATATTATCAATAAATCATGCAAAAAGACGTTCTGAACAAATTCAAATATTCTATTTCATATCTTCTTGCAGTTCATGCAGGAGCATTGCTTGTCTTTTCCGTTCTCAGGTACCTGCTTTTCGTGCATATCAGCTATGATTTTGTTCCGGAAGCGGCGGACTCGTGGCAGATCAAGGCCAAGGCCTTTCTCATAGGCCTGTGGTTCGATAACGTGATAGCCTGCTATATACTGGCGCTTCCTCTTGTAGTGTTCTGGATAAGCTCCCTGCTCAACTGGAGTTCCAAATGGCTTTTCAGGGCAGCAAACATCTGGTTCATAGCATTCTACTCAGTGGCTTTCCTCATAAGCACGGCCAATATCCCATATTTCGAGTACTTCTTCAAGATAATCAATTCATCCATATTCGAGTGGTTCTCATACGGAACACAGACAGTTGGAATGGTTACCGGCGAGAAGACATATATGCAGGCATTCTTCGTGTTCCTCGCAGTGGCTGTGATATTCGCAATTTATGTGATATTGCTGTCGCGGAGGATGAGGAGAAAGATCACTCCGGGAAGGGAGCAGAGCAGCTGGAGTGCAATAGTGACAGTGTTCCTGGCGGGTGCGGTGCTCTCCGGTCTGTGCTTCTTTGGTATAAGGGGAAGGACAGGCTACAATCCCATCAAGGTGAGCGGGGCGTACTACTGCAGCGATCCTTTCCTCAACCAGCTGGGTATAAATCCTGCGTTCAACCTGCTTAACAGCGTCCGGGATGACAACAGAAGCGAGAACAGACAGCTTGAACTCATGGACAATGAACAGGCTCTGGCTACCGCAGCAAGGCTGCTTGGCATTCCTGATGAAGGGAAGTCCGGGACCAGTCCTCTGCAGACAAGGGTCAGCTCTTTCTACAGCGACAGCATATCTCCGTTCGCCGGCCGCAACATTGTAATCGTGTTCATGGAATCCATGTCAATGAACCTCACCGGGGCGGTGAGAGGGGAGAACAGTCTTACACCTGCGATAGACAGCCTGTGGCGCAGTTCAATGCATTTCACGAATTTCTATTCTGCGGGTATCCATACGAACCACGGCATGTATTCAACCCTTTACTCCTTCCCGGCAATAATGAAGAGGAACGCAATGAAGGGCAGCGTGATACCGAAATACAGCGGTCTTCCTACGGAACTCAAGAAACTGGGATACAGGAATCTTTTCTTCATGACGCACGAATCGCAGTACGACAATATGAACGGATTCTTCCGAACGAACGGCTTTGATGAGATCTATGCGCAGGAGGATTATCCCGGTGACAAAGTGGTGAACAGTTTCGGCGTCCAGGACGATTTCCTCTACTCATACGCTCTGCCCGTTCTTGATGCACGTGCATCTGAAGGCAATCCTTTCCTTGCTGTGCTGCTTTCAATAAGCAATCATCCGCCTTACGTTCTTCCGGAATGGTTCAAGCCAGTGAGCAGCGATATTGAGGATGCAATAGTTGAATATGCGGACTTTTCAATTAAGCAGCTGATGGAGCAGGCGAGCACCAGGGACTGGTTCAACAATACCATCTTCATTTTCCTTGGAGACCACGGAAAAATGGCAGGAAGCGCCGATTGTGAGGTGCCTACATCATACAACCACGTTCCGCTGATGATTTACGGCAAGGGGATAGAGCCTGCGGAGATAAGCACCTTCTGCGGTCAGATTGACCTTGCCCCAACCATTCTCGGAATGCTGGGGGTTGATTATGTGAAGAACAATTTCGGCCTTGACATCCTGCACAATCCAAGGCCTTGCATATATTATGGTTCTGACAACATGATTGCGGCCCGCAGTGCGGACAGGCTGTTCATATACAGTCCTGAGAATTCAATGGAATACAGGTATGAAGTGAGTCCTGAGGGCAAGCTGAGCTTCACCGATTCGGATGAAGGTTTCGAATACTTGAGGGAATACTGCTTCTCAATGCTTCAGAGCACTGAATATCTTGTTCATAAAGGGCTTACTACAGTTGATTGAACCATCGCCGGTGGAAGAAGAATATGATGAGAAGTCTGTACAGGAAGCATGAGGGTGTGATAAAGGAGGCCTTGCGCTTTGTGGTGGTGGGTGTGACAGCCCAGCTGCTGCATCTGGCCATCTACTGGTGTCTGGTGAAGTTCATCAATGCATCGGTCTCCTTCACTCTGGGGTATGTCATAGCCTTTGTGGCCAATTTCTACCTGAGTGCATATTTCACTTTCCGCAGTGTTCCGTCCTGGAAAAAGATGTTCGGTATGGCGGGGGCGCACGTCATCAATTATTTCCTTGAACTGGCGCTGCTGAATCTGTTCATCTGGGCTGATGTTCCTGAAGCGCTGGAATACATCTGCGGTTCCGGACGCTTCATGGATATTGTTAACAGTCTGGGAGGAACAAAGGAATGGGCTATGATTCCTACACTGGCAATATCGGTGCCGGTGAATTTCCTGATGGTGAGATTCGTGTTCAAGAGATTTTCCGGGAAAGAGACTAAATGAAATCCTCCCTGTTCTTGATGTCCTTTACCCTCAGCTGGATATTTGCAAGGCCTCTGTAGTAGTTCTCCGCAATGGAGTAGCAGATGTCAATCGGGTTGCCGTTCTGGATATGCTCGAAATATTCCGATTTGTTGAACGCTATTGCTGAGATGTGCCTGTATGGTTCGTCCTCCTGAATGAGTTCAAGCTTGAGGTGGCCGTTATCCGTTCCCACCTTGCGTCCGTTGCCGTTGTCGTAAACGTTCTCGGTAAGGAAAACAGGGGAGGTGTTGCCCGGCCCGAAAGGCTGGAACTGCTTGAGAATGCGGAAGAATTTAGGGGTTATCTGCTTGAAGTCAAGGAATGAATCAATGTGGATTATAGGGGTCATCACTTCCTTTGTGATGGTTTCCTTCACGTATGCCTCGAATCTCTGGGAGAACTCGGGAAGATTCTCCTCCTTCATTGTAAGGCCTGCTGCGTAGGTGTGGCCGCCGAAGTTCTCAAGAAGGTCCGCACAGCTCTCTATTGCTGCGTAGAGATCAAAATTGTTCACGCTTCTTGCAGATCCCGTAACGAATCCGTTTGAATTGGTGAGAACGATAGTTGGCTTGTAGAAGGCCTCGACCAGACGGCTGGCAACTATTCCAACAACACCTTTATGCCAGGAAGGATTGTACACCACAGTGGCGCTCTTCCTTTCAAAGTCAGGTCTGTCCATCACCATCCTGATTGCCTCAATGGTAATCTCCCTGTCTATGTTCTTCCTTTCAATATTGTGCTCGTTGATAGCCATGCCAATCTGCTTGGCTTCCTCATCGTTACCGGCTGTAAGGAGGTCAACGGCAATTCTTCCGCTTTCCATTCTGCCGGCGGCATTGATTCTCGGGCCAATCTTGAACACAACGTCGTCAAGGGTTATGTTGTTCCTCTTTCCGGATGCTTCGTGCTTGTCAAGGCCGCAGAGCTTGATCATTGAAAGGAGGCCCTTCCTCGGATTCTCGTTCAACTGCCTCAGACCATAATATGCGAGCACTCTGTTTTCATCAACAACGCTTACGAGGTCGGCGGCAATGCTTACGGCAACAAGGTCAAGCAGGGGCGTTATCTGCTCGAAAGGCACGCAGTATTTCTGCGCATAGCCCTGAACCAGCTTGAAGCCAACACCGCAGCCGCTGAGGTCATCGAAAGGATAGTTGCAGTCAGTGCGCTTGGGGTCAAGTGTTGCCACGGACTGCGGAAGCTCCTCGTCAGGGAGATGGTGGTCACAGATTATGAAGTCAATGCCGAACTGTTTGGCATACTTCACCTTTTCAATGGCCTTTATGCCGCAGTCGAGTGAAATTACGAGCTGGAATCCATTGTCACGTGCCCAGTCGATTCCCTTGTAGGATACGCCGTATCCTTCATCGTATCTGTCGGGGATATAGTAATCAATGTTCTTGTTGAACTGGCTGATGAATGAATACACAAGGGCAACCGCGGTTGTACCGTCAACATCGTAGTCTCCGTAAATGAGGATGCGCTCTTTGTCAACTATCGCCTTGTGGAGCCTTTCCACAGCTTTGTCCATATCCTTCATGAGGAATGGGTCATAAAGCATGTCAAGAGAAGGCCTGAAGAATCGCCTTGATTCCTCGAAACTTGTAATTCCTCTCTGAACCAGCAGGTTGCACAGTACCTGGTCAACTCCCAGAGCGCTGGAAAGCTGGCGCACGAGCGCAGGATTGCCCGGCTCGTTCACTATCCATTTCTTCTCCAGATTCGCTGATTCCATTCTACTGCAATATATCTCACAAAAGTACCATAAAATATTGTTTATTGCAAATGGGAAGTTTGTGCTTTTTGAGTATATTTGCATTGTGTATGAATGATTGAATGATTGGTTATGAGTATTTGTTTGTCGTTTTTACAGGCTGCCTCAGGAGAGGCTTCTTTTTCATTGATAAGAATGGTGTTCAAGGGCGGTTGGCTTATGATACCGCTTTTCCTCCTGTCAATAGCAACCATCTATCTTTTCGCGCAGAAATGGTGGTCTTTCAGAAAACTGAACCTTGCAACATACGATTTCGTAAGGCAGGTGCGCAAGCTGCTCAAGGCAGGTGAAATGGCCGATGCCATAATAGCATGTCAGAACAGCAACACCCCTGCGGCAAGAATGATTGAGAAAGGAATTGACAAAGCGGACCGCTCCGCCGCTGAAATACAGGCCGCAATGGAGAACGTTGCCAGCATGGAGGTGGCCAGGCTGGAGAAAGGCCTTCCTTATCTTGCCACAATAGCCGGCGGCGCGCCTATGATAGGATTCCTTGGAACTGTGATGGGAATGATCCAGGCCTTCTTCAATATGGCCCAGGCCGGAGCCAATGTTGACATAACCCTCCTTTCCGGAGGTATTTACACAGCGATGGTCACCACAGTTGCCGGTCTTATAGTAGGTATCCTTGCTTATTTCGGATACAACTATCTTACGGCACAGGTTACCGACATGGTTTCCAAACTTGAGCACGTTACAATAGATTTCATTGATACATTACATAAATAGGCTATGGCAATCAGACGGAAGACAAAGGTAAGTGCAGAATTCAGCATGTCCTCAATGACGGACATAGTGTTCCTTTTGCTCATCTTCTTTCTGGTGACTTCAACCCTTGTGAATCCCAATGCCTTGAAACTCCTTCTTCCAAAGAGCACAAACCAGATTCAGGACAAGCAGCAGGTTTCAGTATCAATCAAACACCATCTCGAGAGCAATACATTCACATACCACATAAACGGAAACGTAACACCTGTTTCGTGGGGGGAGATTGAGGGTATGCTCCAGTCAATGCTTGACAATGAGGAGGATCCTTCATTCTCAATCTACTCGGACAAGAGCGTTCCTGTTGAGGAGGTTGTGAACCTGATGAACATTGCCAAAAGAAACAAATACAAAGTGGTTCTCGCCACTTCCCCTGAATAGAAAAAGCGGACAATCATGGAGAAAGGAGGAAAAATGTCCATAAGGACCTTGTTTTCCCCGGTGTTGAGGGAGAATATCAATGTTGCATTCAATTCTGTGAAGAGCAACGGTCTGCGCTCTGCGCTCACAATCTTTATCATTGCAATAGGCATCACCTCGCTTGTAGGTGTGCTCACTGCCACTGAGGCACTTAAATCCCAGGTCAATTCCACTTTCAGCAAGGCTGGAACAAACAATTTCAGTATTGAAGGCAGCGGATTCAGGAAAGGTGAGCAGACCCGGAGGACCAGAGTGCTGAATTCCTGGCAGATAAGCTGGCAGCAGGCGTCCATGTTCAAGGAAGCCTATCTGGCGGCAGGCAATGGTGAAGTGTCTGTGTGGACAAGCGTGAGCGGAATGAGCACGGTCAAGAGCGGCTCGGTTTCCACAACACCTAATATAAGCCTGCGTGCAGTTGATGATTCATATTTGAAATGCAATTCCCTTGACCTTGACAAGGGAAGGAATTTCATGCCTTCAGAAATATTATCAGGCGCTTTCGTGTGCATAATAGGAAGTTCGGTTGCCTATCAGCTGTTCAAGAACGACAACCCTGTTGGCAAACTGGTGGATCTTGATGGCCGCAAGTATCAGGTAATCGGCGTGATGGCATCACAGGGAAATACAATGGGAGGCAGCAGCGATACCAGAATGCTCATTGGTATGTCAAATGCAAGAGCGTCCTTCTCGCTGGATTCGTACAGCTATGAAATACAGGTCAGTCTGCATCCCAATGCTGATTTCAATACCGAGCAGGACCTTGCAAGGAAACTCTTCAGGATGGCAAGGCGTCTGGGACCAGCAGATGAAGACGATTTTGAGATAAACAGCAGCAAGAGCATGATGGAGGAACTGGGTTCCGTTATGGGCAGTATTACTTTGATAGCCGCCGTAATAGGACTCATTACTCTTCTGGGTGCCGCTGTGGGACTCATGAACATTATGCTGGTGAGTGTGAAGGAGCGTACCGCGGAAATCGGAACAAGGAAAGCGCTCGGGGCATCAGCAGCCAGAATAAGGCAGCAGTTCCTCTTTGAATCCGTGGTGATAAGCCAGCTGGGCTGCATCCTGGGTATAATTCTCGGTGTGCTTATAGGCAATATTGTGGCAATGGTGATGCAGGCAGGTTTCATCATGCCTTGGATATGGATAATAGGTGCCATTCTGCTTTGCGTCCTGGTTGGCATAGCTTCCGGTTATGTTCCGGCAAGCAAGGCCGCGGCGCTGGATCCTATTGAAGCCCTGCGTTATGAGTAGAGTCCTATGAAACAGATACAATATACAGGAACGAATTACGCCGAAATCAAACGCTTTGCAGGCGATGCCGTGCTGGCACCGTATTTCTGCATGGGATTCAATATGCTGAGCCTCAACACCAGAGACGGCTTCGTTACCGTGAACGAAGGCGACTGGATTCTCCAGGACGAAACAGGCGAGTTCAGCGTTTCCTACCGCCCGTCCGAAATATGATCAAATTTTACGATTAAGTCTATCTTGTTAATGCTGCTGTATTATGATACATACAATTCTTGCACTTCCAGTTCTGCTGATACATTTCATCGTTACGAATCCCGGTGAGGATGCCTCAAGGCAGATCAATGTGAACTGGCACTGCAGCGAGCAGGGGAGCTGCATGCTGCTGATGAAGGATTCTGAAACCATCGCTGTGAAAGCTGAGGAGAAATTGTGGTCCTACCCCAAAGGGGATTCTTTGTTTCAGCAGCAGAGGTATGTGTGCTCGGTTTCGCTGGATAATCTGGAGCCGGGGACCGATTACAGCTACAGGATTGTAGCGGGGAAGGATACAAGCGACGTGCGTTCCTTCACAACGGCGAGCGGGACAAGGACCTGGAATTTCCTGGCTTTCGCGGATTTTCAGCATGCATTCAATGAGCAGGCTCATAAGATAATTGCAAAGGGTCTGGAATTCAGTGCTGATCCTGACGGGAAAACTGCCGGTAAAAGCGCTCCTCTGGTGATTTGCAGCGGCGATATGATTGACACGGGCGCAAATGAGGAATCGTGGAGATGGATTCTTGGTACGCCATTGTTCGGCAGGTTCATATATGCCGCAGCACCCGGTGACCACGAGTTCTGGGGAGTGAAACCGGCGGGCGAAAAACATATCCCCCAGATGGAAACGCCTGCAACATACAACGCAATTTTCAACAATCCCAAGAATGGCGTTGAGGTTTACAGGAACTCCAACTACTATTTCTATTACAACAACGTGCTGTTCGTGGCGCTGACCTTGGGCGATTCCAACACTTTCCTTTGCGGAAATTTCATACTCGAGGCCGAGTGGTTCCGCAAGACAATACTTCCGCTGAAAGGAACCTATGATTACCTGGTTGTCTTCGGACACAAGTCCGTTTTCGGCTCCTACAAGGAGGACAGGGGAGTCCGCAAGTACCTTTCCCCGATCTGGTATCCCGTTTTCACGGAGGCCGGAGTGAACCTTGTGGTGAGCGGACACGACCATATGTATTCCAGAACCTACCCGCTCAAGGATGATTCAGTTTCTTCCACCGGCGATGGAACATTCTATCTTGATCTGGGCTCTTCAGGGAACAAGTACCGTGAGCCGGACGAGGGTCTCTACAGCGATGGACTGCACGCAAAGGTCCTGAACCTGAAGGCTGAGCCGCAGACTCTGGGCGCCTCCGTATCAGTTGACAGGAAGAGGATGGAAGTGCGCGTGTTCAACCTTGATGGTGAGGTAGTTGATTCATTTGTGGTTCCGCGCAAGCGCTGAGTTTTGGCTACAGCTCTGCATTCACAAAGAGTATGTCTCCTGAATGAATGAGTGTTCCGCCATCGGGGATGATAGATTCCTGGTCTCGTAGTATCATAAGAATCTGCTCGCTGTTACCGGCATTGTAGTCAGAAATGCTGCGCCCCTGCCATTTGCTGCCATCATTGACTTCCTTCTCAATGATATGCAGCTCCTTGTCGCTCGAATATGACTGGGAGCAGAAAATGACTATGTCACCGGCGTTGATCGTAGTATTGCCGTCCGGTATTATCCTGATTTTCTTTTCAGGGTCTGTTCCGGACGGCTTTACAACCCTGCATACCAGGAGACCTTTCGGAAGCTTCGTCTCCTTGAGCTGAACTCCGTCCCATTTGCTGCCACGCTCTATTGTAAGTTTGCCGAACTGAATCGTTGTTTCATCTTCAAAATCGCTGAAGGACTTCATTACATCGTTGCTCGTGTCAATCATGTCAAGTTTGCGTGAAACTTTTGGTATCAGCGTCCCTTCAATACCGATTGATATGAGAACGATGCAGAACACTATGCTGAAAATGTCGTTGTCAATTCCTGGGCAGCCTGCGCTGGCAATAATTGCGAATACAATGGATGATGCACCGCGCAGACCTGCGAAATTGATCAGAAGCTGCTGTTTCAAAGGATATTTTCTGAAAGGGGTAAGGATAGCTCCTACTGCAATAGATCTTGCAAGGAGAAGCAGTACTGCTGTTATCACTATCGCCGGTGGAAAAGCATTCCATAAAGCCTGGGGTCTTGCCAGAAGGCCAAGAATGAAGAAAATTATCATCTGCATCAGACCGTTGATTCCATCGAAGAAGCCTACGAGTTTCCTTCTGCCGTGGAAACTGTTGTTGCCCATGATAATTCCAACTATGTAGGCGCTCAGATAACCGTTTCCGCCGAGAATGTCGGGGAGGGAATATGAAACTATGGCAATGGCGAACACCATCAGGGAATCAAAGCCGGAAGTGGTGAATGGAATGCGTCTCATAAGGAACAATCCGGCCTGGGCAATGAACAGACCGCAGATTGTTCCAATGATTATCTGGGCGAATATCATCCAGACTATATGACCGGCATCTGTGTTTCCGTTTATTACAGAAATCATTACGGCTGTGAGCATGAATGCCGCAGGGTCGTTGGAACCGCTTTCCACTTCGAGAATCGAGGCTGTGTTGTTCTTCAATGAAAGCCTGTTGTTCCTGAGTATTGAGAACACGGAAGCGGCATCCGTTGAACTGACAACCGAACCTAATAGGAAACTCTCAATCCAGTTCCATTTCAAGGCAAAGTGGCAGAAAAGGCCGGTCAGGAAAGCGGTTGCGAAAACGCCCAGGGAAGCAAGCAGAGCGGACTCGGGCGCAACGCTTCTTGCACTCTTCCATCTCGTTCCGAAACCACCGTAGAACATGATGAATATAAGTGCAATGGTACAGACATCGGAAGCGTAGCTCCTGTCATCGAGGTAGATGGGTATATGTCCCACATTGCCGCAGACTATTCCAAAAACGATGAATGCCAGCAGCATTGGAAGGCCTCTCCTGGTTGATGCGCTGTTTAGCAGGACGCATACGAATATTATTATTCCAAGAATCAGTACAGCGGCGCTGAGGCCGGCTCCGTTGGCTATTGATGTCATTACTCAAGTTCCGCAAGCATTTAATTTGTTACTTTTCAAGAACTTGCGTGAGGCTTGCGAAACTTCTTCCCACCGCACTTTCCTGGTGTTTTACCCTCTCCCTAAATTCCTCAGTCAAAAAGTAAACTTTTTGGCTGAACTTGAAATTTAACCCCCGCTGCACAAGGCAGCTGCCCCCAGGGGCATTGCGCTTCCACTGCGTTCCAGCGGGCACCAAAAGGTGCCTTGGCTAGTCAGGGACTTTTCCATCGGCATAAATGCCTTTAAATAGGTGTTTCGCATAAATGCGAAACTTGAATGTCATTATATCAGAGTTTTAAATTGTATTTGGCAAGGGTGGTGAACTGAGCTTTACTGATTTGTGTCAATTCGCATTGCGCCTGACAGATGCCGGAAGAAAAATCGAACAGTTGGGCGTACATTTGTGGTTCTCCCTTGATATAATAGATTTCAAGCACCATTCCTCCCTGTCTTAACGGATTGAGTTCAAGTGTGTCTGACCTTCCTTCTATGTAATCTGCAATCTGTGCTTTGCATTCCTGCGGCAGCATGTAATCCTTGAGTGAAAACATTCCTTTCTTGCCCGGCAGTCTGTAACCAGTCTTGAGGAATGGCAGAATGCACAGGCCAGTGAGAACAATGCAGACTCCCAGTCCTGAAAGTTCCGGAATAATAATTGAAAGGATGATGCCTGCGGCAATGATTCCCAAGCTTACAGCAAGGTCGGTGAATTTATAAACGTGTTTTGCTTTGATAGTATTCATGTCTTTAGTTGCGCAAGTGCTTTGTTTTGTTGAACATACCTTGGACTGTGCGCCACTTGCGTACTTTTCCTGTTCGCACAATCCGGGGCTTGTAACGTTGAAAGAATGCAAAGGCCATTGAATCTGTTAGAAATGATGAACAAACAAGTTGGTAAGGCGTTTGAATAATTTCCAAACTGTTTTTTGATAATGACCTAGTATTGAAGACAGAATGAATACTATAAGCGCAACTGGCAGATTGTGTGGATGTATCTGCCTATGGAACGGATTCCAGATGAAAATTGCCTTATTTCTATTTGCAAGATGCCGAAAGTGTGTTTGTCAACAACTTTTCCAGCCTTTATTGTTCTTGATGATGATTTACTTGAACCATGGACTCTTCTTGACGAACCGTTTGACCTGAAGCAGGATGTGCCGCTTGCATCCTCGCTGGATAAACAGGGATTTCCGGAAGGGGTGTATCCAAAATGTCTTACATGATTATTGGTGTTATTGGAATAGTCCGCCTGGGCATATACTATGCTGTCCGGAATGACTGCGCTTTTCTCAACGGTTTTCAGACTGCCGCTGAGAACAGAGGACAGTATGAACGTGACTATGATCAATAAACTGCGCATGACGGTGCAAAGTTAAGGAACTTCCTGGAATGGCAAAAGACTGCCGGCAGCTTACAGATTCTGGATCAGGCCGCCGAGGTTGGTGGTGAAAAGCTTTACGCCAATTGCCAGCAGGATGACTCCGAAGAATTTCCTAAGGATTGAAATGAGGGTTTTGCCGAGAATGCGCTCGAGCTTGTCTATGTTGCTCAGAACCAGATAGTCTATGACTATGTTTATAAGCAATGCAATGAGAATGTTCAGTGGGGCGTACTCGGCTCGCAACGATATTATTGTGGTGAGTGCTCCAGGACCTGCTATGAGCGGGAAGGCAATCGGGACCACTGTTGAGCCGCCTGAACTTGGGTCATTCTTGAAAATCTCTATTCCAAGTATCATTTCAAATGCCATTATGAACAGGACAATGGAACCGGCAACGGCAAATGAATTGATGTCAACGCCAAAGAGGCTGAGGGCCGCATCTCCGAGGAAATAGAACACTATGAATATCCCCAGGGATATGAGTGTGGCCTGAAGCGGACTGAATCTGTTGCCGCTCTGTTTGAGCGAGAGGAAAATAGGAATCGATCCTGTGATATCTATGATGGCGAACAATACGATGAATGCGCCGGTGATTTCCTGTAGTGATAACATAAATGGACTTAAGCTTTTAGTCGTTGTACCTGTGTGTCTTGCAAAAATAATCACCGCTGAGCAGAATTGCAAGCAACTGACTTGCTGCTCTTGGCAACTCTTCGCTGTTTATCCGCAAGTATTCGCATTCCGCAGGTTCGCGCCCTCCGCCAGGCTGCGGCAGTCATTTCATCTGAAAAACTTCGCCTTTCCCGGGCGAAGCTTTTTCATATTCCAGTGACTGCCGCTTCATACGGCCACATTTTTGCAAACAACGTGACTTTCTTGCTTTTTCAGTACTCATTTGGTCACGTTTTTCTTAAAAGAATGGCCGGTTAGCCGTATCTTTAGGTACAAGTGGTCTCAAACCCCTCAAACTGTGAGGGTTTGAGATCACTGTATTTTGTAACTTGTTGATAATCAGCTATGCTTTTCTTCCATCTGAACTCAAACCCCTTATGTTTGATATGAACCCCAGAAGTTAGACATAACTTTTTAGGGTTTATGAGTAAAAAAACACATCCTATTGAAGAAAAACTGGTAGTGGTTAAGCGCTATCTATC
>JAGHUC010000036.1 GCA_018065035.1 Candidatus Egerieousia equi | reverse complement strand
AAAGTTGAGGAACTATCGCCGGTGGAAGAAAATTATGGGATAGCATACGGGGAGAAGTTCTTCACGGAGGACTTGAAGTATCAGCCTCACAGCCCGTACAGTGCGGCAAAGGCTTCCTCCGATCACTTTGTCAGGGCTTATCACGATACCTACGGCATGCCAACCATAGTGACTAACTGCTCGAACAATTACGGACCTTATCAGTTCCCTGAAAAACTGATTCCGCTGTTCATCAACAACATACGCCACAGGAAACCGCTTCCGGTATACGGCAAGGGAGAGAATGTGAGGGACTGGCTTTTTGTTGAGGACCATGCACGCGCAATAGATGTGATTTTCCATAACGGACGCATAGCCGAAACATACAACATTGGCGGATTCAACGAGTGGAAGAACATAGACTTGATAAAAGTGCTCATCAAAACCGTTGACAAACTGCTGGGAAGAGCGGAAGGCGAGGATCTGGACCTTATTACTTACGTGAAGGACCGTGCCGGTCACGATCTGCGCTATGCAATCGATTCCACAAAATTGCAGAGAGAACTCGGATGGGAGCCAAGCTTGCAGTTCGAGGAAGGAATAGAGAAGACAGTACGCTGGTACCTCAATAACCAGGAATGGATGGACAACGTGACTTCCGGCGACTACCAGAAGTATTACGAGAACATGTATTCCAACAGATAGTCAGATAATGAATATACTTGTAACTGGAGCTAACGGGCAGTTGGGATCTGAGATGAGGCTTGTGGCGGCATTGGACAATGCTGCTGGTGACAATTATATATTCACGGATATAAATGATATTACACCGGAGCAGGAGGCAATGCTTGGCAAACTGGTGGAGCGTGAGCTGGCGGAAGATGGTAGCAATTGTGATGGCGTTTCTGGCAACGAGGGGAAAGCGAAATGTTCCGCAACAGTGGATGTGGCTACCAGGAAACTCGATATCACCAATCTGTTGGAGGTGAAGAGGATTGTGGCGGAAGAGAAAATAGATGTAATTGTGAACTGTGCAGCATACACCAATGTTGATGCTGCTGAAAGCAATTACGAACTGGCAGAGTTGCTCAATGCAAAGGCTCCGGAAAATCTGGCAATGGCAATTGCAGAGGTGGGGGGACTGCTGGTGCATATATCAACGGATTATGTGTTTGGCAAAGAACCATACAATATTCCTTGCCGTGAGGACCAGAAGGGAACACCAACGGGTGTTTATGGATTGACCAAGCTCCACGGCGAGCAGAAGATAATGGCGGCAGGATGCAAGTATGTGATTCTGCGCACAGCATGGCTGTACAGCGAGTTCGGAAAGAATTTCTGCAGGACAATGCTTAATCTGCTGGCAACAAAAACGGCTTTGAATGTTGTGTTCGATCAGGCCGGAACGCCAACATACGCAGCTGATCTTGCGGCGGCAATAGCCGTGATTCTCAAGGACTATGCTTCAGAGACATGTTGTGGCTCAGAATACAAGAAAGGGGGGAAGAGTATGACGGGCAATTACAGCAAGTCAGGAATCTATAATTACAGCAACGAGGGCGTTTGCAGCTGGTTTGATTTCACAAAGATGATTCAGCGGGTATCAGGTGAGATTGCAGAAAAGGCAGATAATGGCAAGCAGCGTATGAACTGCAAGGTTCGGCCGTGTCACAGCAGCGAATTTCCGAGCCCTGTTGTGCGTCCAGCTTACAGTGTGCTTGACAAGACCAAGATCAAGGAGACGTTCGGCATCGGTGTGCCGTATTGGGTTGACAGTCTGGAAAAGTGCCTGACCAACCTGCTGCGCTGAACACCATCGGGGTGCAAAAGGGTCCGAAATGCACCCGGAAAACTTAAATAGAAAAGGAAAAAGACGAAATATGAAAGGTATTGTTTTAGCAGGAGGCTCCGGAACACGCCTCTACCCGATAACAAAGGGCGTGAGCAAGCAACTCCTGCCAATTTATGACAAACCAATGGTGTACTACCCAATCTCCGTGCTCATGCTGGCCGGAATCAGGGACATACTCATCATATCCACACCGCAGGATCTGCCTGGATTCAAGCGCCTGCTTGGCAACGGCTCCGATTACGGCGTGAACTTTGAGTATGCGGAACAGCCATCGCCGGACGGACTTGCTCAGGCATTCATCATTGGCGAGAAGTTCATTGGCAATGATTGTGTTTGCATGGTTCTGGGAGACAATATCTTTTACGGAGCGGGTTTCACTGGCATGCTCAAGGAGGCTGTCAGGAATGCAGAGCAGCAGAGCAAGGCAACCGTATTCGGTTACTGGGTGAACGATCCGGAGCGTTACGGCGTGGCTGAATTTGACAGGAACGGCAATTGTGTATCAATAGAGGAGAAACCAAAGGAGCCGAAAAGCAACTATGCGGTAACCGGCTTGTACTTCTACCCGAACAATGTGGTGAGCATAGCAAAGAGCATAAAACCATCGGCGCGTGGCGAATTGGAAATAACCAGCGTGAACCAGGAGTTTCTGGCAGCGGGCGAACTGAAGGTTCAGACCTTGGGAAGAGGTTTTGCGTGGCTTGATACCGGAACTCACGACAGCCTTTCCGAGGCCTCCACATTCGTTGAGGTGATAGAGAAACGCCAGGGGCTGAAGATAGCCTGCCTTGAAGGCATTGCATATCGCAGGGGATGGATAGACGAGGCCAAGATGCGCGAACTGGCCCAGCCGATGATAAAGAACCAGTACGGCCAGTACCTCCTCAGAGTCATTGAGGAAAAAGGCAGGGAAATCAACTCCGATACTTTCAATAATTAGAAGAATTTTTGCAGAGATGGAAGGGGCCCCACGCACATTGGAAAGTGATATCATGCAGTTCTGTGTCATAGCAATAGAGACAGCAGCACGCAAGATGGGTATTACAGCACAGCAGCTTGTTCAGAGGCTTGAAGCTCAAGGATTGATAGAAGGACGTCTCATGAAATACTACGATACCCTTCACACCCAAAGTGCGGATTATGTGGCGGATGATATAATAGAAACTCTTTTGAACTATGAACAAGGACAATAATATCCTATATCATGGAGCAACATGCATAGTGAGGGAGCCTTTGACTCAAGTCGGCCGTCCTGATCTGGATTTCGGCCCTGGTTTTTATCTTACCAATGACCGGGAGCAGGCAATGAAATGGGCAAACACCAAGGCCAGTCGCAAGAAAGGTAATAAAGCAATACTGAATGTTTATTCATTTGATGTGAAGCAATTTGCAGCAGATGCATTGTTTAAAACACATGTTTTCCCTTCTTATAGCATAGAATGGCTTGATTTCATTGCAGCCAGCCGCAAAGGTCTACAGCCATGGGCCGGGCTTGACTGGATTGAAGGAGGCATAGCGAACGACAGTGTCATTTCTACAGTTGATGCATATGTAGATGGTTTTATGACAGCTGAAATGGCAATTGGCAAACTGGTGAATGAAGACCTCAGACATCAGGTTTGCATAAGCAATCAGCATATTGTAGAGCGTTACCTTAAATTCAAGGAATCAATAGAATTATAACGGACATAATACTATGAAGGATTATATTCTGTATCGTAAGATAACTCGAATAATAATGCAGTTGGCCGAGGAATTGCACGTGTCCAACAAACGGGCAATGCTCATTTTCTACAACTCCACTGTAGGACAGC
>JAGHUC010000129.1 GCA_018065035.1 Candidatus Egerieousia equi | reverse complement strand
AGGCAGGCGTCCCTGTCAATCTGGACAAGGTAGTCCTTGAGCTTGTCCCTGCCTTCAAAAATATTGTTGAACTTGTTGTCACGGAAGCCGATTCTTTCGTTATCGGCGATAGTACAGCCGTAATAGATTCTGCTTATGTTGGACCACATGCATGCACACAGGCACATGTGGCAAGGTTCTCCTGTTGTGTACAGTTCGCAGCCAGTAAGATCGAAGGTATCGAGGTTGTAGCAGGCTTTCCTTATGGCGTCAACTTCTCCATGGCAGGTGGGGTCGTTGTTCTTGAGAACCCTGTTGTGACCTTTGCCAATGATTTCTCCGTTCCGTACAATCACTGATCCAAAGGGACCGCCGTGATGCTTCTGTATGCCGTCCATAGCCTCGTCAATGGCTTTCTGCATGAATTTGCTTTGGGCTTCTTTCATTTTCTCAAAATTCTCATTCCATTGTAGCAAAGTTAGGAAAGAAATCGCATCTATCAAATCGCTTGAGTGCGGCAGTTGTGTTTATTCCCGCTCCCGGGCTATACCGAACTTGCTGCTGCCCGCAACTCTTCGCAGTTTATTCGCAAGTATTCGCATTCCAGCAAGTTCGCGCCCTCCGCTAGGCCGCTGATGCGGCCTTTGTGTCAGTGACCTGCCGCCACATTCGATAATAAATGATTGCTAGTTTCAAAATTTGCGGATGTTCAGAACAGCACTGCTCCCAGGCTATACCGAGCCGGTTGCATAATAATAGAGTTAGCTTTTTCACGGCATTGGCTCCCGAAGAGGGAGGGCACCAGCTTTGCTGGGAGGACCGTGGAAAAGCTAACTCTATTATTACAGTTGCTGGTAACTATTTGACTGTTGCCATGTGTTTGATGAGTTCGAGAACCTTGTTGGAGTAACCGATCTCGTTATCGTACCATGCAACAACCTTTACGAAAGTGTCTGAGATTGCAATACCGGCCTTTGCATCGAATACTGAAGTTCTCTTCTCGCCAAGGAAGTCTGAAGAAACAACAGCGTCTTCTGTGTATCCGAGAACACCTTTCATTTCGTTCTCTGATGCTCTCTTCATCTCTGCGCAGATCTCAGCGTATGTTGCAGGCTTTGCAAGGTTGACTGTAAGGTCAACAACTGAAACGTCGAGGGTAGGAACACGCATTGACATACCTGTGAGCTTGCCAAGGAGTGAAGGAATAACCTTGCCTACTGCCTTTGCTGCACCTGTTGAAGAAGGGATGATGTTGCCTGAAGCAGCGCGTCCGCCTCTCCAGTCTTTCTTTGAAGGACCGTCAACTGTCTTCTGTGTTGCAGTTGTAGAGTGAACTGTTGTCATAAGACCCTCTGTGATGCCCCATTTGTCGTGGAGAACCTTTGCAAGAGGAGCAAGGCAGTTTGTTGTGCAGGATGCGTTTGAAACGATTGGCTGTCCTGCATATTCCTTTTCATTCACACCGCATACGAACATAGGGGTGTCGTCCTTTGAAGGAGCTGACATGATGACTCTTCTTGCACCTGCCTTGATATGCGCCTCAGCTTTGTCCTTTGTGAGGAAAAGACCTGTTGACTCAACAACATACTCTGCGCCAACTGCTGTCCAGTTGATGTTTGCTGGATCTGTTTCAGCAGTTACTCTTATTTCTTTGCCGTTCACTACAAGGAAACCTGGCTTGTAATCCACTGTTCCGTTGAACTGGCCGTGCATTGTATCATATTTGAGCATATATGCCATATAATCCACATCAAGAAGATCGTTGATTCCAACAATCTCAATGCCCTCCATTTCCTGGGCTGCTCTGAAAACGCATCTGCCAATACGGCCGAATCCGTTGATACCTACTTTAATCATACTTCGTTAATTTAAATTTATAAGTCTTGTTTTACCTAATTCTTTAAAATCCTCGCAAAATTACTGAAAATTTTATTTTATTGAGTATCTTTGAAAGCTATTTTTTGTAAAAATTGTATAATTCTATGGAATTTTTGGTGACTAATGACGATGGCATAAGATCTGCTGGAATTCAAGTGGCGGTTGATCTTCTCCTGAACTTCGGCAATGTATATGTTGTTGCCCCGTCTGAAGTTCAGAGCGGAAAGTCGGCATCGCTTTCCTTGGGACAGATTCTCAGGGTGAAGGAGAGTTTTGAAAGCGTAAAAGGTAGTCACAAAGCACATTGGGTGGCTTTGAACGGTACACCTGCGGACTGCGTGAAGATGGGAATGCAGCTGTTTTTCCAGGATCACAGACCTGATTTCTGCTTCAGCGGAATAAATCAGGGCTCGAACGCATCCATTGCCGCAGTGTATTCCGGAACGCTCGGAGCAGCTGCCGAGGCCACTATCTATGCCATTCCAACCATAGCTTTTTCCATAGATACGCACAATGAACACCCGGATTTTTCACAAGTTGAAAAATTTTATGATACTATTTTGCGCGCTTTCTTCAAGAATCCGCCAAAGAAAGGCTTCTATCTGAACGTGAACTTCCCGAATCTTCCGGCAGAGCAGATAAAAGGCATTAAATTTGCACGTATGGGACGCGGGCGCTGGATCAAGGAATTCGATGTTCAGAAGGACCCGTTCGGCAAGACCATCTACTGGATGGTAGGCAAGTTCCAGGACTTCGAGGAACTTGAGGCCAGAGGGGAAGCCCTGGAGGAGGACAGATTTTATTCTTTCACCGGCGATAGTGATTTGCTTGATGCGGACAACAAGCTTGTTGAGCAGGGTTACATAGCTATTTCCGTTCACAAGGTTGATAACAGCAATGTTGAAGAGGCGCAGCGCTTGAGCGAGGCATGGAAATTATAATTTGAATGATAAAATGAAGTACTACCTTATAGCCGGAGAGGCCAGCGGCGATCTGCACGGTTCAAACCTTCTCAAGGGACTTGTACAGCAGGACCCTGAAGGGGAGTACCGTTGCTGGGGAGGTGACCTTATGCAGCAGGCGGGTGCAACATTGGTCAAGCACTACAAGGACACGGCCATAATGGGCTTCTGGGAAGTGCTCAAGAAAATCTTCAAGATATTCGGCAATTTCAGACGTTGCAAGGAAGACATACTTGAATGGGAACCTGATGTGCTCATTCTTATAGATTATCCTGGTTTCAATCTGCGTATGGCCAGATTCGCAAAGAAGCACGGAATACCGGTGTTCTATTACATTGCTCCAAAGGTCTGGGCCTGGAAGGAAAAACGCGTGTTCAAGATAAAGAAGTTCGTTGACCGTCTTTTCATTATATTTCCGTTTGAAATTGAGTATTTCAGGAAATGGGGGCTGAATCCTATCTATAATGGCAATCCTCTGCTTGACAGCATAATGAACAATGAAAAGCTCAGGATAAGCAAGGAGGATTTCTGCAAGGCGCATAATCTTGATCCGCATAGAAGGAAGGTGGCGCTGCTTGCCGGCAGCCGCAGGGCGGAGGTGCTCACAACACTGGGGAGGGAACTTGCTGTTGCAGCAAAGCACCCGGAACTCGACTTTCTCATTGCAGGCGTGAAGCATCTGGACATCAGTCTGTACCACAGAATGATAGACAGTTTTGGAGGCGCTCTGGAGAATGTTCATCTTCTTATTGATGAAACCTATCCTATACTCAAGCACTCCAATGCCGCCATCATCAATTCCGGCACTGCATCACTGGAGGCCGCATTGATAGGCGTTCCTCAGGTAGTATGCTACGCAGGCAGTGAAATCAGCTATCAGATTGCTAAAAGACTGGTGAAACTGAACTACATTTCTCTGGCGAATCTGATTCTTGACAAAGGCATTTTCAAGGAACTCATCCAGCACGACGCGACTCCGCAGAATCTTGATGCAGAACTGTCAAAGCTGCTTGACAACAAGGAATATGTACAGACTATGCAGGACGATTACGCCCGTGTACGCCAGATGCTCGGCGGCAGCGGAACAAGCGCCAAGGTAGCGGATGCAATGGTAAAGGAACTGAGGCTTATCAAGGGCCTGCAGTCCTGACTACAAGAAGAAACAGAATGAATAATAAAAATATAAAACAGATAATATGAAACTTAAAGCTTACAAATACCAGGGTGCTGGTAACGATTTCGTGATTGTTGATAACCGTGATGGAAAACTCTCTCTTACAACCGAGCAGATAAACTGGCTCTGTGACAGAAGATTCGGTATTGGCGGTGACGGTCTGATGATACTTGGTCCATCTGAGAAATATGACTTCTCAATGCGTTATTTCAACGCCGACGGTCCCGAAGGGACAATGTGCGGAAACGGTGGAAGATGCCTTGTAGCCTTTGCGGCCCATCTTGGAGTGAAGAAATTCGAGTTCGAGGCCATTGACGGATACCATATTGCAACAGTTGAGGATTTCACTCCTCACAGATGCATTGTAAGGCTCAGGATGGTTGACCTCAAGGAATGCCGCAGGTTTGCCGAGCAGTCATTCTTCCTCAACACCGGTTCGCCTCATTATGTTGAATTCGTGAAGGATCTTGCCAACTATCCTGTTGATGAGAAGGGCAAGTACTGGAGATACTACCACGAGTTCGTTGGCGGAACAAACGTGAACTTTGTTGAGCCTTGCGAGAACAAGATCAAGGTAAGAACTTACGAGCGTGGCGTTGAGGCCGAGACCTGGGCTTGCGGAACAGGCGTTACAGCCAGCTCAATCTGCACCTGGCTGCAGACAAGGTCACACTATTCTTCATGCGTGAAGGTTAATGATACCATCACCCATGTGAAATATGACATTGAGGCTCTTGGAGACAAGCTCGCTGTTGAGTTCGATTTCAACGAGAAGGACAACAGCTTTACAAATATCTTCCTTACCGGTCCTGCAACATTTGTATTCAGCACCGAGATAGATATGCAGAAATAATGGGAGCCATCGGGGACAGACTTCTGGCTGTGCGCGGCAGCATTCCTGAAGGGACGGAACTTGTTGCAGTTTCAAAGTTCCATCCTGTAGAGGAACTTATGGAGGCCTATCAGGCAGGGCAGAGACTTTTCGGAGAGAACCGCCCGCAGGAGATGGCCGCCAAGGCTGTTGCCATGCCAAAGGATATCCAGTGGCATTTCATAGGCCATCTGCAGAGCAACAAGATCAAGCAGGTTGTTCCTTATGCAACACTCATTCACAGCGTTGACAGTGAGAAACTTTATTTCCAGATAAAGGATTACTGCGTGAGGAATTCCTGCAGTACCAGAGTGCTGCTGCAGATGCATATTGCAAGCGAGGATACAAAGCAGGGCTTTTCCGCAGAGGAACTTCTGGCTTTCGTCAGCACTCTGATGGGCAGGGAGAAACTTGATGAACCATCGCCGGTGGAAATATGCGGACTTATGGGAATGGCTTCCTTTACTGATGATGTTTCTGTGGTTGACAGGGAATTTTCTCAGATTGAGCATGTTTTCAAGGAGATAAAGGCTCAGTGGGGGGAGGGTATGCCTGCCTTCAGGGAGCTTTCCATAGGGATGAGCGGTGACTATATGACAGCTCTGAGGCATGGGGCAACGCTGGTTCGTGTAGGAACTGCCATCTTTGGTGAGAGGGATTACAGCAAGCCGTTCAAAATATGGTGATTTTTGAATAATTAGTGTAACAGTATATGAAAATCAAGAGGAAAATAAGGAGCGGGTTCGTTATCATTGCAGCCATCCTGTTGCTTTCCAGCCTAATAGCTATATATGAGTTCATTACAATGAGGAACAATATAGCACAGCTGGTTCTGATAAATGTATCATCCATTAACATTTCCGATTCCTTGCAGGATGTATGTGACGAATATGCCGTCAATCTTCTTGAAAGCCTGAATGACGAGTACAAACCTGCAATACCTAATGTTGCAGAGGACACCAGGTTCCTTGACCAGCTGAGGAGTCTGCAGGGAATAGCGAACAATCCAAGGGAACTTGAGGTTGCCGACACCGTGAAATCCGCTTTCGTGGCATACGTTCACATGATGGCCCAGGCACCTCACGTCTGGCTGGGGCATTATGAAGACAGGCGCGAGTGGTACTTCAAATCCTTCTATCCTTCATACGTGAGGCTTGGCAAATACATAAGGAAACTTTCAAGCACGAGCCAGGAACTTCTCAGCGAGAACTCAATCAATTTGAGCGAGAGCTTCTACAGAAGCATAATGCCTTGCATTGTTGCTGTTTGCTCCGGTATTGTTCTTATCTTCCTTTTCAATTATTTCGTGAACTATTACATACTCACACCTCTGATAAAGATAGGGCGCGGAATATCGTTGTACCTGAAAGCCGGCAAACGTTACGATCTGAAGCTGGAGAACGATGACGAGCTGGCTGAATTGAATGACAATGTTGCACAGCTGATAGATTCCAACAGACAATTGCAGAAACAATAGCATTACCATGAATCTTACCGTAGTATCAAAGAATATTGGACTTGCACTTCTGTTCGATGCGGCATTCATGCTGCTGGGAGCGGTTGTGTCCCTTATCTACGGAGCTGACAGCGCACTTTCTCCCTTGTTCCTCAGTGGAATAATCACCATGGTCACGGGCCTTTTCCCTGTAATTTTTGTGAGAGGAGGTTCCAGGACCGTAAAAATCAAGGAAGGCTTTGCAATCATAGTTTTCGCATGGTTGCTTTCCTGCCTGTTCGGAATGCTTCCATATGTGCTTTGGGGCGGTGAGTTCTCGTTGATAAATGCCTGGTATGAAAGCGTTTCAGGTTTTACCACAACGGGTGCAACAATCCTTACTGATATAGAGGCACTTCCTCACGGGCTTCTGTTCTGGAGGTCTTCAACACATTTCATAGGCGGTATAGGAGTTGTGGTGTTCATGCTGCTTATAATGCCTAACCTCAGCACTTTCCGCCTGAGGTTGAGCAAGATTGAAATCAATACATTGAGCCGTGAGAATTACTCATACAAGGCAAGGGAGACCGTAATGATAATTGCCGGAGTGTATGTCATTCTTGCAATCGTGGCAATGTTTGCGCTCATGCTGGCAGGCATGGACTGGTTCGACGCCATCAACCATGCATTCTCAACCGTTGCAACAGGAGGATTCAGTACACGTAACGAGTCAATCCTTTCATTCCATTCAGACGCCATAAACATTGTGCTCATGGTGTTCATGTTCCTTGGAAGCGTTCATTTCGGTCTGCTGTATGCCACAGTCGCACACTGGACACCGAAGCTTTTCAAGAGTCCTGTCACAAAATTCTATGTAAAGACCGTGCTTGTTGCTTCACTGCTTATCATCATAGGAATAAAGCTCTCAGGCGATGCATCTTCATGGTGGGACGCAATAATGAAAGGACTTTTCCAGTGCGTTTCAGTGATAACAACCACCGGTTTTGCAACGGCTGATACATCAGTCTGGCCTCCGTTTGTCATATTGATTCTTTTGTATCTGGGCATTCAATGTGCCTGTTCCGGTTCCACTTCCGGAGGTATAAAGTCCGATCGTGTTTTCATATTCTTCAAGTCCGTACGTACACAATTGGTGAAAACAGCGCATCCGAATGCAATAGTCCACGTCAGAAACGGTGGTCATATCATTGATCCCGAGCTGGTTTCTTCCATAAATCTGTTCATTGTGCTGTACATGTCCATCATCTTTGTGATGGCTGTCATTTTCACGGCTATGGGTATAGACTTCATGGATGCTTTCAGCGCATCCGTTTCCAATATGGGCAATATCGGACCAGGATTCGGAAACGTTGGTTCAATGGCGAACTATTCACAGTTCCCTGTTCTTGCAAAGTTCCTCAGCACAGTGCAGATGCTCATGGGACGTCTTGAAATATATTCATTCATAATGATTTTCACTATCCACCGGTGGAAATAGGAGAGAGAGCTATGAGTCTGAAGGGGAGTCTGGTGTCGCTTATGAATGAGAATCTAGGGTTTGAAGCCACGGATTGCCAGAAGAATCTTTTCGAGAAACTTGCCGGATTCACCGTTGCCGATTCAAAGGACTGCTTCATGATGCTGGTAAGCGGTTATGCAGGAACGGGAAAGACATCGGCCATATCCTCCTACATAAAAAGTCTTCAGCATTATGGCCTGAAATACAAGCTTTGCGCTCCTACGGGAAGAAGCGCCAAGGTGCTGGCCAATTACTCCAATTGCAAGGCCTGCACCATTCATAAGATGATTTACAGACAGAAATCAATGAATGATGCATTCGGGAAGTTCACTCTTGATTATAACAGGGACAAGAATACCGTTTACATAGTTGACGAGTGTTCTCTCATTCAGATTTCGCAGGGAACGGACCAGTCCAATATTTTCGGCAGCGGAGATCTTCTTGACGATCTTGTGGAATATGTAGGCAGCGAATCCGGAAACAAACTCATTCTGATGGGTGATCCCGCGCAGCTGCCGCCCATTGGCTTTGACAGAAGCCCTGCGCTTGACCTTGATTTTCTCAGGAGCAGATACAACAATGTGTTGGATGCCCATCTTTCCACGGTGGTCCGCCAGCAGAAGGAAAGCGGAATCCTTGCAAACGCAACAATGCTCAGGAATCTGATTGAGGACGGCGGATTCGGTGATATAAGCTTCAATGACGGATTCGAGGACATTGAACGCATAGGTGGAGCGGATCTGATAGAGGCTCTTTCGGAATCCATTGACAATTACGGTCTTGACAACGTTGTTGTGCTTTGCCGTTCCAACAACAGGGCGAACAGATACAATGCCGGCATCAGGCAGAGCGTTCTTTTCAAGGAAGAACAGCTGGTGAAGGGTGACAAACTTATGGTTGTGAAGAACTGCTATCAATTCCTTGAGAATATTCCTGAAATGGAATTCATAGCCAACGGAGATGTGGCTGAACTGGTTTCAGTTTCAGGGTATGAGGAACGTTATGGTCTGCATTTCGCGCAGGCCACGCTGGAATTCCCTGATTACGATAATGCGAGCATAAAGGCGAAGATAATACTTGATACCTTGACTTCAGTCTCTCCTTCGTTGCAGCCGGAGGAGCAGAAACAATTGTTCGAAGGCGTTTTTGCCGATTACCAGATGGAGTTCGGCAAAAACAGGAGAAAGATAATCAAGGCATTGAAGGAGGATAAGTACTACAATGCACTGCAGATAAAATATGCAGCGGCAATTACCTGCCACAAATCACAGGGAGGCCAGTGGAGATGCGTCTTCATAGACAATTCCCTCTGGAAGGATGAAATTTCGCTGGATGATATGAAATGGCTGTACACCGCCGTTACCCGCGCGGTGGAAAAAGTGTATTTCGTGAACTTCAAGGACAAATACTTCATAAAAAATCATTAACTTTAAAGATTGATTTCAAGTTGACAATATGAAAAGGATATTCGGTAATTTTTTGTGTATGGCAATGACGGTATGTGCAACGGCTTCACTATCCGCAGCCGTTCCGGTCTCAGGTCCAGCTGAGGGAAACGAGGGTGAGGCAAAGATTATGCTCAGTCAGGAGCAACGTCTTGGCAGACTCCCTGCAAACATTCTTAACGGTGCAAGGATAAGTAGCGGAGAGTGGGTTGGAAACGGCTTCAATTTCAACGTGAGATTCTGCGACAATACCGTGAGGAAGATGTCATACAAGATTGGAAGCGGCCTTTCGACTCAGGCCATCACAGAGCCTGAAGCGGTGAAGAACGATGCAAAGGATGCCCTTGTGGAAAGGTTCCGCGCAATGATGCAGCGCTATGAGAAGAGCACCGAAACCAAGGTGCAGCGTATTGTTGTATCACCGGATCTTACCAAAGTGGCTTTCGTAATGGAGAACAACATGTATGTCTTTGACGATGCCAAAGGCACGATACGTTCCCTCACAAACAATGCTACCGATGTGAAGAAACATGGATTCGCATCCTGGGTATATTATGAGGAGATTCTTGGCAGACCGTCGGATTACATAGCTTTCTGGTGGAGTCCTGACAGCAGAAGGCTCGCATGGTACTATTTCGATGAAACCAACGTTCCGATGTTCCCTATAGTGGATTACAACGGCCAGTATGGCAAAATCAACCGCACACGTTATCCAAAGGCAGGCACGGAGAATCCTAAGGTAAGCATTTTCATTGCCGATGTTTCCGACATAACAATCCAGGCGCCTTTGAAAAAGGTCATGGCTGATTTCAACAGCGATGATGACCAGTATTTTGGCATACCTTTCTGGAATGCCGATGGTTCGCGCTTCATAGTTCCTTGGATGCCAAGGGAGCAGAACGAACTTTTCCTCTACACCGTGAACCCTCAGACCGGTGCAAAGGAAAGCATTTATCACGAGCAGCAGAAAACCTGGATAGACTGGATGGAGGACATGCAGTTCACCAAGGATGGTTTCTATGTGATAAGGGACACCGATGGCTGGCAGAACATTTATTTCCAGTCCTTTGACGGCAAGGTGTTCAGAAAGATAACCGAGGGACGCAACTGGAGCACACAGTTCATAAAGGTTGATGTGAAAGGCGGGTTCATCTATTACAGCGCCAGGAAGGAAAGTTCTCTCAGACACGATTTCTACAAGGTAGAGCTCAAGGATGTGGGGGTAAACAAGGACGGTTCCTTCAGAACAGGAAGGATTACCAGACTCACCAGCGGAAAATATGACTGGACAGACATAAAACTCAGCCCCGACAACAGACACTTCAGCGCTGTAAGGAGCAATTGCAACACTCCTCACCAGCTTGTAGTTTCCACCTGCGATGGCAAGGCCAGTGAGAAGATAGTCTGGAACTGCAAAGGCGCCGACTATGACAGCTATCTGCTTCCGAAGCAGGAGATTCTCACCATCGATGTGGATGGATATACAATTCCTGCCAGGGTCATCTGGCCTGTGAATATGGAGGAGGGAAAGAAATATCCTGTGATAATTGACATGTACGGAGGTCCGGACGCAGGAACGGTGTTCGACCAGTTCAATGCGGCACCGAAGAACGGAAGCTGGGCTTCAAGCCTTTGGTGGGCATACGATGGCTTCATCAGAATTTGCATAGACCACAGGGCAAGCGGTCACTGCGGAAAGGAGGGCCTGAACTATCTCCACAGGAATCTTCTTGACATAGAGTTCAAGGACTATGTGAAATGGGTTGAGAAACTGTATGAATATCCTTGTGTTGACAGGGACAAGATCGGTATCACAGGTTTCTCATACGGCGGTTCGATGACAACCATTGCGGTAACCCAGTACAGCCAGTATTTCAAATACGGAATAGCCGGAGGCGGCGTTTATGATTACGAACTCTACGACACTCATTACACAGAGAGATATATGGACCATCCTGCAGACAATGTAGCAGGTTATGACAGGACAGAGGCTGCAAAACGTTTCGCAAACTACAAGGGCGATTCAAGCAACTATCTGAAGATAACTCACGGTACCAGCGATGACAATGTGCATATTCAGAATACAATGCATCTGATCGAGGCGCTCCAGGATGCCGGCAAGCAGTTCGATCTCATGCTCTATCCCGGTGAGTATCATGGTTACAGGGGCCTGGCAGGTGTTCACAGCAGAAAGGCGGACGTGATTTTCTGGTACAGGCACCTTAAAGGTCAGGAAGCACCTGAAGCATTGCTCAACAGCATAAGATAGGGGGCGGGAACATAAGTGTTAATAGTAATTCGGTAATAATATAAAGAAATAATATATGGAAAAATATCTGGCAAACGCTCAGCAATGGCTCTCAGAGGCTTTTGACGAGCAGACAAGAATTGAGGTCAAGGCAATGCTCGATGACAGCAGCGCCAATGGCAGGAAGGCTCTGGAAGATGCATTCTACAGGAATCTTGAATTCGGTACAGGCGGTCTGCGCGGCATAATGGGCGCAGGTACCAACAGAATGAACAGATATACCGTTGGAATGGCTACACAGGGAATTTGCAACTATCTGCATATCAACGCTGAACGTGGAGATTTCAAGAGAAGTTCCAATACGGAGCTCAGAGTGGCCATCTCATGTGACTCAAGGAACAACAGCCGTGAATTCGCCAAGGTGACCGCCGCCATTTTTGCGGCAAACGGTATAAAGGTTCTTCTTTTCGAGGATATGCGTCCTACTCCTGAACTCAGCTATGCAATACGCTGGGGCAAGTGCAATGCAGGTGTCATGGTAACAGCATCACATAATCCCAAGGAGTACAACGGTTACAAGATGTACTGGGAGGACGGTGCTCAGATCATAGCTCCTCACGACAGCAACATCATTGCAAAAGTGGTTGAGATTGAGGACCCGTCGCAGGTGAAATGGGGAGATTATTGGAAGGCTGTGGAAAGCGGTGATATCAGGCTTGTTGGCGCAGAAATAGACAAGGATTATCTTGATGACCTCAGAACCCTGCATGTAAGCCCTCAGGCGGTAGCGGAGCACAAGGATATCTGCTTTGTATATACTCCTCTGCATGGAACAGGCATAACACAGGTTCCTGCAGCATTGAAGGATATGGGTTTTGAGAATGTGCATCTTGTTGAGCAGCAGTGCGTTGCAGATGGCAATTTCCCAACTGTGAAGTCTCCTAATCCTGAGGAGCATTCGGCTCTTGAAATGGCTGTGGCCCTTGCGGACAAGGTGAACGCGGATGTTGTTCTCGCCACCGATCCTGATGCCGACAGAGTAGGCGTTGCAGTGAGGAACGAGCGTAACGAGATGGTTCTCCTCAACGGAAACCAGACAGCTTCAATCCTTACGTATTATATGCTCAGCCGCTGGAAGGACCTCGGCAAGGACCTGAAGAACGGATATATAATCAAGACCATTGTCACCACTGAACTTCTTGCGGCCATTGCAGGGAAGTTCGGGGTGAAGTGCTACGATGTCCTTACCGGATTCAAATACATTGCGGCAATTGTTGAGCAGAACAATGTTGAGGCTGAGAATGGTGCGGTTAAGCGGACATTCATCTGCGGAGGCGAGGAAAGCTACGGCTTCAATGCAGGTGAATTCGTTCGTGACAAGGATTCCGTTATCACCTGTTCGCTTGTTGCGGAGTGCGCGGCATGGTGCGCTCAGAACGGCATGACACTTTACAGCTTCCTCCAGAAGATATACTCCGAGTTCGGTCTGTATATGGAATCATTGCTTTCAGTTACAAAACCAGGCAAGTCGGGAGTTGAGGAAATTGCCGGAATTATGCTTGAACTCAGGAACAATCCTCCTGCACAGATAGCCGGAAAGCCTGTTGTGAAAGTTATGGATTATTACAATACTGAGGCAACCGGTCTTCCAAAGTCCAATGTACTGAGATTCTTTGCCGCCGACGGAAGCGTTGTGACTGTCCGTCCTTCAGGCACGGAACCAAAGATCAAGTTCTATTTTGGTGCAACAGGCAGCAACGCAACTGAATGCATTGCCGCTATGAGGGAACAATTCAGCAAATTCTAGTATTCCATGAAGTTTTACAAAGGTCTTTTATCGCTTGCAGTTTGTGTGATGGTTGTTATGGGTGCAGGGAACGCTTCTGCTTCGGGTCTCAGGGAGAGGGAGAAGGAATTCGAGTTACGTAATCCGCAGGATTATGAGAAGCATATAGAGCAGCTCATGTCTTCAATGACAGTAAGGGAGAAGTTCGCCCAACTTATGATAGTGGAAGTGTCAGCCGAGGATGTCAAACCATCGGAAGTGAAAAAACTCAATCATCTTGTTTCCAAAGAGAGGGTGGGGGGGCTAATTCTTGATGATGATCCTGCCGGTCCTTCGCTTGCAAGGCTGAATGAGCTTCAGAAGAAGGTTGCTCTCCCTAACAGGAGAAACAGCGGTCTGCCTCTGCTCATCACAACTGATGGCGAATGGGGCCTTTCAATGAGATATCCTGAATATCCGTTCTATCCGCGTCAGATGCAGCTCGGCGCCCTCATAAGCGATGAGCTGGTTTATGAAATGGGCAAGGCAGTGGGACGTGAGTGCAGGGAGGCCAATGTGCTGGTGAATTACGCTCCTGACATTGATATCAACATAAATGCGGAGAATCCTGTGATAAATACACGTTCCTTCGGTCAGGACAAGGAGAAAGTGTCTCAATGGGGCATAGCTTATATGCGCGGAATGCAGGATGCGGGTATTCTTACCTGTGCAAAGCATTTTCCGGGCCATGGCGATACCAATGTGGATTCTCACAGAGGACTTCCGGTATTGGAATTCGACAGCAGGAGACTGGACGAATTCGAACTCTATCCTTTCAAGCGCCTGTGCGCCGAGGGGGTTGATATGGTAATGATAGGTCACCTGAGCGTTCCGTCATTGGATGCAAGCGGAACTCCCGCTTCAATTTCATATCCGATAATCACCGGTCTGCTTAAGGAAAAGATGGGCTACAAGGGGATAATCATCACGGATGCGCTTGGAATGGACGGCATAGCCGAGGACAGGGAACCAGACGAGGTGTGCCTTGCATCCTATAATGCAGGAGCAGACATCCTTCTAATGCCGGATGATCCTGTGAAGGCGCTGGACCTGCTCGTGAAAGAACTCAACAGTGGGCGCCTTTCGTCCGATGACCTTGATGCTCGCGTGCGCAAGGTGCTGGAACTCAAGGCTAAATTGGGAATGTTCGATAAGGATTACACACCGTTTGTGGATCTTGATGCCATAAAGGAGCATTACCAGAGACCTGAACATCTCGCTCTTATCCAGAAGATTGCAGACAGGAGCGTTACCGTTGTCAGCAATAACGGAATGCTGCCTTTCAAGGAGCCCGCACATCATCCTCTGGCTGTTCAGGACAAGAATCCGAAAAAGGCGCCGAAGAAGCTCGCATACCTGGGCTTTGGCATAGGAACGGTCTCAAAGGAGAACTTCTCCGATAATGTGTTCGGAAGCGAGCTGATGAAGTACACCGACATTGACACTTTCTACATATCAAAGGACGCCAGTCTGGAAGAGCTTGACTCGTTGAGACAAAGACTGTTGGACTACAAGGCGGTCATTCTCGGCGTGCACTATACCGAGAATCTTCCTCAGAAGAACTATGGCATAGATCCCGACAAGCTGGCTTTCTTCTCAGCCTGGGCTTTGGAACAGAATATTGCGGTTGCATATTTCGGCAATCCGTACGCAATCAACAGGATGCCTGAATTCAACAATTTCAAGGCTTTCATAGTTGCTTATTCGAATGCACCGAGCAATCAGGTGGCCGTTGCAAAGATCATGTTCGGAGCAATTGCACCTCAGGGCATCCTGCCGGTTGACGCCGGAAGGTTCAAGGCAGGTTACAAGGCTCTGGTAAATCCTTGGTTCGAGTGATTGCGGCCCTGAAGACATATATGCCCTTCTACAGGAGAAACCTTTCTCTTGCAGTGCCGATAATGATTTCGCAGTTAGGGCAGACCATCACCAACATTGTTGATACAATAATGATAGGGCACGTTGGTCTGCGCGAATTTGCGGGAGCATCGTTCGCCATCTTCGTATATCTGATTCCATTCTTTTTCCTGATATCCTTCTGCAGCGGAATCACGCCTTTCATAGGCAATTCCGTTGGAGAAGGCAATCCGCGCAAGGCAGCCTCGTTCTTTGCAAAAGGAATAGCCATAAACAGTGTCCTGTCAATTGCGCTGGTCATCCTGTGCTATGCCGTGATACCTTTCTTTCCATATATGGGACAGGATCCCGGCATACTTCCATTCTCGAGAGCATATTATTGGGTGATAGTGCTTTCCATTCCGCCGGCCGCCCTCTTCTTCACCTTCAAGTCATTCTCCGAAGCATTGGGCAACACGCGTATACCTATGTTCGTGACAATAGGAATAAACATCCTTAACATATTCCTGAACTGGTGCATGATTTACGGCCACTGCGGATTTGCAGCCATGGGAGTTGCAGGCGCGGCCTGGGCCACCCTTATAAGCCGCATAGTGGGAGCCGCCGCCCTTTGGGTCATCTTCATTAACAGAAAGGAATATTCACCGGTAATGGTTTACCTTTCCAGACATGCAGAAAAACATTTTTCTACAGCGATGGTGAAAGGAAAGATAACTGCCGCCGAGATTGCCCGCGGAGCAAGGGAGGTCATGGCAAAATCAGCAGGAATAGGTTTCCAGGGCTTGCTCGAGGGTGTTGTTTTCAGCGTGAGCGCTTTCATTAGCGGTTGGTTCGGGCGAACTGCGATAGCAGCTTACAATATTGCTGACCAGTTGAGTACCGCCACATATATGATAGCCATGGGCGTTGGACAGGCATCCACCATACGTGTGTCAACCTGGGTGGGGGAAGGCAAGTTCGAGCACATACGCAAGGCCGGTTTCGCCGCACTGCATCTGGCACTTTTCTTCATGGTGTGCTGCGGCATACTGTTCATAATCTTCAGGAAAGCCATACCATACATTTTCGTTTCTGAACCTCATGCCGCCGCATTGGCGGCAGATCTGATTGTGCTGGTTTCCGCATATCAGGTCTTTGATGCAACGCAGCTGTCCGGAATATGTGCCCTCAGGGGGCTGAAGGATGTGAAGATACCTTTGATATGCTCTTTCATATCGTATTATATCATAGGCATGCCTTGCGCTTATCTTCTTGCTGTACAGGCCCAGATGGGCCCTCGCGGTGTGATAATAGGTCTTATGGCAGGACTGGCAACAGCAGCTGTCCTTTTCATAAGCCGTTTCTTGAAACTCACCAGAAATTATTGAGCAATGGAGAATACATTGTTGAATGAACAGGAGAGCAGCTTCGTGCTGGAAAACGCAAGGGCGGACGTAAATGCATTGCGTCTGAAGCGTTGTTCGGCAAGGTTGGTCAATGCAATAGAGGCCCGTTCAAGAATCGAGCGCAAACTGCCTTTGTGGTTCGCGCATCCGGAACTTCTCTATGCTTCAATGCTGAGCGTTCAGCAATGCAGCAGCCAGGCCACGGCCTGCTACAAACGCTTGATTCTGCAAGGAGTCTTCAGTTCCGGCAATCACGCTTTGCGGGCCGCTGATCTGACAGGCGGAATGGGCGTTGATTCATTGTTCCTCAGCTCCTTGTGCCGTTCCTTCCTTTATGTTGAGCGCAACACTGAACTTTACGAATCCGTTCGGGAGAATTTCAAAGTGCTGGTCCCGGCACTGAACAATGGAACAGTGCCTTCAATTGAATTCCGTAATTGTGAAATATCTCCGGAGAACCTGGGTACGGTCTTGGGTGAAGGGCATTACGATTTCATTTTCGCGGATCCTGCGCGCAGGAGCGCATCCGACAGTTCAAAGAAACTGGTGGCACTGAGCGAATACACGCCCGATATTCTCACAATGAAGGAATCCTTGCTTGAAAGGTGTTCTTATCTGCTTGTCAAGGTGAGTCCTATGGCCGATATTAGCCAGCTTCTGCGCGAATTGCCGGAAACGGTTCAGATTCACGCCGTGAGCGTTGACAATGACTGCAAGGAACTGCTGCTTTTGCTCAAAGGCAATAATACCGATGTGAAAGCTGATATGCATGAAGTTGAGGTTTCAGCAGTCAATATCAAATCTGACAAAGTGCTTGAAAACTTGCAGATTTTCAGATACTCGTTGGGTGAAAAGTGCACTGCGGGTCTTGCAGATCCGGGGAAATTGCTTGAAGGCGGATATCAGTTCCTCTTCGAGCCAGGCAAATCAATGCTCAAGTGCGGGGCGGCCGCCCTCCAGGCGTCACAATACGGCCTGTTGCAATTGGCCCCTTCAAGCAATCTCTTTGTAAGCAACGTGGCTTTGAATCAGGCGGATGACAATAACCATCGCTGTGGAAAAGAAGAATACCAGGGGAGGCAATACAGGATTCTGGAGGTGATTCCTTTCTCCAGAAAGACCTTGAAGGAGGTTTTCAGGAAATACCAGGATGCCGGAGTCACTGCGCGCAACTTCCCTATGAGCACCAATGCTGTTGTGGCTGCAGCAAGGACCAGGGAATCCGCTCAGGAGCATCTTTTCTTCACCACTCTTTCAAATGGTGGCAAAGTTATTATTGCCACAGGAAAGTAGTGATTTTTTCCAATTGTTTTTATTAACTTTGTTTGATAAATGTCCTTATTGGCATAAATCGGGAAATAAACAAATCAATAAATATCAACACTATGAAAATCAAGTTTTTAGCACTGACAATCGCTGCATGTGCAATGATTTCAGGCGCATGGGCGCAGGATGCTGCAAAGAAGGATGAGAACAAGAAGGAAGGCTATCAGTTCACAACAGTGAAGGCCAATCCTGTAACACGCGTGAAGAACCAGGCAAGTACAGGTACCTGCTGGTGCTTCTCAACCATCTCTTTCATTGAAAGCGAATGTATAAGAAAAGGTCTGGCTGACACAACTCTCGATCTTTCCGAAATGTTCGTGGTTTCAAAGGCTTACTCGGACAAGGCTGTGAAGTATGTAAGGACAGACGGTCACATCAACTTCGCCCAGGGTTCTGATTTCGGCGATGTATTCGAAGTAATCGATGCTTACGGTATATGCCCGAACTCGGAGATGACAGGCTTGAACTACGGTTCCGACAGACATTCACACAGTGAGCTCAGTTCAGTTCTGAAAGCATACGTGGATGCCATTGTAAGGGCTTCTTCAAAGAAACTTTCCACAGCATGGCACAGAGGATTCGAGGCTGTTGAGGCAGCTTACCTCGGAGAGATTCCAACTTCTTTCACTGTCGATGGTAAGAAATACACTCCTAAGGAGTATGCAGCCAAACTTGATATCAAGGGCGAGGATTATGTAGGACTTACCTCTTTCACACATCATCCATTCTACACCTGGTTCGCAATGGAAGTTGCCGACAACTGGAGAAACACCCTGTCATACAATCTTCCTATTGACGAGTTCATGCAGGTTATGGAGGATGCTGTAATGAACGGTTACACTATTGCCTGGGGTTCGGATGTTTCCGAGACAGGCTTCACAAGAAGCGGTATAGCTGTAGTTGCAGACGTGAAGGCCAACGAGGCAGGTTCCGACGAGGCAAGATGGGTAGGCGTTGATCCAAAGGCAAAGGCAGCTGCTCTGAACAACCTTGATGCTCCGGGACCTGAGTTGAACGTTACACAGGAAATGAGACAGGAAGGTCTGGACCGCAAGGAGACAACCGATGACCACGGAATGCATATCTATGGTATTGCAAAGGATCAGAACGGTACAAAATACTTCATGGTCAAGAACTCATGGGGAACTTCAAGCAAATACAAAGGAACTTGGTATGCAAGCTTCCCGTTCGTGAAATACAAGACCATGAACATTGTTGTTCCTAAGGCGGCCCTCTCAAAGGAGCTCAGAAAGAAAATGGGTATCAACTAATTCAATCTTCAGTATATGAAAAGAACATTTTTCGTTGCATTGTTCCTCTGCATGCTTTCATGCAGTCTCTATGCACAGTACAAGTATGAGTTCACCGATGTAAAGCGCAATCCTGCAACATCCGTGAAGAACCAGGCGGCCACAGGTACCTGCTGGTGCTTTGGAACCACTTCCTTCATCGAGAGTGAGATAATAAGGCTCAGCGGTGGAAAAATCGGTCCTGAGGACATAGACCTTTCCGAAATGTTCACTGTAAGGTGCAACTACATCGAGAGAACAAAGGACAACTACATAAGGAACGGCAAGGGCAACGTAGGCCCTGGCAGCATAACCCACATGACCATCAATGTAATGAAGAAATATGGTTGTGTTCCTGAGGAGGTTTATCACGGCATCTGCTACTATTCCCCTAACGGACTTCACAATCACGGCAATCTTTCAAAATGGATCAAGGAAATCAGCGCTCTTGCTGTAGAGAAACACGAGGGCTATCCTGAGAAGATATACAATGCCGTTCTCGATTCATATCTTGGCGAGTATCCTGCAAATTTCACATACAAGGGAAAGAAGTACACTCCTAAGTCATTCATGGAGAGCACAAAGATCAACCTTGACGACTATGTTGAGATCACAAGCTTCACACACCATCCATTCTATGAGAGGGTGCCTCTTGAGGTTCCTGACAACTGGGACCACCAGCTGGTTTACAACCTCCCATTGGACGAGTTCATGGCAGTGATTGACAACGCCATAAATATGGGAAGCACAGTTGCCTGGGACGGTGACCTCACAGACACAGGATATGATTTCTACAAGGAGATTTCGCTGAACACAAGCTTCGACCTCAAGCATACCGCACAGATTGAGAAGAGGATTGTTGAGGACAAGGTTACACAGGAGAACCGTCAGTACAGATTCGAGACATTCCAGCTCGTTGACGATCATATCGAGCATATTGTTGGTATTGCCAAGGATCAGGAAGGCGTGAAATACTACATTACAAAGAATTCCTGGGGTGCAGGCAAGACTTCAAGCCAGTACAACGCACGCAACGACAGCGGATATCATTACATGTCAGAGGAATATGTAAAGGGCAACACAATCTGCTATGTAGTACACAAGGATTGCATTCCTAAGGCGATACGTACAAAACTCGGCATCAAATAATTGAACGGATATGAAGAAATCTTTGATCATAACATTGGTTCTGTGCCTTTTTGCAGGCTCGGCTTTTGCTCAGTATGAGTACAAGTTCACCGACGTGAAACGCAATCCTGCAACTCCGGTAAAGGACCAGGGGTCATCAGGTACCTGCTGGTGCTTTGGAACAACCTCTTTCTTCGAGAGTGAAATAATGAGAAAGGGCGGTCCTGTACTTGACCTTTCAGAGATGTTCACAGTGAGGTGGAACTACATGGAGAGAACATACGACAACTATCTCCGTCACGGTAAAGGCCGCGTAAGCACAGGCAGCATTCCTCATATGGTGGTCAATATCTGGAAGAAATATGGTTGTGTTCCTGAAAATGTGTATCCGGGAATGAACTATGTTTCACCAACCGGACTTCATTATCACGAGAACCTTACCAAATGGATGAAAGAGCTCAGCAATCTTGCAGTTGAGAAGGAAGCAGGATATCCTGCGAATGTTTTCGCTGCTGCACTTGATTCATATCTTGGCGATATTCCTGAGAAATTCACTTACAATGGAAAGGAATACACTCCAATGACTTTCTTCAAGAGCCTTGGAATAAATCTTGACGATTATGTTGAGATTACAAGTTTCTCTCATCATCCGTTCTATCAGCAGATTCCTGTTGAGGTTCCTGACAACTGGGACCACAAGCTGCTTTACAATCTTCCGTTGGACGAGTTCATGGCAGTGATTGACAATGCAATAAACATGGGCTCTTCAGTATCATGGGACGGTGACCTTTCCAACAATGGATACGATTTCAGCAAGAGCATTGCATTGAATACAGATTTCGACGTCAAGCATTCTGAAACCATTCCTGAAAGATGCAAGGAGATAAAGGTGACACAGGAGAACCGCCAGTACAGATTCGAGACATTCGATCTTGAAGATGACCATATAGAGCACATCGTTGGTATAGCAAAGGACCAGGAAGGTGTGAAATATTACATCACCAAGAATTCCTGGGGTTTGCGCCGCAATTCAGACGGATATCATTACATGTCCGAGGAATACGTGAAAGCCAACACCATATGCTACCTTGTTCACAAGGACTGCATTCCAAAGGCCATCCGCAAGAAACTCGGTTTGTAGAATCTGGTTGACTTATATGAAAAGGAGACGTGAACTTGGGGTTCCGTCTCCTTTTTTGTTAAAGTAAATTGTTTTTCACGTATTCCTTGACGTATGATGAGAACTTAGGCGAATCGATAATTGTGATTTCATTGGCCAGACCAACATAGAACCGGCAGGCACCTATGTAATTGCAAATGTCGGTCTCGAGTATCCAGGAACTTCCTTTGCGCTTGAGGTCTTTCTGCGCAAGCGGATATTCCTCCAGAAGAAGGTTTTTGGCCATGACACTCATCTGCCAGCGGATGCGGTCAATGTAATTTCCGTTCATCCTGAATATGTCCTTGCCCTGCCTTCGGTGAGAGCTTTCCGCAGTCCAGACTTCGTCAAGAACTTCCACCTGACCAATACGCTGAATCTTGAAAATCTTGTTCTGCCGGTCCTCGAGATCGAATGCACAAACATCTATATAATCGGTAGTGAATCCGTATGGTTCCACATATCGGTCACGTATGGTGTGGGAGTGTCCTGATTCGTATGCTTTGAGAATGACTTTCTTCCTTTCCCTGGCTGCCCGTGACAGGTTGGCAACGGATGCCGCATTGCTTCTGTGGTCAATGTAATCGGCTATCGAAGTTGAATCATAAATTACAGCCAGTTTGTCCTTGATGCCCTTCTTCAAGGCATTCGTGGGTACCAGAGCGTCAAGAAGAGAGTTTATGAGATAGGACTCCTCCTCTGAGAAATACATCAGTTTGTCGAACTCGGGAGCCCCTTCGGGCATCTTCTCCAGCTTGTAGGTGTTCGCCCAAAGCTTGCTTACGGTAAAGCCGGCGCTTTTGAAAGTGTCTATGTACCTGTAAATCGTTCTTTCGGACATCTCCAGCCTGCTGGAGAGTTCCTCAATGGAATAATTGATATTGCCTGACATAAGCTTCATCAGACGAAGCATGCGTTCTATCTTTGGCTGGTCCATATATTACAGATTTTCCAGATAATTCACTCTCTTCCCGTGTGCGAGAGCATATTCAATCTCGCTTCTGGTGCTGCTTCCTATATAGCCTCCCGGATTTATTACAAAGATTTCATCGGCCATGTCAATCTTGCGCTTGTGCATGTCGTCAAGCATTTCCTTCGTGCCCTCTGTCCATACTTCATTGTCTCCTGAATGGCCGAAGAGACCTACGCTTATAACAATATTGCCTTCAAGCGTCAAACGTTTCTGAGCCTCCAGAAAATGCTCCTTGAATCGTGTGCTTCCGCACAGGGTTATCACTTTGTATCTGCCTACCATAATTCCATTATTAGTGAATTCAAAGTTAGCAATTATTCCAATAATTTTAGTAGTGAGTCAAAATTGCAGATTATCAGCGAGTTAATAAACTATGATGACAAATTGGCATAAAATTACGCTTTGGCAATCCTTTTGATTCATGTGGGGAAAAACATTTTCAGGAGGACAGTGATATGAATGGAAATTATTCAAACAACGGAAACGGACAGGAGAGCGCTCTGAGCAGGTTTGCAATCGATTTGAACCAGAGAGCTCAGCAGGGCAAGCTCGATCCTGTAATCGGCAGGGACGAAGAGATCAGGAGAGTGCTCCAGATTTTGAGCAGAAGGACAAAGAACAATCCTATTCTTGTAGGAGAACCCGGTGTTGGAAAGACAGCCATTGCCGAGGGACTTGCACAGAGGATAGTGAACGGTGATGTTGCCCAGAACCTCAAGGACAAGAAGGTCTACAGCCTGGATATGGGTGCTCTCATAGCGGGTGCAAAATATCAGGGCGAGTTCGAGGAACGTTTGAAAGGCGTTGTAAGCGAGGTTGTTGCCAGCAATGGTGATATTATCCTTTACATAGATGAGATACACACCCTGGTGGGCGCAGGAAAGACCAGCGGCGCAATGGATGCCGCGAATATCCTTAAACCTGCTCTGGCAAGAGGCGAACTCAGGACAGTTGGCGCAACAACACTTGATGAGTACCAGAAATACTTCGAGCAGGACAAGGCTCTTGAGAGGCGTTTCCAGATGGTCATGGTTGATGAGCCGAGCGTGGCGGAGAGCATCTCCATACTCAGGGGACTCAAGGAAAAATATGAGAACCATCACAAGGTGAAGATCACTGATGACGCAATAATTGCAGCCGTTGATCTGAGCCACAGGTACATTACCAACAGATTCCTCCCTGACAAGGCGATAGACCTCATTGATGAGAGCGCTTCAAAGCTGAGGCTGGAAATGAATTCGGTCCCTGAACCTATTGATGAACTCAACAGGAAAATCAAGCAGCTGGAGATTGAGAAGGAAGCAATCAAACGTGAGGGCAAAAGTCCTAAACTCGATGAAATTTCAGCGCAGCTTGAAAGTCTGAGAACGGAGAAAACCAAGCTTGACGAGCAGTGGGCAGGGGAGAAGAAGCTCCTTGATACTGTCCAGAAGTCAAGGCAGGAGATTGACGCCCTCAAGATTCAGGCCGATGCTGCCGAACGCGCCGGTGAATACGGAAAGGTTGCTGAAATAAGGTACGGCAAGATAGCCAAACTTCAGCAGTCAATAGATGAAGTTACCGCACAGATTGCAAAGAATCCAAATCCGCTCATCAACGAGGAGGTCAATCCTGAGGATATTGCAGAGGTGGTTGCAAAATGGACAGGCATTCCTGTAAAGCGTATGCTCAGCAGCGAGCGGGAGAAACTGCTTCATCTTGAAGAGGAGCTACACAAAAGGGTTGTTGGCCAGGACGAAGCCATCGCTGCAGTCAGTGATGCTGTAAGACGCTCAAGGGCAGGTCTGCAGAACGAAAAGAGGCCTCTTGGCTCGTTCCTTTTCCTTGGAACAACAGGCGTGGGAAAGACGGAACTGGCAAAGGCTCTGGCAGAGTTCCTGTTCAATGATGAGAACATGATCACCCGAATTGATATGAGCGAGTACCAGGAGAGTTTTGCCGCCACAAGGCTCGTGGGAGCGCCTCCGGGATACGTAGGTTACGATGAGGGAGGACAGCTGACCGAAGCCGTAAGACGCAAACCTTATTCAGTAGTTCTTTTCGACGAAATAGAAAAGGCTCATCCCGATGTGTTCAACGTGCTTCTCCAGCTGCTCGACGATGGAAGGCTCACCGACGGCAAGGGCCGTACCGTGAATTTCAAGAATACAATCCTCATCATGACCAGCAACCTCGGAAGCGATATAATCGCCCGTGAGGAAAACGGCTGGAGGGAGAAGGTGAACGAACTGCTCAAACGCAGCATGAGACCCGAGTTCCTGAACCGTATAGATGAAACCATCATATTCAGCAAGCTCGGCAGCGAGGACATAAGGAGAATACTTGAACTTCAGCTCAACGGAATCAAGGAAATGCTGGAGGAGAAGAACATAATCCTTCACCTCGATGGCAAGGCAATGGAATATCTCAGTTCAAAGGGCTTCAACCCTGATTTCGGAGCCAGGCCTATCAAGCGCCTCCTCCAGAAGGAACTTGTGAACCATCTGGCATCCATGCTCATCTCCGGCCAGCTCACCAGCGGCAGCACGGTTGAAGTTTCTTCCACCGGCGATGGACTTACATTCGCCTGATTCCCAACTTTGCAGAGCCCGCATTCCAAGGCAAATGACCATCTGCCGAAAGTAGAACAGGCCGCCGGACTGCGGTTCAACAAATCTTCAGTAGACAGTTAGTAATAGCAAGCAACACATTTTGCGGCATTGGCTCCCGAAGAGGGAGGGCACCAGCGAAGCTGGGAGGACCGCCAAAATGTGTTGCTTGCTATATTAAATTGAAGAATTAGTAACGCAGACGCGCAATGCGGATGCCTACATTGCTCTTGATGGAATTGCAGTAGCCGGCAAGCCCCGAAGGCTCGATCACAGCCTTTCCATACTTAGGAGAGGCATGCATGAAAGTCAATTTGCCATTATCCCACAAGGCGATGGCTACGTGAGTGATGTCGAGACCCTTTGTACTTCCTATGAAGCAGATGATGTCACCATCCTTTATCTGTGAGGCAAGCTCAGGAATCCTTGCCTTTGGTATGACATAGTAATCATGCTTGTTCAGCTCAGCCTCGGCAGCGGCAATCCTTGCAACTTCCGACGGGTTGTTCTTGAGCTGCTTGTAGCTTTGAGGATGCGTGCTCATATAACTGAAACTCTGGTCAAGCCTCTGGCCGCCAATCTTCTCGGTTATTTCCTCGAGCAAGCCGCGCCCAGCAGCCTGCAGCAACCATTCGCTGGTGTAGTGTATTCTGCTGGCATATCCGTCAACAACACCGTTTCTGTATCTTAGCCTGAGAATATTGTCAGCAAAGTCATTGAAATCCTTGCTAACCGTGAGTGCCATGGCAAGATTGGATTCAACATAAAGAATGCAGTCTGTCTCAACTATGTCAATCACAAGCCTTTCAGGTTCCTTTTCAAGAGTGCTTGCAACGTATGGAGTGCCAAGCCTGAGTTTCGCAACCTTGACCATTCTGTCATGCACATACAGTTGGTTCTCGGTTTCAAGCTGGCTCATGATTCTGGTAAAGGCAGCCTTGTCTGCATCGGTGGTGGTTATCTTTTCCTGTCCAAACGCC